>DATGJM010000027.1:0-16707 GCA_035295205.1 Solirubrobacteraceae bacterium | reverse complement strand
TGTAGACCTTGCCCGGCCCACCGCCCGCCGAGTACAGGCTCCAGCGCTGCTCCTCCGGCTGAGAGGCGACCTTGGACATCAGCGCGACCTGGTGGGCGAGCGCCGGGTTGTGGGCCAGGCGCGCGTGGAGCCCGCCGCGCTGGAGGGCCGAGCTCAGGCGGGCCCACGAGTAGCTGGCCGGGAAGGTGTGGGGATCCATCCCGAGCAGACGCAGGATCACGCCCGCGGCCGCGCCGTTATGGGCGCCGTTGACGAAGAAGTGAGCGCCGTTCAGGGGGTTGGCGCCGGGCGCCACCGGCAGCATCAGCGGGTTGGCTGGATTGCGGGTGGCAGGGAAGTGGTCGGGGTCGGCGCAGCCGCTCCGCGTCGTTCGCGGATGGAGGTGGTGATGCCGCGGGTGATGCCGCGCTGCCCAGGCCGAGGAGGTCAGGGCGAGGGCAAAAAGGACGCAGACGAGTAAGGCGGCCCGAAGGGCCGTTGGACGTGGGGGCATGTCGCTCTAAACCTGGAGGGCGCCGCGAGGTTGGCGGCCGCGCAAGGGGTTGGACGTTTTGTGGAGGTTTCGGCCCCTTCCCACGCTGGGCCGCCTCCGCGTTCTACCCAGGTGGTCAGAATTCAAACAACCGGCAACCCGAGCGTCCGGCCCGGGTCGGACGGCCGCGTCGGCTAGCCTCGGCGGCCGATGCCCACCGCCGACTGGTCCTCGCGAACGCTTCACTTCGTCGGCATCGGTGGGGCGGGGATGAGCGGCCTGGCGCTGGTCGCCCACCAGCTCGGGGCGCGGGTGAGCGGATCGGATCGGGCCGAGTCGTCATATGGCGCGCGTCTGCGCGAGCACGGAATCGAGCCTCTGATCGGCCACCGGGCCGCGAATGTCCCCGAGGGGGCGGAGGTCGTGTACTCGACCGCGATCCCGCCTTCCAACCCCGAGCGCCAGGCCGCGGGGGGCCGCGAGCTGCACCGGGCCGAGCTGCTGGCCCAGATCGCCGCCCTCGGGCGCTGCCTCGCGGTGACCGGCACGCACGGGAAGACCACGACCACGGCGATGATCGTGCACGCTCTGCGCGGCGCCGGTCTCGACCCTGCCTACGTCGTGGGCGGCGAGCTGCGCTCGACGGGGCTGAATGCCTCCTGGGGCAGCGGGGAGTGGATTGTGGTCGAGGCCGACGAGTCCGATCGCTCGCTGCTGAAGCTCACACCCGAGATCGCGGTTCTGACGAACGCCGAGCTCGATCACCATTCGACCTATGCCTCCCGGCTCGATCTCGAGCTGACCCTGGGCAGGTTCATGGCGTCGGCCACGGGGCGGGCGGTCGCCTGGGACCGCCCTGAGCTCTTGGGGCTGTGCCCGCCCGGCGCCGTCGGCTACGACGCCCCCGAGCCGGAGCTCGGACCCTCCGGCTCGCGCTTTCACTGGCGCGGGCACGAGGTCGAGCTGACCGTGCCCGGCGCCCATAACGCGGTGAACGCAGCGGGCGCCCTGACCGCCGCGACGCTCGCGGGCGCCGACCCGGCGAGCGCCGTTGCGGCCCTGCGCGACTTCCGCGGGGCGCGCCGGCGCTTCGAGCTGCTCGGGACGACCCCCACCGGGGTTCCGGTGTACGACGACTACGCCCATCACCCGACCGAGGTGGCCGCGGCGCTGTCCGCGGCCCGCACGCTCGAGCCTGCCCGGCTGATCGCGGTCTTCCAGCCCCACCTCTACTCGCGCACGCGTGCGCTCGCGCGCGAGTTCGGAGCCGCGCTGGCGGCAGCCGACCTCGCCGCCGTGCTCGGCGTCTACCCCGCGCGGGAGCGGCCCGAGGACTTTCCCGGCGTCGACGGGCACCTGATCGCGGCCGCGGCAGCCGACACCGCCTGTGGCCGGACGACGGCCTGGCTGCCCGGCTTCGCCGACGCCCGGCGGTTCCTCGAGGCGACCCTGCGCCCAGGCGACCTGGTCCTGATCATGGGCGCCGGCAACGTGGACAGCCTCGGCCGCTCGCTCGTGGCCGTCTGACCGGCGTCGACAGCCGCCAAGGCATGAGAAAACGTGCAAGCCGTGCATCACGGGCGCTCGATGCGCACGTTCTGTGCTCTCAGAGCACGAAACGTGCGATTCGGCGCCGGCTCCATTCCTGTTTTCACCTTTTTTCCCGCCGCGGGGGGCGCTGCCGTGGTCTGGCCTGGGCGGCCGCGGGCGGCGTGGGCCTGGCCTGCCGCGGACGCCCCGACCCAGGCTGCGACCCACGGCCGGGGGCGGCCGCCGACGGCCCGTCTACCCTGGGCCAGCAGCGATGCCCGACCTCCCGCCCGGAGTCCAGCGCGACTACCCACTTGCCCGCCTGACCACCATCCGCACCGGCGGGACGGCCGAGCTCTTCGCGCGTCCGAGCACGCTGGCCGAGCTCGAGGCCCTGGTCGCCTGGGCGGCGAGCAGGGGCATCGAGGTAGGGGTCGTGGGGTCGGGGTCGAACCTGCTGGTAGCCGATGCCGGAGTCACAGGGCTGATCGTGAAGCTGGACAAGGAGCTCGCCACCATCGAGGTCGACGGCACCCACATCCGCTGCGGCGCCGGAGCGCGCCTGCCCGCGGTCTCCGCCCAGGCTGCCCAGGCCGGCCTCAGCGGCATCGAGTTCGGGGTCAACATCCCGGGCACGGTGGGCGGCGCCGTGCGCATGAACGCCAACGCGTACGGTGGCGAGCTCGCGCGGGTGCTCGAGCACGTCGATGTCGTCGCTCCCGACGGGACGCACCGGCGCACTCCAGCCGAGCTGGGCTTCGACTACAGGCGCTCCGGCCTGGCGGCCAACGAGATCGTGGCTCGTGCCAGCTTCGCCCTCGAGCCGGCCGACTCCGCGTCCGTGAAGGCGACGCTGGCCGACATGCGCGCGAAACGGAAGGCCGCCCAGCCGTCGGGCATCAAGACGTTCGGCTCCACCTTCAAGAACCCCGACGACCCGCGCGCCGAGGGCCGGACGGCCGGACAGCTGCTCGAGGCCGCGGGCTGCCGTGGCCTGCGGATCGGCGGCGCCGGCTTCTCGGCCAAGCACGCGAACTTCATCGAGAACCACGGCGAGGCCACCACCGCCGACGTGATCGCGGTCATGGCCGAGGGGCGTCGTCGGGTCAAGGAGCGCTTCGGAGTGGAGCTCGAGCCCGAGGTCCAGGCGCTGGGCCCGGTCGCCATGCCGGCCGAGTGGGCGCCCGCTTCCCCGCGGGGGTCGGAGCAGTGAGCGCCCAGGGCCTGCTTCGCAGCCTTCGGGCCAGCGCGCCGCGGCGGCGAACCGCCGCTCGGCCGGGTCGGGCCAGGACGGGCCCACGACGCCGGACGCTGGCGCTGCTGGCCGTGGCGCTGTGCGCCGGGCTGCTGTTCGGCGGCTGGCTGTGGCTGCGGGACTCCTCTCTGGTCGCCGTCGAGCGGGTCACGATCGTCGGCGTGCGCGGGCCCGACGCCGGCGCGATCCGCGCGGCACTCGAGGCTGCGGCAAGGGGGATGACGACGATGGACATGCACGTTCCCGCGCTCAGGGCCGCGGTCAGCGCGTTTCCGAACGTGGCCGATATCCGCGTCGTCCCCCAGTTCCCGCACGCGGTGCGGATCGTCGTCAAGGAGCGCTCGGCAGTGGCGAAGGTGCTGGTCGGAAGCCAGGCGGTCGCGGTCGCGGCCGACGGCACGCTGCTCGGCGACAACCCGGCCAGCGCGCTCCCCGCGATCACGCTTCGGGCGCTGCCCGGCGGGGCCCGCGTCACCGACCCCGGCGCTCTGGCCGAGCTGGCAGTGCTCGCCGCTGCGCCTCGGCCGATCCTCCGGCGGATCGCCTCGATCCGCAGCGGCTACTGGCACGGGGTAGTCGTGCAGCTTCGAAACGGCCCGCGCATCTATTTCGGCGACGCCTCGCGGCCGCAGGCCAAGTGGCGCGCGGCGCTGGCCGTGCTCGCGGTCCCCCAGGTCCAGGGCGCCGACTACGTCGACGTCACCGACCCGGACCGCGCCGCCGCGGGCCTCGACTCGCCTCCGTCCAGCCTCACGACATCGCCAACCGGCGCGCCAACGACCAGTGGACAGACTCCCGGGCTGCCTGGGGGATAACACTAACCCTCAACTACAGCTTGACCCCGTAAACGCCGAACTCTCGGGCCTTCCTCGAGAGTCGGTCGATCTGCAATCCGCGTTGCGCGACAGGGAGAATCGTTGACTTCGACCGATCCCAGCGCCTAACGTGCAAAACTCCGCAAGGAGCGCACGCGAGCACAAACGCTCAACGCTAACTTAAGGGTCGGACGGTATACATGGACAGCGGAAGCTACCTCGCAGTGATCAAGGTCGTCGGCGTCGGCGGCGGCGGAACGAATGCGGTCAACCGAATGGTTGATGCGGGCCTGCGCGGGGTCGAGTTCATCGCGTGCAACACCGACGCCCAGGCGCTCGCCATGTGCGACGCCGACATCAAGCTGAACATCGGGCACGAGCTCACCAAGGGACTCGGGGCCGGCGCCAACCCGGAGATCGGACGGGGCGCGGCCGCCGAGTCGCGCGACGAGATCAAGGAGGCGCTGAAGGGCGCCGACATGGTGTTCGTCACCGCGGGCGAGGGCGGCGGCACGGGCACCGGCGCCGCGCCGGTGATCGCCGACATCGCCAAGAACGAGATCGGCGCGCTGACCGTCGGCTGCGTCACGCGGCCGTTCTCCTTCGAGGGCACGCAGCGCGCCCGCCAGGCTCAGGACGGCATCCAGGACCTGCGTAACCACGTGGACACCCTGATCGTGATCCCGAACGAGAAGCTGCTGGCGATCGTCGAGCGGCGGACCACGATCCTCGACGCCTTCCGCGAGGCCGACAACGTGCTGCGCCAGGGCGTTCAGGGCATCACCGACCTGATCACGATCCCCGGCCTCATCAACCTCGACTTCGCCGACGTGCGAACGATCATGCAGAACGCCGGCACGGCCCTGATGGGCATCGGCTCGGCCAGTGGGGAGAACCGCGCCGCCGAGGCGGCCAAGGTCGCGATCTCCTCGCCGCTGCTCGAAGAGTCGGTCGAGGGCGCGATGGGGATCCTGCTGAACATCACCGGCGGCCACGACCTGGGTCTGTTCGAGGTCAACGAGGCGGCCGAGATCGTGCAGAGCGCCGCGGACTCCAACGCGAACATCATCTTCGGCGCGGTCGTCGACGACGCGCTCGGCGACGACGTGCGGGTGACCGTGATCGCCACCGGCTTCGACCACGGCCACGTGCGTGGCACGGGCTCCGGGACCGGTGTGCGCACCGTCCGCCCCGGCCGCGACGTCACGATGGACGACCGGCAGCGCTCAGCCCTCGAGATCCGCGACGACGAGATTGACATCCCGTCGTTCCTCAAGGACCGCTGAGCCGCACCGCAACCTCCGGTCCGGTCCGGTTGTTGTAATAGCCCAGTGGCGGACACTGGGTGGGAGGCGCGGGGCGCTCTTGGACTCACTGCACCGCGCCGGCGGCGTGGCTTCGGCCCGTGGGCGATCGCGGTCAGCCTGATCGCCGCCGCCGTGATGTGTCTCGCATGCGGGGCCGCCCCCGCGCTGGCCCAGCCCACGGCGGCTCCGCCGCGCGTGCTCGACGGCCCGACTCCGGCGATCGCAGCGCCCGTCGCGCTACACAGCTCGATCGCCCGAGACGGCACGGGAGGCCTGGTCTACCTGAAGGGTGGCCACGTGTTCGTGTCCCTGCTCCAGGGCGGCGTCTTCCAGGCCCCGGCGGCGGTCGACGGCTCGCTTTCAGCGGCCTCCTCACAGCCCGTGATCGCCGCCGACAACGGCGGCCTGCTGATCGTGGGCTTCATCAACGCCGGCAACCTCTACGTGGTCCAGCGCACGAGCACGAGCTCGGGGCTGAGCGCGCCGCGCCTGCTGGCTGGGGGGGCCGCCAACCCATCGATCCAGATGAGCGTCTTCGGCAAGGCCTACCTGGCCTTCGCGGCTGCCGACGGGTCGGGCTGGGACGTGCGGGCGGCCTACTACTACGCCGGGGCCTGGGCGCTCGAGAGCGCGCCGCTGAACGCCCTCGCCGCCGGCGATAACGCGGGCGCGGGGGCGGGCGCCCCGGCGGTGACCGCCGCGGGGGATGGCGTCGGGATCGTGGCCTGGGGCGAGGGGGGCCACATCTTCACGCGACGCGTGTGGGGCATCTCGCCGAGCGTCGTCTACGAGCAGGCCGACGCTCCGACCGGCGGCTGCGCGGAGGTCTCCTCCGGCGATCCGGCGATCGGCGCGGGCGGGGACTCCTCGTATGCCGGCGTGGCCTTCATCGAGCAGCTGGCCTGCGGCAGCGTGACGGAGCCGCGCGTGCTCTATGACCGCCTGCGCGGCTCGGTCTTCGACGGGATCACAATCGCCGACGGCGCGCCGACGCCGCCGGAGGGCGCGGACGCCCCGACGGTGGCGGTGGGCGAGTACGGCCGGGGTTGGGTGACCTCGGAGCGCACGGTCAGCCATGACGTCTACGCGATGGCCCTCGGCGACAACGAGTGGCCGCTGGGGACATCGCCGGTCAACTCGCTCTCAGACGCGAGCGCGCCGGTGCCGACACCGGCGATCGCCGGCTTCTTCTCGAGCCTCGTCGCCTGGCAGCACGATCCGGGGATCACCGGCCAGCCTGAGATCCGCGTCCGCTACGCCGCCCAGAGCGGTGGCCTGGGCACCGAGACCGTGCTCTCCTCGGCAAGCCAGGGCCAGACGGACGCCGCCGCCGGGCTGACAGCGGCCGGGAACGTCGCCGGCGAGGCCGCCGTCGCCTGGGTGCAGAGCACCGCGTCCGGCAATGAGATCGTGACCGCCCAGCTCTACCAGCCGCCCGGGGCGCCGCAGCCGCAGGCGCCGACCGGCTACGTGCGCAGCACGCAGCCCGTGCTGAGCTGGTCGCCGGCTGGCGGCTTGTGGGGGCCGTTCACCTACACGGTCACTATCGACGGCGTGGCGCAGGCCGCCACCGGCGCCACTGCCCTGCGCGTGGCGGCGCCGCTCCCGCAGGGGCCGCACCGATTCCAGGTCAGCGTCGCCGACCCGGCCGGCCTGACCAGCACCGGCCGCACGATGTCGATGTTCGTGGACTCGCTGCCGCCGGCGGTCGCGATCACCCTGACCGGCCAGCCCTACGCGGGCGCGCCGCTGAAGCTTCACCTGGTCTACACCGACTCCCCGGCGCCGCTCTCGCCCGCCGACGCCTCCGGGATCGCCAAGGTCAAGATCCTCTACGGCGACAGGACGACCGAGATCACACGGCGCCACTACCGACTGCACGCCTACCGCAAGCCCGGGCGCTACCGCCTGACCGTGTACGTCACCGACAAGGCCGGCAACACCTCGAAGCTCACGCTGACCGTGCGCATCACCGCCAAGCCCAAGAAGGGCAAGGGCAAGGGCAGGGGTCACTCGCTGAACCTGCACGCCTCGACTCCGCTGCCCGCGCGCGGCCACCGGGATTGAAGGCGCTCGCGCTACTGGCCGCGCTTGCCGGCCTCGTCCTGATCCCCGCCGCAGCGCGAGCAGCCACCGCCACACCGCCCACCCCCGGCGCCCTCTACCGCGACGGCCAGAGCGGCCGCTACCTGCTCGGGGGCACCTGGCTGTTCCAGTCCGACCCCAGCGACGTGGGTCTCGCGCAGCGCTGGCAGGACTCGACCGCGAGCACCGGCTGGAGCGCCGTCAGCGTCCCCAACGCCTGGAACGCCGGCGACTACTCCGCGGCCAGCATGCTCGGCGGGATCGCCTGGTACCGGCGGGACTTCACGCTCCCGGCCGGGGCCTTCCCCGCCTACGTGCCGGCTGCCGCGCGGCGCTGGATCGTGCGCTTCGAGTCGGTCAACTACAAGGCCACGGTGTGGCTGAACGGCCATCTGCTGGGCGCCCACACCGGCGCCTACCTCCCGTTCGAGTTCGACCTCACGCACCTGCACAGCGGCGTCAACCATCTGGTCGTGCGCGTGGACAGCGTGCACGGCCCGGGCGACCTGCCAGGCGGCCCCGAGAACGGCTGGTGGAACTTCGGCGGCCTTCTGCGCGAGGTCTACCTGCGCTCCGTGGCCGAGGCCGACATCGCCCAGGTCCAGGTGCGCACGCTGCAGTCGTGCTTCAGCGCCAAGTGCCCGGCGACGATCGACGAGGTCGTCACCGTGCGCAATCCGACCGGGACGCCGCAGACCGTGAGCCTCGCCGGTCGCTTCGGCTCGCTGCCGCTCGGATTCGGCCCGCCGCGGAAGATCGCCCGCGGCGCGACCTGGACCGCCCACGCCCGCGCCACGCTTGCCCACCCGCAGCTGTGGGCCCCCGGACATCCCTTCCTGTACCGGGCGGTCCTCAGTCTGAGCGACGCCAAGGGGCGCGCGCTCGGTGGCTACGTGAGCTACAGCGGCGTGCGCACGATCGCGGTGACCGCCGACGGACGGCTGACCTTGAACGGCCGGCTGCTGAACCTCCGCGGCGTGAACCTCCACGAGCAGGACCCGAGTGAGGGCGCTGCGATTTCGACGGCCACGATCGTCCACCTGATCGACTCCGCCCGCCTGCTCGGAGCGACTCTGATCCGCGCCCACTACCCGCTGAACCCCCAGCTCGAGGAGCTTGCCGACCGAGACGGCGTCCTGCTGTGGTCGGAGATCCCCGCCTACGGCGACAACCCGTTCCTCGGCGACCCAGCGTGGCGCCGGAAGGCCTACTCCGTCCTCGCCGCCAACATCGCGACCAACCAGAACCATCCGTCGGTGATGCTGTGGAGCATCGGCAACGAGCCGCCGACCCCGCCCACCGGGGGCGAGCGGGTGTACATCGCCGCGGCGACAGCGCTCGCCCACCAGCTCGACCCGACGCGCCCGGTCGGGATCGCGCTGAGCACCTGGCCCGGAGTGGCATGCCAGGCGGCCTACGCGCCCCTGGATGTGCTCGGCGTGAACGACTACTTCGGCTGGTACGACGCCGGCGGAGGCGGGACCGACGATCGTGATGCGCTCTCGTCGTTCCTTGACAGCTTCCGTGCCTGCTACCCCACCAAGGCGGTCATGATCACCGAGTTCGGCTTCGAGGCCGACCGGGCCGGCCCGGTCGAGGAGCGCGGGACATACGCCTTTCAGGCTCAGTCCGCGGCCTTCCACCTGGACGTGTTCGCCACCAAGCGCTGGCTCTCGGGCGCGCTGTACTTCGCCCTGCAGGACTTCGCGGTGACCCCCGGATGGACCGGTGGCAATCCGTGGCCCGATCCGCCCTTCCTGCACAAGGGACTGCTCGATCTCAACGGGGCGCCGAAGCCCGCGTTCGCGGTGGTCGCGCGCATCTTCCACAGGACGGTGCAGATCGCCCCAGCGCACAGGACATAGAGGAGCCGCGCGGAGTTGTAGCCTGCGATGCGTGTCGACTCCGGCTGATACCTCGCTGCGCCGAACCCCGCTGCACGATCGCCACGCCGCAGCGGGCGCCAGACTGGTTCCGTTCGCCGGCTGGGAGATGCCGGTCCAGTATGCGGGGATCAGATCCGAGCACCTCGCCGTCCGCCGCGACGTGGGCGTGTTCGACGTCTCCCACATGGGTGAGGTTCACACGCGTGGCCCGCAGGCGCTGGAGTTCCTCCAGCACGTGCTGTCCAACGATCTGCGTCGCCTCCCGGAGGGCGGCGCCCAGTACAGCGTGATGTGCCGGGAGGATGGCGGCGTGCTCGACGACCTCTTCACCTACCGCCTCTCCGAGTGCGACTACCTGACGGTCACCAACGCCTCAAATCACGAGCGCGACTTCGAATGGCTGCACTCCCACGCCGAGGGCTACGACGTGGACGTGATCGATGCCGCCGACCGCTTCGCGATGCTCGCGGTCCAGGGACCGCGCGCGCGTGCGCTCGTGAGCGGGCTGACCGACGGCCCGTTGCCGATGCGCTTTCACACCGTCGAGCGACGCGTGGCGGGCGTTGCCGCGCTGGTGTGCGGGACCGGCTACACCGGAGAGGACGGCGTCGAGCTGCTGATCGACCCCGAGGATGCGCCTCTGGTCTGGGACGCGGTGATCGACGGCGGTGCCGCCCCGGTCGGCCTCGGGGCCCGCGACACGCTCAGACTCGAGGTCTGCTTCCACCTCTACGGCAACGACCTGAGCGAGGACCGCGGCCCGATCGAGGCCGGTCTCGGTTGGTGCTGTAAGGAGCAGACGGGATTCATCGGCTCCGAGGCCGTCGCATCGGTGCGACGTGATGGGCCGGCCGAAAAGCTCGTGCCGTTCGTGATCGACGGCGCTGGCATCCCCCGGCAGGGGAACCCGGTGATCGGTGGCGGCGAGGTGACGAGCGGGACGTTCTCGCCCTGCTTGGAGCGCGGCATCGGGATGGCGTACGTTTCCGCGCAGCGTGCCGAGCCTGGCACCCGCATCGAGATCGACGTTCGCGGCACCGAGCGGCCGGCGATCGTCGAGCGCAAGCCCCTGTACCGAAAGGCATCGTGAGCATGGCTGAGGCCTCCTACCCCGACGATCTCCTCTACCACCCCGAGCACGACTGGGCTCGAGTGGACGGCGAGCAGGCGACGTTCGGCATCACCTGGTACGCACAGGACGCGCTGGGCGAGGTGGTGTTCTTCGACCCGCCCCAGGTCGGCGCGCAGGTGAGCAAGGACCAGTCCTACACCGAGATCGAGTCCGTCAAGGCGGTCTCCGACGTGATCGCCCCCCTGTCGGGAGAGGTGATCGCCGTCAACGACGCGCTCTCGGACAAGCCCGAGACGATCAACGAGGATCCCTATGGCGAGGGATGGCTCGTGCGCGTGAGGCTTTCGGACCCCTCCGAGGTCGATTCGCTCATGGACGCCTCGAGCTACGAGGCCTCGCTGTCGTGAGCACCTACACCTCGGTCACCCCCGAGGATCGCCGGCAGATGCTGGCCGAGATCGGGGTGACATCGATCGAGGATCTGTTCGCCGAGATCCCGGCCGCGCTGCGGCTGGACCGTCCGCTCGCGCTCGACGCCGGCCTCTCGGAGGTGGAGGTGTTTCAGGAGCTGCGCGCGCTTGCGGCTCGCAATGTCTCCACCGAGGACGAGCTCTCGTTCCTCGGCGCCGGCATGTATGACCACTACATCCCGGCCCTCGTCGACTCGATCATCGAGCGCTCCGAGTTCCTCACCCCCTACACGCCGTACCAGCCCGAGATCTCGCAGGGCGGGCTCCAGGTGATGTTCGAGTATCAGACGGCGATCTCGGAGCTCACCGGGCTGCCGGTATCGAACGCTTCGGTCTATGAGGGGCCGAGCGCGGTAGCCGCCGCCGGCTACATCGCCAAGCACACGAACTCGCGAACGCGGTTCGTCGTCTCGCGCGGCGTGCACCCGCACGCGCGGGAGACGCTGCGGACGATGTCCCACGGCTGGGGCATGGAGGTCGTGGAGGCGCCGCTGCACGACGGAGCGACCGAACTGCCCGAGCTCGACGACACCGTGAGCGCCGTCATCATCCAGCAGCCGAACTTCCTCGGGGCGATCGAGGACGTGCCCGCGCTGACCGCGGCCGCCCACGACGCGGGTGCGCTCGCGATCTGCTCCTGCGACGCGCACTCGCTGGCGATCCTCAAGCCTCCCGGAGAGTGCGGCGTCGACATCGCGGTCGGCGAGGGGCAGCCGCTCGGCAATCGCCTGGACTTCGGCGGCCCGTCGTTCGGGTTCTTCGCCACCACAGAGGCGCTGATCCGGCGGATCCCGGGCCGCATCGCGGGTGAGACGCGCGATCTCGACGGCCGCCGCGGGTTCGTGCTGACCCTCCAGACACGCGAGCAGCACATCCGTCGCGAGAAGGCGACCTCGAACATCTGCACCGCCCAGGCACTGAACGCGCTGGCCGGCGTCATCTACCTGAGCTGGCTGGGCCGTCGCGGCTTCGTCGAGCTGGCGGAGCTGATGCTCAAGCGCACGGCGTACGCGCGCGAGCGCCTGCGCGCCGTCGATGGGGTCGAGCTGGTGCACGAGCATCCGGTGTTCCGCGAACTGGCCGTGTCGCTGGCTGCGCCGGTCGACCGTGTGGTGGAGCGCTGCCGCCGGCTGGGCATAAACCCGGGCCTGCCACTGGGCCGTGACTATCCCGAGCACGAGGACGCACTGCTCGTGGCGATCACCGAGCGGCGCACGCGCGAGGACATCGACCGCCTGGCCGAGGCGCTGGGCGGGGCGGTGGCGGCAGAGCGCCCGGCGCTCCAGGAGACCCACGCATGATCGCCTATACCGAGGACCAGCCCACGATCTACGAGCGCTCGAAGCCGGGCCGCCGTGCGTTCGTGGCTCCGGCGCTCGATGTGCCCGACCATGAGGTCTCGGAGCTCGTGCCGGCCGCGCTGCTGCGCGAGCACGAGGCGAAGCTGCCCGAGATCTCAGAGCCCGAGCTCGTCCGCCACTACAACCGCCTCTCACGACGGAACTTCGACCTCGACTCGGGCTTCTATCCGCTCGGCTCGTGCACGATGAAGCACAACCCCAAGCTGCACGAGCGCGTCGCGGCGCTGCCCGGCAACGCCGCCCTGCACCCCCTCCAGGATCCGCGTCGGGCCCAGGGCGCGCTCGAGCTGATGTGGCGCCTGCAGCACGCGCTGGGCGAGATCGCCGGCCTGCCGCACGTGTCGCTGCAGCCGAGCGCCGGATCGCACGGAGAGCTGGCAGGAGTGCTCCTGACCCGCGCGTTCCACGAGGACCACGGCCAGCAGCGCACCAAGGTCCTGACCCCCGACACCGCCCACGGGACCAACCCGGCCACGGTCACGATGGCCGGCTACGAGGTGGTCAAGGTCGGCTCCGACGCGGACGGCAACGTCGACCTCGACGATCTGCGCGCCAAGGCGGACGAGGAGGTTGCGTGCCTGATGCTGACCAACCCCTCGACCCTGGGACTGTTCGACCACGGGATCGATGAGATCGCTCGCATCGTCCACGATGTCGGGGCCACGCTCTACTACGACGGAGCGAACCTGAACGCGATCATGGGCATCTCGCGCCCCGGCGACATGGGCTTCGACATCGTGCATTTCAACCTGCACAAGACGTTCACCCAGCCCCACGGCGGCGGCGGCCCCGGCGCCGGGCCGATCGCGGTCTCCGACCGGATCGAGCCCTACCTCCCGCGCCCGCAGGTCGTGCGCCGCGAGGAGACCGACGGCTCCTGCTTCTACGACCTCGACTACGACCGGCCGAAGTCGATCGGTCGCCTGCGCGGCTTCCAGGGCAACTACGGGGTGTTCGTGCGCTCCTATGCCTACATCCGCTCGCTCGGGGCGGAGGGTCTGCGCGAGGTGAGCGAGACCGCAGTGCTCAACGCGAACTACCTGATGGCGCGGCTGCGCCGCGAGGGCGTCCTTCAGTACCTCCCGGCGGCGTACGAGCGGCTCTGCATGCACGAGTTCGTGCTCTGCGGCACGCCGATGAAGCGCGAGCTGAAGATCCGCACGCTTGATCTGGCCAAGCGGCTGCTCGACTTCGGCGTGCACCCGCCGACGGTGTACTTCCCGCTGATCGTCGACGAGGCGATGCTGGTCGAGCCGACCGAGACTGAGACCAAGGAGACGCTCGACCGGTTCGCCGAGACCCTGGCTGCGATCCTGCGCGAGGCTCAGGAGGATCCGGAGGTCGCGCGGGGCGCTCCGTATACGACTCCGGTGCGCCGGCTGGACGAGGCCGGGGCGGCCCGCAAGCCGGTCCTGCGCCAGCCCCTGTAGCGGCTCGGCGAGGGCGAACGCGGCGCCTCGTTTCTTTGCCTCTTTGGGGTCTGGACCCTAAGGAGACTGGCGCAGGATCCCGAAAACAGGGGGATGATGCGGCAAGGTGCAGTGATGCGTGGACTGATCGCGCAGGCGACGATCCATCCCGAGGAGCGCCAGCTCTACGGGCGGGTCATCGGTGCCATGTACCTGCTCGGCGCCCTCATGCTGGCAATCGTGCGCTTCCTGCCCAGGGTGCCCGCCGGCCACTACGACGTCCTGCTGATCCTCGCGGCGCCCACGGCGCTGACGGGCCTCTGGATCCTCATGGGGATCGACTGGCCCCGCGTGCCCGTGTGGCTGCCCCATGTCATCGCCATCGCGTCTCTGACGCTGGTCGGGATAGCCGTGTGGGGCTCGGGGGGAGTGCTGTCGCTGGCCTGGGTGTATCTGATCTTGCCCGCGGTCGCGATCGCGTATTTCTACGACCGGCCGATCGCCGCGATCTACCTGGCGTTGTGCGTGATCGATCAGGCCCTGCCGTTGTTCTACGACGCGCGCGCCGGGCACGGCACCTTCCTGGCCCAGCTGATCGCGACTCCGCCGGCCTACCTGGCGGTCGGGCTGGCCGTGAACACGGGCAAGCGGCGGATCTGGGCTCTGCACTCCCGCGCGGAGCTGCTGGCGGCCGAGCAGAGCGCGATGCGGCGCGTCGCCACCGCGGTCGTCGACGGGGAGGCGGCCGAGACGATCTACTCGCTCGTGGCCAGCGAGCTGGCCGAGCTCCTGCGCTGCGGAGGCTCGGGCATCCTGCGCCTCCAGGACGACCAGGCGCTTCTGGTCGTCGGCTCCTACGGCGAACGGCCCGAGGGCCGCTATCAGCCTGGCACGACCGTCCGGGTGCTCCCGGGAAGCGACCTCAGCCACGCCCTTCAGAGCGGCCGCCCGGTCCGGATCGACCAGCACCAGCCGCGCAGCCCCGTCGTTCGCCTGGGTTACAACTCCTCGATGGTTGCGCCGGTGAAGGTGGGCGATCAGGTCTGGGGCGTGCTCGCCGCCGCGTCGGTCGTGCCCGGGGCGTTCAGGGACGAGGACGAGCTGACGATGATCGAGTTCGGCGACCTGCTGGCGACGGCGATCGCAAGCGCCGAGGAGCGAACCCAGCTCGCTCAGCAGGCGCTCACCGACGCGCTCACCGGGCTCGCCAACCAGCGCGCCCTGCACGTCCGCCTCGAGGCCGAGCTCGCTCGCGCCTCCCGGCATGCCCGGCCTCTGTCGGTGGCGATGATCGACATCGACCACTTCAAGGAGATCAACGACAACGCCGGCCACGACGTCGGCGACGAGATGCTCGTGCGCGTCGCCGCGGCGCTGAAGAGCTTCGCCCGCACCGAGGACCTGCTGGCCCGGGTCGGCGGGGATGAGTTCGCCTGGGTGCTCCCCGACACCACCCGCGAGCAGGCGATGGTGGCCGTCGAGCGCGCCCGGCGCCTGATCGGGGAGGCTCCTCCCGACCCCTACCGGATGACGGTCTCAGCCGGGATCTGCGACACCGATTCCGCTCCCGACCCGGCGGAGCTCATCCGCCTGGCGGACAGCGCCCTGTACTGGAGTAAGGCGCACGGGCGCAACCAATGCTGGGTCTACGACCCGGAGGTCGTCGACGAGCTCTCGGAGCAGCAGCGCGCCGAGCGCCTCGAGCGCTCGACGGCGCTCGAGGGCCTGCGCGCGCTGGCGCGCACGCTCGACAACCGCGATCCGCACACCCGCGAGCATTCAGATCGCGTGGCCTGGCTGGCCGGCCGGCTGGCCACCCGCGCCGGGTGGCCGCGCCAGCGAGCCCGTCTGCTCTCCGAGGCCGCACGCCTGCACGACATCGGCCAGATCGCATCGGCCGCGCGCCCGCCGCGCCCGCTGGCGACCGCGCGGTCAGAGCTCGAGCAGCTGCGGGCCGGTGCCCAGCTGAGCGCACGCATGGTCGAGGACGTGCTCGACTTCGAGCAGGCACGGTGGATCCGCGAGCAGTACGACCCGCCGCGGGCCGCGCAGGCCGGGGAGGCCGGCCGGGCCGCCGGCGGTGGCCTGATCGCCCTGGCTGACGCCTGGGACACCTTGACCGCGGTCGCCCCGGGCCTTCCCGAGGAGGCGCTGGCGCGCTGCGAGGAGCTCGTCGGAGTGCGCTTCGAGCCCGCGGCGTTCGCGGCGCTGCAGGAGCTCTACCGGGCCGGCGAGCTGGGAGCCACGACGCGAGCGTCCGATTAGCGGTAGGTAGGCTGCGTGCGTATGGACGACACGCTGGCCGCCGACGCCGCCGAGATCGCCGCCCACGCAGAACGCGAGCTCGAGGCGCTCGTGGCCGTGTCCTCGCCGTCGGGCGACCTCGCCGGGGCCGAGGAGGCGATTGCGGTGTGCGCCGCCCTGCTGCCGCCACAGGCCGCGATCGAGCGCGTGCCCTGCTCGACCTCGGACGGCGCGGACGACCTGATCGCCCGGGTGCCCGGCCGCGGAGAGCGCAAGCTGCTGCTCGTAGGCCATCTCGACACGGTCATCGACCACCACTCCCACCGACCGCTGCGACGCGAAGGCGACCGCCTGTACGGACCGGGGACGGTGGACATGAAGGGCGGAGTCGTGCTCTCGCTCGGGCTGGCCCGGGCCCTGAGCGCGCGCCCCGAGCGGTTCGCCGAGCTCAGCCTCCTGCTGGTCACAGACGAGGAGTGGCGGGTGCAGCCGTTCACGCACGTCGAGCGCTTCGCGGGCTACGACGCCTGCCTGTGCTTCGAGGCTGGACAGCTGACCGAATCCGGCGAGGAGGGGGTGATCGTGCGGCGCAAGGCCGCCGGCACCCTGCGCGTGCGCGCGACGGGGCGAGCCTCCCACTCGGGCAGCGCGCCGGACCAGGGCCGCAACGCCCTGTTGGCCCTCGCGCATACGGCGATTCGCGTGTCCGACTGTCACGAGCCCTCGGGCCCTGACCGGCTGAGCGTCGTGCCCACCGTGGTCCGCTCGGGCGATGCCTTCAACGTGGTTCCGGCGGCGGGC
>DATGJM010000026.1:0-6960 GCA_035295205.1 Solirubrobacteraceae bacterium | reverse complement strand
GCCGCGTCGGCCTTATAGACGTTCAGCCGGATCGCATTGACGAACTTGCGCCACGCCTTCTCGGCGGCGTGGAAGTCGCTGGCTATGTACAGGCGCGTGGCCACCGCTAGTCGGGTGGGAGCTCGGTGAACAGCATCTTCTCGTCGACGCCGGCACGCACCGCGCGGTAGCGCATCACGAAGTAGATGACCAGCCCCAGCAGGTAGAACACGCCGGCGTCGAGGATGCCGTTGGTCTCCAGATAGGTGAGCGCGCTCGTGCCCTTCAACGCGTCGATGATCGGCTTGAACACCGCGAACACGTAGATCCAGATCGGGAACACGATCCAGGCCAGCCCGAGCCAGGGAAGCGCCTTGGCAAAGGGTGCGTTACGGATCAGGTCCGGGCGGCGGAAGCGAACGAGCATCGCGTTCAACCCCGGCAGCGACCAGGTGAACAGGGCCATCATGATCGAGAACCAGGCCGTACCCGCCAGGTTCAGCTTGTGGCCGGTGGTGGCGAAGATGGTGGGCAGCGACTTGTAGCTCTGGAAGAACAGGAACAGCGCGGTCAGCCCGATCGTGGCCAGGATCGCGTTCAGCGGTGCCCGCAGGCGCTCGTTGACCTCGCCGAACCACTCCGGGACCTGGCGGTCGAGGCTCCAGGCGAGCTGCATGCGGCTGATGAAGTTGATGTACACCGGGCAGAGCAGGAACGGGAACACCACGCCCCCGAAGCTGATCAGCGCCCACAGCGGCCACAGCGACTTGTTCGCGATCACCGCCAGCAGGGGCATGGCGTTCGGCTGGCCGAGCGGCAGAGCGGCGGTGTTGAAGCCCCAGTAGCTGGCCCCCCAGGACACGTTCGTGCTGTAGCCGAGGTGGCTCGAGATCGCGTCCACGTACACGGAATTCGCGAACACCCCGATGGCCAGCGCGCCCAGGAGCGCGATCAGCACACCCCGTCGCACGTTGCCCCGCACCTCGCCGGCGATGTAGGCCGAGTACTGGAAGCCGATGTACTGGAACAGCAGGACCGACAGGAACAGCGGGAACACCGTGGTCGAGAAGATGTTCGACAGGAAGCTGTGCCCGGGCCCTCCGACCACCCCGGCCTTGACGCCGGAGGCGGCGATCTGGGCGGAGGTCACCCCACCTGTGTAATGGGGCAGGTTGGCCTCGAACGCGCCCTTGTGCGTGGCCAGCAGCCCGAAGATGAACATGAGGGCGAAGCAGGCCACACCGAAGCCCGCCAGCGCCGTCACGACCCTGTGGAAGCTGCGGGTGGGCAGCACGCAGATCGCGCCGATCGCCAGCAGCACGACCAGCGACCCGATGAACCCGGGCGTGCCGGTGATGGCCCCGGTCGAATCGGTGAACCACGAGTTGGCGCCACCGAAGCCGCCGGCGCCGATGCCGATGATCCGAGCGGTGATCTGGAGGTTACGCAGGACGAGCGGCACCTCGAAGGCGATGATCAGCACCGAGGCGATCACCAGCGTCCACGACTCCATCCAGCCCAGAGCGGGATGCAGGATGCGGCTCGTGAACACGTAGTCGCCGCCCGAGCGGGGCATCACCGACGTAAGCGAGGAGAAGATCAGCGCCAGCAGGATGCAGAACAGCCCGGTGATGATCGCCGCCCAGCCGTACGCCGAGAACAGGGGCGTCTTCCAGGCCTGGACGTCAGCCAGCGAGTAGAAGATCGGATACAGCGTCAGGCCGACGCCGACGAACGCGGCCACGTTGAAGAACAGGGCGTTCGTGACGCTGACGTTGCGCACCAGCCCAGAGGACTGGCGAACGAAGAGCTTGGGCGTCGTGCTCGCCGCGGCCGCTGACTGCGTAGTCCCCGTCTCAGCCACAGGTCCCTCCATCTCCCCGAGGAATATCTATTTGATCACACTACCACTGGTGCCGGACGTCACAAAGGGGTGACCAGCGACTGCCGATAGCGCTCCGGCCGGCGATCGGCGAAGGCATCGTTGACCTTCCCGCAGCGCTTGTCGCGCGCCCGCTCGAGGTCGCATTCGGCAAGCAGCATCTCGGCCCCGCGGCCGGCTACCGGGCCGCCCAGAAGCGCGCCATCCGGGCCGGAGATCACGCTCCCGCCCTCGAACTCGATGCCCCGCTCGATACCGCAGCGGTCGCAGACGGCAACGAACACCTTGTTCAGATAAGCCGTGGCGAGCGCCAGCGAGTGCAGGATCGGCCGGCCGTCAGGCGGCGCTGCCTCGTGCGGCCAGTTGGTCGGAGATGCGATCAGCTCCGCACCCGCGAGGGCCAAGCCCCGGGCCACCTCCGGGAACTCGAGGTCGTAGCAGATCGAGAGCCCGATCCGACCGTGCCTGGTGTCGATCACGGGCGCGGCCTCCTCCCCCTCCGCGAACCAGCGGCGCTCCTCGTCCCAGAGGTGGATCTTGCGGTACACGGCCAGCAAGCCGTCGCCGTCGAGCGCCACGGCGCTGTTGTACAGCGCACCGTCCTCACCACGTTCGGCGAACCCCGCGATCACGACCGCGTCGCCGCGAGCCGCCTCGGCTCCCCAGGTCGAGAACAGTGGCGCGTCGCGATCCAGAGCGGCCGCCTCCACCTCCTCGGCGCTGCGGAACACATAGCCGCTCGTCACCAGTTCGGGCAGCACGATCACGTCCGCCCCGGCATCGACCGCGTCGGCGATCGCACGCGTCGCGAGGCCGAGGTTGCCGTCGGGATCGGCGATGACCGGCGCGAGCTGACAGCACGCGAGTCGCATGTCCGGAAGTCAACCAGGCTGGAGTGCTTGCGCAATCAAGATTGACCGAAGCGGATAGCCCAGCGCTTGTAGAGTGCGCCACCGTGGATACCCGGCTCTGGCACCCGTTCGCCGACATGGGCGCCGTGCGTGGCGCCGAGCTCGTGCTCGAGCGCGGCGAGGACGTCTGGGTCTACGACCGCGACGGGCGCCGCTACTTCGACGGCACGGCGGCCCTCTGGTACTGCAACGTGGGCCACGGACGCCGCGAGATCGCCGAGGCGGCCGCCGCTCAGATGGCCAAGCTCGAGTCCTACCAGGTGTTCGGGGACTTCGCCAACGAGCCCGCGCTCGAGCTTGCGCAGGCGCTGAGCGACCTGGCCCCGATGCCCTCGCGCGTGTTCCTGGCCTCGGGCGGAGGAGACGCCATCGACACCGCCGGCAAGCTCGCCCGGCGGTACTTCACCGTCACCGGGGAGCCCGACCGGACCGTGCTCGTCAGCCGCACCTCGAGTTACCACGGCACGCACGGGTTCGGCACCGCGCTGGCCGGCATCCCGGCCAACCGCGAGGGATTCGGCCCCCAGCTCGAGACGATCCAGGCGCCGCACGACTCGCTCGAGGCGATGGAGGCCGAGATCGAGCGCGTGGGAGCGCATCGCGTGGCTGCCGTGTTCGCCGAGCCCGTGATCGGCGCGGGCGGCGTGTACCCGCCGATGCCCGGCTACCTCGAAGGCCTCCGAGTGCTGTGCGACCGCACAGGGGCGCTGCTCGTCATCGACTCCGTGATCTGCGGCTTCGGACGGGTCGGAACCTGGTTCGGGATCGAGCGCTGGGATGTCAAGCCCGACATGATCACATTCGCCAAGGGCGTCACCAGCGGGTATCTGCCGCTCGGCGGGCTGATCATCTCCGACCGCGTTGCCGAGCCCTTCTGGAGTGCTCCGGGCGGGCCGGTGTTCCGCCACGGCGCGACCTACTCCGGCCACCCCGCGGCGTGCGCGGCGGCGCTGGCCAACATCGCGATCCTCGATCGCGAGGGTCTCGTGTCCCGAGGCCGCGAGCTCGAGCAGACGCTGCTCGACACGCTCTCGCCGCTGAGCGACCGCGACACGGTGGCCGAGGTGCGCGGCGGCGTCGGCATGCTGGCCGCGGTCGAGTTCTCCGACGAGGTCCTCGCGCGCCACCCCGACGCGGTAGCCCGCGTCACCACCGCCGCACGCGCGGCGGGCGTCCTGATCCGCCCGCTCGGACGAGCGGTCGCGCTGTCGCCGCCACTCACCGCCACGCCGGAGCACTTCGCCCTGGCGGCGGAGGCGATCGCGGCCGGACTGGATACGCTGGCCGCATAGCGTTTCCCCCGCCCGCTCGCCATCTGCTGCGTGCCAAGGACCTGGCCGACGCACGCTACGCCGAGCCGCTCGGCGTCGAGGATCTGGCCCGGGCCGCAGGCCTCTCGCGGGCGCACTTCAGCCGTGAGTTCCGGCGCGCGTTCGGCGAATCGCCGCACGCCTACCTGCTGACCCGCCGCCTCGAGCGCGCTGCTTCGCTGCTGCGCGCGACGGACCGCTCGGTCGCTGAGATCTGCTTCGCGGTCGGGCTGCAGAGCGTGGGCTCGTTCACGACCAGCTTCACCCGCACGTTCGGCGTCTCGCCACAGCGCTATCGCGAGCGCTTCCCGCCGGCCTCGGACTGGGCTCAGGTCCCGACATGCATAGTGCGCTTCTACGGTCGCCCGCAACGCAGCACGTTTCGAGAAGACAGTCGCGCGGTCCCGGGCTAGGGTGGCCGGGGTCAGGTGTAAACAACCCCGGAGGACAGACTCATGAAGCTCGCCACGACCCAGCTCTGGGTTCACGACCAGGACGCGGCGCTCGCCTTCTATACCAGCAAGCTCGGCATGGAGGTGCGAGCGGACGTCACGATGCCCGAGATGGGCAACTTCCGCTGGCTGACCGTCGGGCCGCCCGGCCAGCCCGAGATCTCGATCGTGCTGATGCCGATCCCGGGGCCGCCGGTGATGGATGCCGACACGGCCGAGCAGGTGCGATCGCTCATGGCCAAGGGGTTCGCGGGCACCGTGTTCTTCACCACCGATGACGTGTATGCCGACTACAAGGAGCTGCGGCGCCGCGGGGTCGAGTTCACCGAGGAGCCCGAGGAGCGGCCCTACGGAATCGACTCCGGCTTCCGTGACCCGTCGGGGAACGCCTTCCGGCTGACGCAGGTCAGGGAGATGGCCCCGGCCTAGGAGTCCAAGCGGTCAGCGAGCGGCGCGCGCGGCCGCTCGCGATCGTCGTCCTCACGACCGCGAAGCCGAGTAGCCGGCTCGCGGGCGGTATCCGGTGCTGGCCCGTGGCTCGACCGGTGCGCGAGACTTCCGACCATGTCCGGCGCAGGTGTGGTGTGGCGGATGCGAGTGGCGCTCGAGGGCGATGCGCTGCTGCCGCCCCGGTGGCCCGAGGGCGTGTCCGTGCGCACCTTCAGGGCGGACGACGCCGCCGCGGTCCACGCCCTGCTGGAGCACGGCTACCGGCAGGGCGGGGGCAGCGTCGCCGAGCTCGACACCTGGCTGCCGGCGATGATCGGCGACAGCGAGTACGACGCCGGGCTGTGGTTCCTGGCCGAGGCCGGAGCGACGCTCGCGGGGGTGGCGCTGTGCTGGACGAGCGCGTTCGTCAAGGACCTCGTCGTGCACGAGTCCTGGCGGCGCCGGGGTCTGGGAGAGGCGCTGCTGCGGCATGTCTTCACGACCTTCGCTCGGCGAGGTGCTACAGCTGTCGAGCTGAAAGTGGACGCCACGAATGCAGGCGCGATCCGCCTGTACGAGCGCGCCGGCATGCGGGCGGTCGAGAGAGCGAGGACGTGAGATGCGGGCAGTGCAATTCGACCGGTACGGAGATGTGGACGTGCTCGAGGTCCGGGACGTCGAGGATCCGTTCGCCGGCCCCGGACGAGTGCTGGTGGCGGTCAAGGCGGCTGCCATCAACCCCGGGGAGATCTCGATCCGTGTCGGACGGATGCACGCGCGCTGGCCGGCGACCTTCCCCTCGGGCGAGGGCACCGACTTCGCGGGTGTGGTGCGCGCGCTCGGCGAGGGCGTGAGCAGCTTCGCGGTCGGCGACGAGGTGCTCGGCTGGACGGAGGAGCGCGCCAGCCACGCCGAGCTCGTCGCCGCCCGGGCCGACCAGCTCACGCATAAGCCGGCGTCGATGAGCTGGGAGGTGGCTGGGTCCCTGTTCGTGGCCGGGATGGCGGCCTACGCCTGCGTGCTCGCGGTCGCGCCGCAGGCGGGCGAGACGGTTGTCGTCTCCGCCGCGGGCGGGGGCGTCGGCTCGCTCGCAGTCCAGCTCGCACGGCGCGCCGGCGCCGCGGTGATCGGCCTGGCCAGCGAGCGAAACCACGACTGGCTGCGCTCTCGAGGCGTCACTCCGGTGACGTACGGGGAGGGCCAGGCGCACCGCATCCGCGAGGCTGCCGGCGGCCCGATCGACGCCTTCATCGACACCTTCGGCGGCGGCTACGTCGATCTGGCGGTCGAGCTCGGCGTGCGGCCCGAGCGGATCAACACGATCATCGACTGGGACGCGGCCGGCCGCGTCGGCGCGAGCACCCTGGGCACGCACGCGATCGCCTCCGCTGCGCATCTCGCCGAGCTCGTGAGCTTCGTGGCCGACGGCAGCCTCGAGGTCCCGATCGCCCGGACCTACCCGCTGGACCAGGTGCGCGAAGCGTTCGCGGAGCTGGCCGCCCGCCACACCCACGGCAAGATCGTGCTCATCCCCTGACGCCGGGGCCGGCCCTAGTCACCTCTGCCCGGCGCCAGCCTGATCACCCCCGCCCGCGCCGCGGCCCTGGTCACCCGCCCGGCGCCGGGTGTGGTCACCCGTCGCACCCCCGCCGCCCCCTGCCCGGGCGCGAAAAAAGCGCAAGCGGACGATTCCACACCGACGATTGGCACGTTCCGTGCTCTGACAGCACGAAAGGTGCAAATCGTCGGGGCGATGTCGAGGACTTGCACGTTTTCGCGGCCTGCGCGCGCGACCCGCAAGCCGGCGCTACGGCGTGAGCTCGGCGACCAGCCCTCGACCCCCCATCGCGCGCTGGCCGTGGTCACCCCCCGCCCCCCGCCCGGGCGCGAAAAAGCGCAAGCCGACGATCCCCCACCGACGATTGGCACGTTCCGTGCTCTGACAGCACGAAAGGTGCAAATCGTTCGGGGCGACGTAGAAGGCTTGCACGTTTTTC
>DATGJM010000025.1:0-2350 GCA_035295205.1 Solirubrobacteraceae bacterium | reverse complement strand
GGCTGACAGACCTCGCCGGTCGCGCCGAGGGCCGCCGATCCGACCAGCAGCGCGCTGCCCACGCCGGCCCCGGCGGCGATCAGCGCCGCGGCCACATGCAGCCGACGCAGCGACCTCCACACGGCGCTCCACCTCGATGCGGACACGCCCGGCTCCTCTCCGGTCCTTGTCTGAAGATCGCGAGGCTACGCTCGACCCCACCGGTCGTCAATACGCAGCCCGAACGATGTGAATCAGCCCGGGACCAAGCCGGGGGATTTCACGTACCTCACCCTGGTGATCGTGATCGCGTTCGTGCTGCTGCCCATGCTGCTCACTCGCCGCAAACCTCCGCGCGAGGATTCCGGGCCGGACTCGGGCGGCGGATGGGGGCGCGGACCCAGACGGCCCGAAGGCCCGACCGACTCGCCGCGAGGCGGGATCCCGCTCGGGGACGCGGAGCCCGCCCGTGTGCGTCTGCGGATCACGGCCGACTGGCGGATCGGTTGCCCCGCCCCCATCGACGTCCGGCCAGAGAGCCGGAACGCCAGCCACATCGGGTCAGGCCGGGGTGATGATGGCGGCCTCCGGCTCCGGTGCATAGAGGCGTTCGACGTCGGCAGCCCGGCAGCGCAGGCAGGCGCGCTGGTTGATGTAGCCCTTGTCGGTGATCTCACCGGCGTCGAGGCTCGGCGGCGTCGCCAGGAGCAGCAGGCGCTCGACACGCTGCGCCGACCCGTGATCCGAATTCAGCGACGAGAGCGCCCGGGCCAGATGGTCTCGCAGGCGCGGGTCATCCAGCGACACGTCCGCGTCGGAGCCACACACCTTCCGGGCCTCGGCCTGATTGACCCACGCCAGCGCCCCCACATACTCGGAGTCCTGCCCACAGAGCACGGCATCGGTGAGCACGCGGGCCTCGCTCAGCAGCCGCATGCGCAGCGGCCCGACCCACACCCAGGTCCCGGTCTGGAGCTTGAAGTCCTCGGCGATCCGCCCGTCGAACACCATCCCGCGGTTCGGGTCGCCGGGGTCGACCAGCTTGACCGCGTCCCCGGAGCGGTAGAAGCCCTCCTCGTCGAAGGCCTCGCGCGTCAGCTCCGGGGCCCGGTAATAGCCGGGAGTCACGTTGGGCCCGCGGACCCGGATCTCGAGCTTGTCGGCGCTCGGCGCGAGCTTTATCTGCACGCCGGCCAGCGGAACCCCGATGCAGCCGTTGACGCTGTCGGCAAAGTGGGCGCTCGTTGCCGCGGGCGCGGTCTCGGTCGTGCCCCAGCTCGAGGTCAGGGGCACCTCGTGGTCTGAGTGCTCGCTCGCGATCTGGCGCATCCGGTCGGCCAGGGCGGCGGGGAGCGCGGCGCCCGCGTAGAACATGAACCGCAGGCGGCTGAAGAAGCGCCTGGCGAGCTCGTGATCTGACTCGAGCGCCGGCGCGAGCAGCGCGAACCCGGCGGGGACGTTGAAGTACACGGTCGGCGAGATCGAGCGCAGCGCGGCCAGGGTGCGGGGGAAGAGCGGCGGCGCGGGCTTACCGTCGTCGATGTAGATCGTGCCGCCGTTGAAAAGCGCAAGGTTGAGGTTGTGGTTGGCGCCGAAGGTGTGGCTCCAGGGCAGCCAGTCGACGAGCACCGGCGGCTCTTCGGTCAGGAACGGCCACACCCTCTGGAGCATCAGCTGGTCCGAGCAGAGCATCCGATGGGTGTTTATGACCCCCTTGGGCACGCCCGTGGAGCCGGAGGTGAAGAGCAGCTTGGCGGTCGTGTCCGGTCCGACCCGCGCCAGCGCCTCCTCGACCGCGCCCCCCGGCGTGACGGCCATCAGGTCCTCGAGCCGCAGCGCGCCCGCCCGCTCACCGCGGGCGATCAGCACCCGATCCGGGCCGAGCGCGTCGAGCGCGGCCCCGAACGGGCCGGCGTCGTCGGCGAACACCAGCCCCGGCTCGGTCAGCGAGGCGATCGCGCGGATCCGCTCGTGGTCTGAGCTCATCAGCGAGTAGGCGACGCTGATCGGCATCACGGGCACCCCCGCCGTGTAGGCACCCAGCGAAACCAGGAGGTGCTCGATCGAGTTGCCCGACAGGACCATGATCGGGCGCTCGGGAACCAGCCCGAGGTCGAGGAACGCCTGGGCCAGGGCGTCCGCCCGGCGCCGCGCGTCGGCATACGACAACTGCACCCATTCGTCGCCGGCGTCGCGCTGAGCGGCCAGCACGCGGTCGGGGTGCGCATCTGCGCGGGCGCGCAGCACGGCCGGAACCGAGTGCTCGAACGAGCCGAGCGTGTGGCGCGAGGTCAGCAGGATCGATCCGTCTGCCCGATGCTCGATCGCAGTGTCGGGCGCCGCGAAGGTCTCGTGGGTTACGGCGCTGGTC
>DATGJM010000024.1:0-4378 GCA_035295205.1 Solirubrobacteraceae bacterium | reverse complement strand
CCATCCCCGCCTCGCGCTGAAGCTCGGCGCGGAAGCCGTCGTCGGTGATGCCCATCATCCCGCAGTCCGTGTGGTGCACCAGCATCACCTCGCGCGTGCCGAGCTTGCGCTGTGAGATCGCGAGCGAGCGGATCACGTCGTCGGTGATGACCCCGCCCGCGTTCCGCAGGACGTGAGCGTCGCCGATCTCCAGGCCCAGCGCCGCGAACACGTCCAGCCGTGAGTCCATGCAGGCCACCACCGCCAGCTGCCGCCGCGGGCGCACGTCGAGATGTCGATGCTCGTGACCGGCCGAGAACGCGCGGTTATGTTCGAGCAGATCGTCGATGACTCCCATCTCGCGCTGGACCCTACCCAGTGTGCGAGGAGGACCTATACTCGACCTCCTCGCGGCTGTAGCTCAGTTGGCTAGAGCGTCTGCTTGCCATGCAGAAGGTCGAGGGTTCGAGTCCCTTCAGCCGCTTTCACGAAAGCCCTCCAATCGGAGGGTTTTCCTGTTGCGCGAGTGGGCGGCTCGCCCCGCGGCCGGCGCGTGGCGCACCGAGCGCACGTGAGCCGTTGCCGGGCGATGCCCCGGACCAGCCTGCTTTGCGCTGGCACCTCCCATGTTGACCAGCGCGACGCACGCGACCGTTGTCGTCACGGCGGTTGCGGTCGCGACGCGGGTCCTGGCCAACCAGGCAATCCGACAGCCGAGGCCGTCTAGGGCGAGGGAGACTGACAGGCGGACCGGCGAGCGCCCCTCGAGGCGGATCAGATCGAGGGTCAGGGTCGCGATCTCGTGCCCGTAGCGCCGGCGCATCTGACGCGGATACAGCCGAAGCAGCCATGCGAGCACTCGGTCCATGGCTACTCCGCGAGGGCGATCCGCCGCAGGCCGAGGCTGGCGATCCGCGCCGACTCGGCCAGCCGCTCGGCGAGCGCAGTCCGCCCGGCCGGCGTGAGCCGGTACGGATGTCGACGGTCGTCCGCGTCGAGGCGCTCCACGAACCCGTCCTCCTCCAGCCGAGCGAGAGCCGCATAGAGCGTGCCCGGCGAAAGGACAACACCGGAGAACGCCTCGATGTCCTTGATGAGCGCGTACCCGTGCCTGTCGCCGCCGGCGAGGCTGGTCAGGACCAGGACGCTCCGCTCAGGCAACCGCATGCGCACACTATATCGATCTTCGATATAACTCGATTCCCGACTCATATGCCCCCGACCGACGCCACAGACACCGCACGGACAGGAGGGCCCGCCCGCCTCGCGCGGAGCGCCCTCGAGATCCTGGTGACAGTCGCCCTGGCGGTAGCGCTCGCGCTCGGGATCGAGGCCTTCCTGGTCAAGCCCTACCGCGTTCCCAGCCTGTCGATGTGGCCGACGCTCGAGAACCATCAGCGAATCCTCGTGAACCGGCTCGCCACCCATCCCAGCGTTGGCGACATCGTCGTCTTCCACCCGCCGATGGGCGCCGACCAGGAGAGGTGCGCGAACCCGTCCCAGGGACTCGAACAGGCCCAACCCTGTGACACGGCGCTTCCCGAGGACACCGCGACGACTTTCGTCAAGCGCGTCGTCGGCGTGCCCGGCGATCGCCTGCGAATCATCGCCGGCCATGTCTGGCGTGACGGCGTCGAGGAGAGGGCCCCGTACGCCCAGCCCTGTGACGGCGGGTCGGCCTCGGCGTGCACCTTTCCCGAGACGATCACGGTGCCCGCCGGCGAGTACTTCATGATGGGCGACAACCGGAGCGACTCGGACGACAGCCGATTCTGGGGTCCGATCCACCAGCAGTGGATCATCGGCCAGGCGTTCTTCACCTACTGGCCGCCCTCGCGACTCGGCTCGCTCTGAAGGCCGCAACCCGGCGGAGGCTAGGATGCGGGCGCCCCCTCGTATTGCTCGTCGGTGACGTGCCGGCCCCACGTGACGGCGCTGCCGCCCTCGTCGGCTTCCTGGATGGCGATGTGGGTCATGAGCCGGGTGGGCGCGGCGCCGTGCCAGTGGTTCTCGCCAGGCTCGAAGTACACGCGGTCTCCGGGGCGGATCTCCTCGACCGGGCCTCCTTCGCGCTGGCAGCGCCCGATGCCCTCGGTGACGTAGATGGTCTGGCCGTGCGGGTGGGTGTGCCAGGCGGTGTGGGCGCCGGGGGTGAAGTGGACGAGCGCGGCGGCGACGCGCGCGGTGGCTTCGGGAACTGCGATCGTGTCTATGTAGACGGTGCCGGAGAACCAGTCGGCGGGTCCGACGTTGCTGTCGAGTGAGTTGCGGGTGAGTTTCATGCCTTCCTCCTGGATTGGTGGTAGGTGGCGGCGCCGATGCAGCCCGCCCTGGCGGTACGTAGGCTTGTGGCGATGAACGACTCCACGATCTTGATTGTCGGTGGCGGGCGCATGGGCGAAGCGCTGCTTGGCGGTCTGCTCGCGGCCGGACGAGAGACCGGCGAGCTAGTCGTCTCCGAGGTATCGCAGACGCGGCGCGAGGAGCTCGCCGCGGCGTATCCCGGGGTGGCAGTGGTCGAGGAGGTCGTTCGCGCACCCAGCGCCGTGCTGGCGGTCAAGCCGGGCGACGTTCCCGCAGCCGCGCGCGCGGTTGCCGATGCGGGTGCCCGCCGTGTGCTCTCGGTGGCAGCGGGCGTGACGACGCAGGCGATCGAGGCGGCCGCCGGCCGACAGCTGGCGGTGGTCCGCGCGATGCCGAACACGCCGGCCCTGATCGGTGCGGGCGCCGCTGCGATCAGCCCCGGATCGGCGGCCGGCGAGCACGACCTGGCGTGGGCCGAGGCGGTGCTGGGCGCCGTCGGGGTGGTCGTGCGGGTACCGGAAAAGGCGCTCGACGCCGTGACCGGCCTTTCGGGATCGGGTCCGGCATATGTGTTCCTCGTGGCCGAGGCGATGGTCGAGGCCGGCGTCCTGGTCGGGCTGCCCCGGGATGTCGCGGAGACGCTCACCTTCCAGACGCTGCTCGGATCCTCGCGCCTGCTGGCCGAGGGCAGCAGCGGTCCCTCTGCGCTGCGGGCAGCGGTCACCTCACCCGGCGGGACCACCGCCGCGGGGCTGCGAGAGCTCGAGCGCCGGGGCGTGCGAGCGGCGTTTCTCGAGGCCGTGAACGCGGCCGCCTCGCGCTCGCGCGAGCTCGGACAGTGACCCGAGACCGGGCGGCACAGGAGCGCGATGAGTGACCTGTGGGTGGATCACGTGATCTACGCGGTCGACGACCTCGACGCCGCCGGTGCCCGGTTCCGCGCCGAGTTCGGGCTGGGATCGGTCCCCGGCGGCCGACATCCGGGCTGGGGCACCGCGAATCGGATCGTGCCGTTCGGGCACGAGTACGTAGAGCTTGTGACGATCGTCGATCGTCAGGAGGCAGCCGCATCTGAGTTCGGCCGCGCCGTGACACAGGCCCTCGCAGGCGGTCATCGGCTGCTCGGGTGGGCGGTGGCGACCGACGACATCCACGGGATCGCGACCCGCCTGAGCCTCGATGTGACGCGCGGATCGCGCACTCGTCCCGACGGGTCCACCCTGAGCTGGCAGCTCGCAGGCGCAGCGCCGGCACTGTCGACCGGCGCGCTGCCGTTCTTCCTCCAATGGGACGGCCCACCAGAGCTTCATCCCGGGGCGGCGGTGGTCGAGCACGGCGTCAGGGCTGACGGGATCGCGTGGATCGAGATCTCCGGCGACGAGCAGGCACTACGCGCCTGGCTCGGCGACCATGACCTTCCGGTGCGGGTAATCGAAGGTCCCCCATCGATGTCAGCAGCCGGGATCAGCGCGGGCGAACGCGAAATCGTGCTGCGTTAGGACTGCGGGCGCCTAGGCATAGCCGGGCTCCGGAGAACCCATCCCGGGCAGAACCCCGGCCCGCGCGGATCGATCCCGGTAAGGCCCGGTCGGGAGGTTCTGCTGCTTCCAGGCCTCGAACCCCCCGATCACGTCGCCGGCCCTGTGGAAGCCGAGCTGGACGAGGTTGCCGGCGGCGAGGATCGACGCGTCGCCGTGGTCGCAGATGAGGATCAGCCGCTGGTCGAGGCCGCCGATGTGGGGGTTTCGCCATGGGCTGTCGAGGGCGATCCGCCACTCGAGGACCGTCCGCGGGATGTGCAGGCTGCCGGGGATGACGCCATGGAGCTCACGACTCTCCTGCGAGCGGATGTCGATGATCAACCCATCGGCCGAGAAGGCCTCGGCGGGCTCGAACCGGGTGATTCGTCCCGCGGCGTCGCCGACCAACCGGTCGAGTGAGCGATCCTCACCGCCACGATCCACACTGGAAGCGTACGCACCCTCGCGCGCGGCCATAATCGAGCTGCGAAGCCTCTTCGAAACCTCTGATTAACCCTGTCTAGCGTCGCGGGAAATGTCCGGACCCAAGCACCTGTGGTCGGGCGACTGGGAAA
>DATGJM010000023.1:0-2805 GCA_035295205.1 Solirubrobacteraceae bacterium | reverse complement strand
CTGGAGGCCGCGCTGCGCCTGTACGGCAACGACATGGACGAGACCGTCAACCCGTACGAAGCCGGGCTCGGCTGGACGGTGAAGCTCGCCAAGGGCGAGTTCATAGGGCGGGACGAGCTGGCCCGCGTCAAGGAGCACGGCGCCCGGCGCTCTCTCATCGGCCTCAAGACCGAGCCTGGGAGCATCGCCCGCCACGGCGCGGCGGTCACCACGGCTCAGAGGGCGGTCGGGCACGTCACGAGCGGCACTCACTCGTTCTTCCTGGGCTACCCGGTCGCGCTGGCGATGGTGGAAGCCGCATCATGTCGAGTCGGAGACAGCGTCTCGGTGGAGGTGCGCGGAAGGCAGGCGGCCGCGGAGGTCGTCAAGCTTCCCTTCTACCGGGGGTCGGCGCGCTCGGCGGTCTCGCCGACCAAGTCCTAGACGCCGCATTCACCCACAAAGGAGGAGAGGGATGGCTGACCGTCGCTACACCAAGACGCACGAATGGGTCACGGTCGACGGCAAGACCGCCACGGTGGGAATCACCGACTTTGCGCAGTCCCAGCTCGGCGACGTCGTCTTCCTCGAGCTGCCGAACATCGGGCGAAAGCTCGACCTGCGCGAGACGTTCGGCGTGATCGAGTCGGTCAAGGCGGCAAGCGACCTGTACGCGCCGGTGGCGGGCCGGATCACGGAGGTCAACCAGAAGCTCGCCGGCAAACCCGAGCTCGTCAACTCCGACCCGTACGGCGAGGGCTGGATCATGAAGCTCGAGCTGAGCGGCGAGCTGCCCTCCGACCTCCTCGACGAGAGCGCCTACAAGAGCGTGATCGAGAGCTCCGCGGGTCACTAGCGTGCCCTACCTCGTGCACTCGCCGGAGGACCGCACCGCCATGCTCGAGCGCATCGGCGCGAGGACGATGGACGACCTGCTCGTCGACATCCCTCGCTCGCTTCGGATCGACGCGCTCGACCTGCCCGACGGCCTCTCCGAGGTCGAGACGATGGCGGAGATCACTGCCATGGCCGCGCGCAACCGGGTCTTTGCCGACCGCCTGACGTTTCGAGGTGGCGGTGTGTACCGCCGCTTCATCCCGGCGGCCGTGGCGGCAGTGACCTCGAAGCCCGAGTTCTACACCGCCTACACGCCTTACCAGGCCGAGGCGAGCCAGGGCACGCTCCAGGCGATCTTCGAGTGGCAGACGTTGATCGCCGAGCTCACCGCGCTCGACGTCTCGAACGCGTCCCTGTACGACGGCGCGACCGCCGTCGCGGAGGCCGCGATGATGGCGTTCGTCCACACCGGCCGCGACGAGGTGATCGTGTCCGGCTACCTGCACCCCGAGTACATGCAGGTGCTGCGCGCCTTCGGCGCGGGCAGGGGAATCAAAGTGCGCAAGGGGGGAGAGCCGACCAAGAAGACGGCGGCGGTGATCTTCCAGCAGCCGGACTTCCTGGGCCTGCTCGTCGACGCACGCTCGCTCACCGACGCGGCGCATGCCGAGGGCGCGCTCGCCATCGCCTGCGTCGACCCCATCAGCCTCGCCCTGCTCGCCCCGCCGGGCGAATACGGCGCCGACATCGCCGTCGGCGAGGGCCAGCAGCTGGGTCTCTCGCCCAGCTACGGGGGACCGCACGTCGGGTTCATCGCGTGCACCCGCGAGCTCGTGCGCCGGCTGCCGGGCAGGCTCGTCGGCGCATCTCACGACGCCGAGGGCCGCCGCGGCTTCGTCCTCGCGCTGGCCGCCCGCGAGCAGCACATCCGGCGCGAGAAGGCGACCTCCAACATCTGCACGAACCATTCGCTGTGCGCGCTTGCGGCGAGCGTCTACCTGACGTACATGGGACCCGAGGGACTCCGCCAGGTGGCAGAAACCGGTTTTCGCCGTGCCCACATGCTGGCGGAGCGCCTGGCGGCCCTGCCGGGCTGGGAGATGGCGTTCCCCGAGCGGCAGTTCCTCAACGAGTTCCCGGTCCGGGCGCCGAAAGGTCCCTCGCTGGCCAGGAAGCTCGCCCGAAAGGGGATCCTGGGCGGCCTGGACGTGAGCCGTTGGTTCCGCGAGCTGAAAGGCGTGCTCACCTTCACGTGCACCGAGGTCAACGACGAGAGGGCGCTCGACGAGCTCCTGGCGGCAGTCGGGTCGTGACCGAGCCCCTCAGCTTCGAGCTCAGCCGGCCCGCGATGCCTCCGCGGCTCCCTTCCGCGGGCCAAACGGGTCCCGCTCCCGCCGACGTGCTGCCGGCGGCGGCGCTGCGGTCCCGGCCCCCGGCGCTGCCGCGGCTGAGCGAGCCGGAGATCATGCGGCACTACAGCCGGCTCGCCTCGCTCAACTACTCGATCAGCGAGAACTTCTACCCGCTGGGCAGCTGCACGATGAAGTACAACCCGGTCGCCAACGAGGTGGCCGCCGCCCTGCCCGGCTTCGCCGGACTTCATCCCTACCAGGAGGAGGACTCCGTCCAGGGCGCGCTGGAGCTCATGTGGCGGCTCGAGCAGGCGCTGTGCGCGGTCGTCGGGGTGGAGCGGGTGACCTTGCAGCCCGCCGCCGGCGCCCACGGCGAGTGGACGGCGCTGCGCATGATCGCGGCCTACCACGACTCGCGCAAGGAGAACCGAACCGAGGTCCTGGTCCCCGACTCGGCCCACGGCACCAACCCGGCGAGCGCCGCCCTGAGCGGCTTTCACGTGGTCGAGGTCCGCTCCGGCCCCGACGGCAGGATCAGCCTGGGCGACCTGGAGTCGAAGCTCGGGCCCAAGACGGCCGCGCTGATGCTGACGAACCCCAACACGTTGGGCTTGTTCGAGCGCGAGATACTGGATAT
>DATGJM010000022.1:0-6750 GCA_035295205.1 Solirubrobacteraceae bacterium | reverse complement strand
GGCCAGATCGGGCCGGCACCGGCGTCGGGCCGGCACCGGCGTCGGGCCCGCACCGGAGTCGGGCCGGCACCGGGGGTCGGCCGGCACCGGGGTCGGGCCGGCACCGGGGTCGGGCCGGCACCGGGGTCGGGCCGGCACCGGAGTCAGGCCAGCACCCGCTCGCCGCCATATCCCACCCCGGCGAGGTACAGACCGCTGGGCGGCGCTGTCGGCCCGGCGGCAGTGCGGGGGGCGCCGGACAGCAGCGCGACGAAGTCCTCGACCGAGCGCCGGCCGGATCCCACCTGGAGCATCGTGCCGACGAGCACCCGGATCATCTGGCGCATGAACGTGTCGCCCTCGATCCAGAACTCCAGGCACGAGCCGTCCGGGCGCCAGTGCGCCCCGAACACGTCGCGCTCGAAGCGGACGTGGTAGGTCTCGGCGGGTGTGAACGCGGTGAAGTCGTGGGTGCCCACCAGGGCGGTCGCGCACGCGTTCAGCGCATCCACATCAAGCTTTCCCGGCCAGTGCAGAACCCGCCCATGCTCGAGAGCCGCCCTGCCCGGCCGGGCCAGCACCCGGTAGCAGTAGGCCCGCGAGGTCGCCCAGCGGCGGGCATCGAAGCCCGGCGGCGCCTCCACGCACGACAGCACGGCGACATCGTCCGGCAGCAGCGCGTTCAGCGAGCGCACCGATGCGGGAGGCCCCTCGTAGGAGGCAACCTGCCCCCAGGCGTGAACGCCGGTGTCAGTCCGGCCGGCGACCGTGAGGGCCACGCGCTCCGTACGCCGCAGAACGACCGCCAGCGCCCGCTCCAGCTCCTCCTGCACCGTCCGGACGCCCGGCTGGCGGGCCCAGCCGCAGAAGCCTGACCCGTCGTACTCAATCGTGAGGCGGGAGCTCTGACCGGGCTCGGACAAGGCCCGAACCGCGCTCAGACCAGCTCGAGCAGCACCATCTCACTCGAGTCCGAGCGGCGCGGCCCCAGCTTCAGGATCCGCGTGTAGCCGCCCGAGCGCGCCGCATAGCGCGGCGCGACCTCCTCGAAGAGCTTGTAGACGGTGAACTTGTCCTGCCCGAGCGCCGACAGCGCCTGCCGGCGAGCGTGAAGGTCGCCGCGCTTGGCGAGCGTGATCAGCTTCTCGAGCTCGGGCTTGACCGCCTTGGCCTTGGCCTCCGTGGTCTGGATCCGCTCGTGCTGGATGACCTCCTTCGAGAGGTTCATCAACAGCGACTTGCGGTGAGCCGCGTCGCGGCTCAGCTGGTATCGGTTGCGTTGGTGGCGCATCGCTACAGACCGGGGACCTTACTCCCCTCGCAGGGACAACCCCCGCGCGTGGAGCGTCTCGATGACCTCGTCGATCGACTTCTTGCCGAAGTTCGGGATCGCGTTCAGCTCGCCCTCGCTCTTCGACACGAGATCGCCGACGGTCTGGATGCCCGCGCGCTTCAGGCAGTTGTATGAGCGCACGCCGAGCTCGAGCTCCTCGATCAGGATGTCGTCCATCGCGTTCGGCTGGCGCGAGGGCATGCCTCCGCCGACGCCGGCGCCGGCCAGTCCCGGCTCGAGGACCGGGGCACCGGAGTCGCGCAGCTCGATCACACGCTCGGGATCGGTGAAGATCGCCAGCTGGGAGATCAGGATCTCCGCGGCCTCGCGCAACGCCGCGTGCGGATCGATCGAGCCGTCGGTCTCGATGTCGAGCGTCAGCTTGTCGAAGTCGGTCCGCTGCCCGACGCGCGCCTGCTCGACGTTATAGGCGACCCGCCGCACGGGCGAGAAGATCGAGTCGATCGGGATCACTCCGATCGGCTGGTCGGGGGACTTGTTGTCCTCGGCCGGGCGGTAGCCGCGGCCGCGGCCGATGGTCAGATAGACCTCGAGCTTGGTCTTGTTCTCGAGCGTGGCGATGTGGGCGTCGGGGTTCAGGATCTCAACGCCCGAGGGCAGGTCGATGTCCTTGGCGGTGATCTCGCCCGGACCGGTCACGACCAGCGGAGCCTCTACCTCGGTGGCATCGGAGTGCATGCGGCACACGATGCCCTTCAGGTTCAGGACGATGTCGGTCACGTCCTCCTTGACGCCCCGGATGGTCGAGAACTCGTGAGCCACGCCCTCGATGCGCACGCTGGTCACCGCCGCTCCGGCGAGCGAGGAGAGCAGCACGCGGCGAAGCGAGTTACCGAAGGTGTAACCGAACCCCCGATCGAGCGGCTCGATCGTGAACGAGCCACGGTTGTCGTCGACACTCTCGCTGGAGATTCGGGGGACTTGGAAGTCGAGCATCAGGGTCCTAACGTCGTGGGTTACTGCCGCCGCCCGGGCGGCTGTGGGCGTCGCGCGGCACCGGAGGGTCCCATGCGACTGAAAGCTGGCGGTTACTTCGAGTAAAGCTCGACGATGAGCTGTTCCTGCACCGGCGCTGCGATCTCGCGCCGCTCCGGCTTGCGCAGCACCTTCGCCGTGAGACCTTCGTGATCGGCCTGCAACCACGCCGGCACCTGGCCAGTCAGCTCGGTGGCGTCACGGATCACCTGGGTCGCGCTCGACCGGGGATGGATCGCGATCACATCGTTGTCGCGCAGCTGGTAGCTGGGGATGTTCACGCGTCGGCCGTTGACCGTCCAGTGACCGTGCAGGATGAGCTGGCGTGCCTGGCGGCGCGAAGCCGCGAAGCCGAGCCGCACGAGTACGTTGTCGAAGCGGCACTCGAGCATTCGGAGCAGGTTCTCGCCCGTGATGCCGGGCTGGCTCGAGGCCTTCTCGTAGTAGATCCGGAACTGCTTCTCGAGCACGCCGTAATAGCGGCGGGCCTTCTGCTTCTCGCGCAACTGCACGCGGTACTCGCTCTGCTTCTGACGGCCGCGGCCGTGCTCACCCGGCGGGTAGGAGCGGCGCTCGACGCCGCACTTGTCAGTGAGGCAGCGCTCGCCCTTCAGGAAGAGCTTCTGCCCCTCCCGGCGGCACTGCTTGCACTGCGGAGAAGTGTCTCGTGCCATGAACTCTTGGCCTTCCTATACGCGGCGCCGCTTGCGAGGCCGGCAGCCGTTGTGAGCCTGGGGCGTGACGTCCTTGACGCCGGTCACCTCGAGACCGGCCGCCTGGAGCGAGCGGATCGCCGTCTCGCGGCCCGAGCCCGGGCCCTTGACGAAGACCTCGACCTTCTGGAGGCCGTGCTCGATGCCCTTGCGCGCCGCCGCGTCGGCGGTGACCTGCGCGGCGAAGGGCGTGGACTTGCGCGAGCCCTTGAAGCCGGCGCCGCCGGCGGACTCCCAGGCGATCACGTTGCCCTCGCGGTCGGTGAGCGACACGATCGTGTTGTTGAACGAAGTCTTGATGTGGGCCTGGCCGATCGGGATGTTCTTGCGAACGCGGCGGCGGCCACGCTGAGGCCTACGGGGGGCCGGACTCACTTCTTACCTGCCTTCTTCTTGCCGGCCACCTGCATGCGCTTGGGGCCCTTGCGCGTGCGCGCGTTGGTCTTGGTGTTCTGTCCGCGCACGGGGAGCCCGCGGCGGTGGCGCAGCCCGCGGTAGCAGCCGATCTCCTGCAGGCGCTTGATGTTCTGCGAGCGCTCGCGGCGCAGGTCGCCCTCGACCATCAGCGAGCCGTCGATCAGCTCGCGGAGCTTGATGACCTCGTCCTCGGTGAGGTCGCGCACCTTACGGTCGGGCTCGATGCCGAGTTCGGCGAGCAGCTTGTTCGACGTCGGGCGGCCGATCCCGTAGATGTAGGTGAGACCGATCTCGACCCGCTTGTTCAGGGGGATGTTGACGCCTGAGATACGAGCCATCAGTGATTCCTCGCGTGAGTGCGGTCGCACCGAGAGGCGCGACTGGTGAATGCCGGGCAAGGACGCCGGGAGTCTGCAGAGCAGACTCCGTTAGGGAGTTCGCCCGCAGGGCGAACTCGCCGAGGACTACAGCCCGGCGCCGCCAGGCGTGCCTCGAATGCGAGCGTATTTACGCGAGAGACCACTAGCCCTGCCTCTGCTTGTGACGCGGATTCGAGCAGATCACGAGGACCCGCCCGTGACGGCGGATGATCTTGCACTTCTCGCACATCGGCTTGACCGAGGGTCGTACTTTCACGCTGCTCATCGCTCTCGTCGTGAGTATTTCCAGTGTCCTGCGGCCCGGCTCTGGCGACCGGTTCGGTCGCCGCTACCGCGCTGCGGAGCGCGCAGCGCAAAAGCTTGCGCTACGGACGCACCGGTGGATGTTAGCAAGGTGGCTGGAGCCCGGTCAGGCGGCAGCCGCACGCCCGCCGCCGGCTTCGTGCCAGGGCGTGAGGATCCTGGGGCCGTCGGCGGTGACGGCGATCGTGAACTCGAAATGGGCGGCCAGCGAGCCGTCCTGGGAATAGATCGACCAATGATCCTCCCCCACCCGGACGGCGTGGCGCCCGGCGGTCACCATCGGCTCGACGGCCAGCACCATGCCCTCCTCGAGCGGCACCCCGGTTCCGGGCTGGCCGTAGTTCGGGATCTGGGGCTCCTCGTGCATGTCCCTGCCGATGCCGTGGCCAACCAGCGTGCGGACGATCGAGAGCCCCGCCGCCTCGACGTGCGACTGGATCGCGTGCGAGACGTCGCCCAGGCGGTTGCCGAGCCGGCATTGGGTGGCGCCCAGGTGCAGCGACTCCTCCGTGACCTTCAGCAGCTTGGTGGCGATCGGCGAGATCGGCCCAACCGGGAAGGTGCGCGCCGCGTCGGCGACCCAGCCCTCGTAGACCACCCCGATGTCGATCGAGATGATGTCCCCGCGGGCCAGGCGATAGGGGCCGGGGATTCCGTGCACGATCATCGAGTTCGGCGAGGTGCAGATCGAGCCCGGGAAGCCGCGATAGCCCTTGAACGCCGGAGTTGCGCCCTGCGAGCGGATGAAGCGCTCGGCGGCCTGGTCGAGCTCCTGCGTGCTGACGCCCTGGCGGACCTTGCCCGCCAGCAGGTTCATGGTCTTGACCAGGATCGCCCCGGCCGCGGCCATGCGGTCGACCTCCTCGGGGCTCTTCTTGATGATCACGACAGCACCGGTCCGCAATCCCTCCCAGTGTGAATCACGAAGTGATTCACACTCACACGTCGTCCTCCAGGCGCAGGGTCGCGATCACGGCGCGGATGTGGTCGTGGACCTCGGACTGATCGCGTGTCCCGTCGATGCGGCGCATCAGGCCCTGGGCGTCGTAGTAGTCGATCAGCGGCTCGGTCTGGTCGTGGTAGACCTGCAGTCGCCGCTCGATCACGTCGGGCTTGTCGTCGTCGCGCTGGACCAGGCGCGAGCCGTCCTGGTCGCAAACGCCGTCGTGCTTCGGCGGGTCGAACTCGACGTGGTAGTTGTGGCCGGCCTTCACGCAGACGCGGCGGCCCGACAGCCGCCGCACGACCTCCTCGTCGGGCACGTCGATGAGCAGCGCGGCGGTGACCCGGCGGCGCAGCTGCGAGAGCTGTTCATCCAGGGCCTTGGCCTGCTCGTAGGTGCGCGGGAACCCGTCGAGGATGAAGCCGTCCTGGGCGTCCTCGTGCTGCAGGCGCTCGGCGGCCATCGCGAGGATCAGCTCATCGGGGACGAGCTCACCCGCTTCCATGTACTCCTTGGCCTTCAGCCCCAGCTCGGTGCCCTGGTCCTTGTTCGCCCGGAGCATGTCGCCGGTGGCGATGTAGGGCAGCTGGAAGTCGACGCGCAGGCGCGCAGCCTGCGTTCCCTTGCCTGCACCGGGTGGGCCGAACAGGATCAGGTTCAGCTGCCGGGCGGTGTGCGACGAAGGAGCCGGGGCCAGGGACACGAGCGGTCACTGTACCGGCCTGTGCGCCCGGGTGATAGCCGGTAGGAGGCCCCCCAAGAAGACTGAAGGCCGGCGTCCATGCCGGCCAATGTCTGTGCCCCCCCGGGCGCCGCGCCCCCGCGGCGCCCGGTGATACCCCCTCAAAGGTTCGCGCCCCCAAGCGCACCCTCTGAACTACTCCGGGAAGCTAACTATGGCTGGCGAAGATTCGCACCAGGTAGACCCCCTGGGATTTTGAGGTAGGCAGTCCGGGTGCTGACCAGCTCGCCCCTGGACCGGCCCGCCCTGGACCGGCTGCACCCTCGGCCGCTTGGAGGGCCCGTCCGGCTTGAATGGCCGGGCTGCGCTCCGCTTCCGGAGTCCGGTGACCGCTCCGCTTGCCCGGCAGTCTCCACAGCCCGGCTTCCGGCCGGGCTACTTGAGGAAGCCCTCGTAGTTGCGCATCATCAGCTGGGCCTCGAGCTGCTTCATCGTGTCCAGCGCGACGCCGATCACGATCAGGATCGAGGTGCCGCCGAAGAAGAAGTTGGCGTTCGTCTGGCTGATGAGGATCGTCGGCAGCGCAGCGATCGCGGCCAGGAAGAGGGCGCCCGGGAACGTCAGGCGGGCGAGGATGCGGTCGAGGAACTCGGCCGTGGGCCTGCCTGGTCGCACCCCTGGGATGAACCCGCCGTACTTCTTCAGGTTGTCCGCTGTCTCCTGCGGATTGAACACGACGGCGGTGTAGAAATACGAGAAGAAGATGATCATCGCCGCGTAGATCAGCATGTAGACCGGCGACCCGTGCGACAGCTCGGTGGAGATCCATTGCAGCCAGCCCGGCCCGCCGGCGGAGAACCCCGCGATGGTCGCCGGGATCAGCAGGATGGAGCTGGCGAAGATCGGCGGGATCACGCCCGACACGTTGAGCTTGAGCGGCAGGTGCGAGGAATCGCCGCCATAGACCTTGTTGCCGACCTGGCGCTTGGGATAGGTGACGAACA
>DATGJM010000021.1:0-24473 GCA_035295205.1 Solirubrobacteraceae bacterium | reverse complement strand
GCCGTCTCGGGCTGGACACGTGCCTGCAGCCGGCCATCGACGTCGCCGAGCGGGGCTTCGCGATCGGGCGCCACACGGCCCGCTACTGGTCGGAAGCGCAGGCTCGCGCTCCCGTCGCGGGCGAGCTGCGCACCGACCCCGACCAGGCCACGACGCTCAGAGCCATCGCCCAGAGTGGACCAACGGCGATCTACGAAGGACCGATCGCAGCCAAGATCGCCGGCGCGAGCTGGCTGAGCGAGTCCGACCTCGCCGCGTACGCGCCGGCGTGGGTGCAGCCGATGCACAAGAGCTACGGCTCGCTCGATGTCCACGAGCTCCCGCCGCCGAGCCAGGGCGTGGCCGCCCTGGAGGCACTGGCGATCCTCGAGCAGCTCGGCGTCGACACGCTGCCGGATCAGGTCCAGGCGGTCAGCCTGGCGCTCGAGGACGCGTACGCCGAGGTTCGCGACGGCCGCGACGTTGCCCACCTCCTCGAACCCGAGTACGTCCGGGCCCGCGCCGCGGCGACTGCGGCGCCCGCCGGCGAGCTCGGCGGCGGCACGGTCTATCTGTGCGCGGTCGACGAGGAGCGGATGGCGGTCTCCTTCATCCAGAGCCTGTATCAGAGCTTCGGCTCCGGGGTGCTCGTCCCCGGGACCGGCATCTACCTGAATAACCGGGCCGCCTGCTTCGCCGTGCACGGTCGGGTCGAGCCCGGCCGGCGCCCGTTCCACACGCTGATGCCGGGCTTGCTGACAGATCCGGACGGCTCCCTGATCGGGCCCTTCGGCGTGATGGGCGGGTTCATCCAGGCCCAGGCTCACGCCCAGTTCGTGATCGCCGCCCAGCGGGCCGATCTCGACCCGCAGGCCGCGCTCGATCACCCGCGCTTCCGCGTCGACGGGCGCGCCGTCCAGCTGGAGCCTCCGCTGTGGGACGAGGCGCAGAAGCTCGAAGGCCGGGGATTCAAGGCGATCCGCAGCCGCGACGTGTCGCTCTTCGGTGGCGGTCAGGCGGTCTTCGTCAGGGGCGGCGCGCTGCTCGGCGGGTCCGACGCCCGCAAGGACGGCTGCGCGGCCGGCATCTGAGCTTGACCGCGATTGGCTGGCCGTGGTAGTAGTTCGCACCAGGGCTGGGAAATCGAGACGAAGGGGAATGACGTGCGAAGTCTCTTCACGCTGGGCGCGCGGTCGCTTGCGCTCAGCGCCACACTGCTCGCGCTCGGGGCGACCCCGGCGCTGGCCGGCTGGTCGCTGCCGAAGCCGATCGTTCCCGGCCCTCCGTTCACGTTCGATCCGGCGGCGGTCTCCTGCGCGTCGACGAGCTTCTGCGCAACCGTCGGGTACAGCATGAGTCAACCGAACGCCGGCGCGGCGAGCACATGGAATGGGAAGTCGTGGACGGAACCGCGCACCATCGATGCCACGAACAACCTCACTGCCGTGTCCTGCCCCGCTGTCGGGTTCTGCGTCGCGCTGGACCCTCAGGGGAACTCCTTCGTGTACTCGAGTGGAGCCTGGGGCCCACCGATTCAGATCCCCGGCGTGAACCCGACGTTTGGATTCCTGGGCTCCGTTTCGTGCGCTTCGACCACGTTCTGCGTAGCCGCCTATAACGGTGAGGCCTTCATCTTCAACGGCAGCTCCTGGAGCGCGCCTCAGAAGCTTGGCGCGCAGCTGGGTGCGGTGTCCTGCCCGACCACGACATTCTGCTTGGCGGCCGGTGGCGCCGGCGAACCAGCGTTTACCTACAACGGCAGCTCCTGGAGCGCGGCCGGGACGCCCGGTATCGGCGCGGGCATGATCTCCTGTTCGTCGCCCTCGGTGTGCATGGTGGCCGGCGGCGTCCTCATCAAGGGCTTCTTCCACAGCGCCGCGGTGCAGTGGGTCAACGGAACCTGGCGGACGCCCGTCATTCTCGGGAGTGACGGATTCGACGTGGCCGGGGTGTCGTGTGCGTCGGCCTCGTTCTGCATGGCGCCGCTCATCGCGTACGTCGGCGTCGGCAATCCCGGCGGCAACTTCCTGCAGTGGAACGGGACGACCTGGACAAGCTCCGCGTTCTACGAGTACGCGCCGACGGCGGTCTCCTGCACCTCGACCTCGTTCTGCCTCGCGGTCGACGTCGGAGGCCACTACCTCACATGGCACGGCGGAGGCGGCGCCTAAGACTGAGACGACCCGCGGATCGGCCGCCGTGAGATGGGGTGGCGGCCGATCGCGGGTCGGATCGGACGTGAGGGCAGAACGCCGCGCTGAGGACGCTAATGGGCCTGCCGCTGTCCGCTCGCGAGGATGCCCGTGCGACCCCTCGCCGTGAATGGGGTCCAGCCCTCATCTTCTACGGCTCGACCAGCCCACGCCTGATCGCATATCGGGTCAGCTCGACCCGATCGTGCATGCCCAGCTTCTCGAGGATGTTCGCCCGGTGGCGCTCGACCGTCTTCTCGCTGATCACCAGGGCATCCGCGATGTCCTTGCTGCTCCAGCCCTCGGCGATCAGCTTCACGATCTCCTGCTCGCGCGCGGTCAGCGGATCCTCGGGCAGTGGCTGGTCGCTGCGTGCGCGTGCCAGGTACTCCCGGATGAGGGGCGTCATCGCCCCCTGGTAGCGGAACGGCTCGCCACGCATTGCTGCCCGGCAGGCCTCGACGAGATCGCGGTCGACGACGGTCTTCAGCACGTAGCCCGAGGCGCCGGCCTTCAGCGCCTCGCGCAGGTACTGCTCGTTCTCGTGCATCGAGAGGATCAGGATCCGCAGGCCGGGTCGCCGGCGATGAAGCTCGCGCACGGCCTGCAGGCCGGTCATCCGGGGCATCGAGATGTCCACCACGGCGAGGTCGACGTCGTCCTGGAGCGCCCGGGTCACGGCCTCGGCTCCGTCGTCAGCTTCGGCCACCACCTCGAGATCCGGTTCGGCATCGAGCACCATCCGCAGCCCGCGCCGCACGACCGCGTGATCGTCGGCCAGCAGGATGCGCGTCTTCAGCGGCACCGGGCTCATCGAGCGCTCCCACCCGCCGGCTCCGCGAGCGGCACGACCAGCCGCACCTCGCACCCACCGAGGTTCGGGCCTCGGTTCGCGACCTCGAGCGTGGCGCCGATCAACGCCGCGCGCTCGCGCATGCCCCGCATTCCGGTGCCCGGCAGCTGATCGGGGGAGAGCCCGCGGCCCTCGTCGGAGACCACGAGCACGAGCCGGCCGTCGTCGCCGGTCAGCGACAGCTCGGCGCGGTCGCCGTCGGAGTGGCGGGCGACGTTTGTCAGGGCCTCCTGCGCGACCCGATAGACGACGAGCTCCACCTCGGGACTGAGCTGCGGTAGCTCGGGACTGATCGATTGCACGACCTCGAGGCCTGAGTGCTCCCCGAAGCGCTGCCCGAGCACGGCGAGCGCGCTCGCGAGCCCGAGGTCATCCAGGGCCTCCGGCCGAAGCTCGAGCGAGATGCGCCGCACGTTCTCGAGCGTCGAGCGCACCTCGTCGCGAATCTCGAGTACCCGGGCGCGCAGCTCGTCGGGCGCACGGTCCTGTAGCCGTGAGAGCACGAGCAGCACCGCGGTCAGCTCCTGGCCGACCTGGTCGTGGAGCTCCTGTGCGATGCGCAGCCGCTCGGCCTCCTGGCCGGCCAGCACGCGACCCGTGGCCTCGCGCCGCTCGGCCTCCAAGCGGTCGAGCATCTGGTTGAAGGTGATCGCGAGCTCGCCGGCCTCGGAGGTCGGGGCGGCGGCGGGCATCCGTTCGCTGCGCCCACCGAGGTCAACCCGCCGCGCGAGTGCAGCCAGGGCCTGGAGCGGTCGGATGAAGCGCCGGAGCACATAGAGGTTCACGAGCCCCATCACGAGCACGGCGGCCACCAGCACCACGATTTCCTCGTTGACCACGAACGAGGAGATCCGATCCGGGTCGAGCACCGCGATCGTCACCACCACAGCGGCGAGCAGCAGGAAGACGTTGACCGCAGCGACGCGGTGAAACAGCGGGACGTAGCGACGGGCGCGCCGTCCGCCACGGGTCGGGTCCTCGGCGCTCATAACGGCCATTCAAGGATGGCAATCCCACGGCCCCACGGGCTCGAGCTTGCGCAGCATGGCGTCGAGGTACGACTCGACCTCGGCCGACGAGACCCCGAGCATCGGGCCGATCTCGGCCACCGGGAAGCCGGCCAGGAGCATGCCGTAGATCGCCTGCTCCTCGCTGTCGAGACGGCGCCGGACGACCTCGGAGACCTGCCACGGCAGGATCGGCAGGACGAGACCGCCGCCGGCCACGACGCGCACCGCATCGCAGAGCCGGGACTCGTCGTCGGTCTTGCGCACCAGGCCGTGGGCCTTCGCCGCGACGGCGGCCGCGGCCAGCATCCCATCCGCCTCGGCGGAGTAGATGACCACCGACGGTGGCTGGGTGAGGCGGTTCAGCCTGCGACTGAGCCACAGACCGTTACGGTCGGTCAGGTGGTAGTCGACGACGGCGACGTCGAAACGCTGAGCGCCCGCCGCGGCCATCGCTTCTCCCGCCGTGCATGCCACGCCGCTGACGCGGAAATCCGGCTGGTCGTCGAGCAGCTCGACGAGCCCGCGGCGCATGGCCGGGTGATCGTCCACGACGAGCAGGCGGATTGGCGCCTGGCTGGCAACAGCGTCTTCTTCGCATTTCGGTTGGGCGGCCTCGATCAGGGCGGACATCAGCTCAGGTTCGCGAGCCGACCGCCCCCCGGCAATGGGGGCAAGCCTGCATCTGAGGACCCTACGGCTGGACCGCCGCGGACGTCCCCAGGACCTGGCCGCCCCAACCCAGCGCCTGGACCTCAACGTACGGATAGGTGCCGCTGAGCGGGATCGTGGTCTCGAAGCCGCTCTTCCACACGGTCCTCACGGGCTGAAGCGACTGCGGGCTGGTGCCGGCGAGGACCTTCCAGTAGACGGTCTGGGTCGTGCCGTTCCAGCTCGCGTAGACGGTGGTCGAGGTGCCATCGGTCGTGGCTGCGATCGCGGGCGGCGTCGCCGGGTTGCCGTTCCAGGGCTCCAGGAAAGCCCGGTACTGGGCCCACGGCCCGACGAACCGCGCGTCGAAGACGATGTGGCCTCTGGCATCGAACTCGGTGAAGTACGGCGGCGCGCCCCACCCGACGAAGCTGTGCCCGTTCGGCAGCAGCTGGTCGTCGCCTTCGAAGTAGGCGAGCAGCGGCGGCGTGTGGCGATCGGCGAGCAGGAGCCGCGCGGTCATGCGGCGGCTGTCGACCGCGAGCGTGAGCCCGCGCGACTGCGTGTGGGTCGGGCCCGCGCCCGCGCCGTCGTCATACACGGTCACGACACCGCCCGGGTGCAGACGGATGTCGTGCTGGTAGGCGAAGCCGGCGCCGGGAGCGAACTTGAAGCTCGAGTGCTTGCCGCCGAGCCGCCAGATGATCTGGCCGGTGCGGTGGTCGACGAGATAGCCGGCACACGTGTTCCGGCTGGAGATGAGCAGGGCACCGTCGGGGATCTGCTGGATGGAGTTGATGTGGAAGTAGTCCGGAAGCGCGATGTAGGAGTCCGACACCGACACGTGATCGAGGCTGTCCCATTGGAACAGGAGCAGCCCGGTCGGGATGTCGATCTCCTGCACGACGCCATCCCACACGACCGCGCCGCCCCAATAGACGGGGAAGTATGAGGTGATCAGCGCCGTGCCCTGGGGCGTGATCTGGAACTCGTGCAGATCCGCGCTCAGGCCGTCAGCCGCGTGGACGGTGGCCACCGGTTGGTAGGAGGTGTTGTAGATGTAGTCCTCGCCATGCCCGAAGCCGGCGCGGCGTGTGGGTCCCTGCCACCAGGTGAGGACCGGCTGTCCCAGGTAGCGCTGGACCTGGAAGTTGAAGGTGATCTGACCGGGCGCCGATGGCTGGAACCAGATCAGCGATCCGTTGGGGGCGAGGATCATCGCCCCGGTCTGGGCGGGTCGGGCCTGCGGGGTGACGAAGATGTCCCACGGGGTCGCCGCGGCTGAGCGCTTCAGCACCCGCACCGCCTCGGGTGCGATTCCGGGCGCGGACTGAAAGCGCTGGATCTCCGCGGGACCGGTGGAGGCCGCACGCACCTCGAGCGGGTCGGTCCCCCTGGCCGGGAGCGCCGCCGGCCGGGCGATCGTGAAGCGAAACGTGCCGCGCCGGGCGCCGGCGATGTTCAGATGGGTGTGCACCGTGACCGTCTCGCCCGGGGTGAAGCCGCTCGCCGGGATGAAGCTCCCGCCCTGCCCGTCGGAGTCGCCGTAGACCCGCCCCTGGTGGTGGCCGCTGCGCGACCCAACCACGGTGAAGTAGCCGATCCCGGTAACGGGCACGCCGCGGAAGACGATCTGCGCTCCAGGTGGGGCGACCCGACTGCCGGGGCTCGGGAACACGTAGACCTGGGCCGGTGCCGCAGCGCGGGCGCCCGTGGGCGCGCTCAAGGCAACGGCCAGCAAAACCGCTGCACCTGACAGAACTCTCACCCGCACGAAATTCAGAGTAATAGCCCCCGCCCCGGGCTAATTGGCAACCAGCGCCCGCGGGTATATAGCTGCCGCAAATTCAAGGTCGAAGGCTCTGGACGGGCGGGAATAAGGAGGTCCGGTGATGACATCGGGTTCGGTTCCGTTCCGAGCTGGCGCGGGTGAAGTTGGGACCGGCGGGCCCCATCATCGACGTCGGCACAGCCTGCGCCGCCTCTGGTACTCGCTCCTCGTGCTCGAGGTCGTCGCCGTACTGATTCCCAGCATCTATGCGCGCATAACGCCGAAGCTGTTCGGCATCCCGTTCTTCTATTGGTACTTCAAGGCCTACCACGCGCTGATCGCCTTCGTGATCAACCTGATCGTGATCGGTGTGGCCAGCGCCGTGCTGCATCTCGTGCGCGCGCCCGCGGGGGCGGACGGCACGGCGCCCGAGGACTACGAGGAGGTCACCGGTCCGCCGCTGCCGCCGGCAGGCATCGGCACGCCGCAGACGGCCTAGCCGGTGTGCGTGCCCCAGCCTGCGCGGAGCACGCGCAGCGCGTTCCCGCTCGAGATCCTGCGAGCGTCTTCGGCGCCATAGCGGCGCTCGAGCGCGTCCTGGAGAGCTCGCATGTGGCCCATGTGCTCGAGGCCGGGCAGGGCCGGCTTGATATAGCCGTCGAGGTCGGAGCCGATCCCCACGTGATCGAGCGAGCCGGTGACGTCGCGGATGTGGTCGATGTGCCGGCAGAGGGCCTCGACCGAGTCCTGCCGGTCGCGCACGCCACCCGGGAGCCCGCTGGTCACGTAGTGCTTGCAGAGGATGCAGCCCATCACTCCGCCGCGGCCGGCCACGCGCCGGATCGTCTCGTCGGAGAACGAGTACTCGAGGCCGCCGAAGCGACAGGCCATGTGGGTGGCGATCACCGGCACCCGCTTGTCCGGATCGATGTCGTCGAGCAGGGCGAACGTGTCGTCGATCGAGCGCTCGCTCATGTGCGTGATGTCGATCAGGATCCGGTGTTCGACCATCGCCCGGGCGGCGGCGCGCCCGAGCTCGCTCAGGCCCTGCTCGGGCTGGGGGAAGACCCAGTGGTAGAGCCGGTCGGGTAGGAACGGGAGCGCCGGGGCGTTCGTGGCCACCTGCCGCCAGAACAGGTGGGCGAGGGTGATGTAGGCCACGCCCCGCTGGGCCAGCTCGCGCACGTGCTCGCCGACCTCGGCCTCGTCGCCGCCGAGCTGAAAGCCGCCCTCGATGCAGTGGATCAGGATCGGCTTCCGGCCGTCCAGCAGCGCGTCGGAGAGCTCGGCTGGGGAGTGGGCGATCGTCACCTCGCCGGCATGGGCCCTCGCGTGGTCCTCGACGAGCTCGAGCTCGGACAGCAGGTCCTTGAAGTAGCCGCCGGTTGGCGGCGCGCCGTAGGACTTGGTGAGGTCCATCTCGTCAAACGGCGCGTACAGCACCGACAGGGCCACGCCCACATTGCCCTCACGCATCAGCGCCTCGGTCACGCTCGGGGTGTCGCCCGGGCCCTGATAGTTGGCCACGCGCGAGATGAGGTCGACGAGCACCGCCTGCCAGCGCCGACGGGAATACGCGCGGACGTGGTCGTGCGACTTCCGCTGGTCCTGGGGAAGCAGATGCATCGGGAAGTGCGCGTGCAGGTCGACGAGCATCGCCCTTACCGCGGGCACCGTACCTTGTTCTCCGCGACTACGGAAACTAAGGTTCACCCGGGGCAACCTGCATGCGCGTTCTGACTGTGTTCGCTGTGGTCGTGGGGCTGGCGGTCCCGCTGGCCGTCGGCGCTCGCTGACGCGACCGCCGCGTCGCGGGCGTCCATCGTCCTCCTCTATCAGGGGGGCGAGAGCGGGCAGAAGGACGACTGGGGGTTCGTCTCTCGGTCAGCCAGCCCTTCGCCAAGTACGGCCACCTGGCCTGGATGTGGGGTTGGACGGTTCGGTGTGTGCACACGGGCGTTCTGTACGTCGGCGCCTACTTCGGCTGCCAGGGTCTCGTCAGCATCTATGGCTGGGCGCGTCAGACCTACCTCTACAGCCTGTTTCAGGACTGCACGGCAACGATTACGAACCGGCCAGGGGCCAAGTGGGGTCTCGGCGCCACTTACCTCGGCGGCACGAGATTCCGCTTCGGCGCCAGCGGACCCCTCGGGGCGCGCGTGATCCGGCCGAATCCCGTCGATTCAGGTTGCGGGTCCTACGGCACGGCGCACTTCAACTCGCAGCTGTTCGTCAGGCTGAAGTCACTGACGACGGTGCCCGCCGGCCTGATCGACCAGTGGGGAGACCAGATCGGGGCATGGCTGACCCAGCAGCAGGATCAGCAGGCCAACCAGTCGATCATCCGTGACCCGCTGAACATCGATGTGCCGGTCAACGGGTCCCTGTCCGGGCAAGGGGTTCCGATAACGGGTAGTGGCCCGCCGTCGGGCTCGAGCGACCTCTCGGCGGCTTCGGCCCCGGTGTTCACCCTCAGCCAGCGGCTGCGCGCCGGCGTGTTGACCGCGCTGCAGATCCATCTGACGGCCCTCGGACAGAGCCTCCTGGCGGGCTCGGCTCCCCTGCCGAAGCTGAAGATCACGCTGAAGTTCGCTCCGTCGCACGGTCGGGCGCGGACCGTCACCCGCACCGTGACTCCGCCGCCGCCTCTGCCCGCGGGTTAGCTCCCAGTCCACCCACTCCAGCGCTCGACATCGACGGCCAGCACCGCGCCGGTGGCGCCCTGCTGGGGGTATCGCTCGGCGAGCAGCGTCACCGCCTGCCGCGCCTCGGCGTGCTCGGGGTCGAGCACCCGCCCGCGGCCGTCGGCCCGGACCCACCAGAGCCCAGACCAGTCCTCCTCGTAATGGTCGACCAGCAGAGCGACGTTCGGGTTGGCGCGGATGTTGGCCAGGCGTTTGAGCGCGGTGGTTCGCTTCGGCTTGCCGTCCACAGCGCTGTAGACCGTGTCCCCCGAGACCGCGAAGACGATCGGCACGATGTGCGGGCGGCCTTGCGAATCGGCGGTGGCCAGCCTCGCTATCCGGGCGGCAGCGAACCGAGAGCGGGCCTCGTCTTCGGTCACGCCTCGCCGGTGAACTGCGCGATCGCAGATTCCCAGCGCTCGAGCGCGGGCTCGACCACGCCGAGGCCTCCGGACGGGATCCAGCGGATGGCCCGCCGGCAGCCCGCGGCGGCGAGCCGCTCGAGCGCGGCCGGGTCGGCCGGCACCCCGATCGGGATCACGTCGATGTGCCTGTCGGCCCTCGAGCGCAGCTCGTTGGCGCGTTCTGCCACGTCACCGCCCCCCCGCCCGAAGTTCGGGAACCAGGCGTCGCCGAAGGCCAGCACCCGGTCGAGCACGGTCGGTCCGTTACCGCCGACGAGCACGGGAGGGTGTGGACGCTGGGCCGGTTTGGGCCAGGACCAGATCCGCTCGAAGCTCACGAACTCGCCGCTGTAGCTCGCCTCCTCGTGGGTCCAGATCGCCTTCATCGCCTCCACGCGCTCGGCCATCAGGCGCATCCGGGTGCGGGGATCGGTGCCGTGATTGCGCATCTCCTCGCGGTTCCAGCCGGCGCCGATCCCGAACTCGAGCCGCCCGCCGGAGATGTGGTCTACCGAGGCGACCTCCTTGGCGGTTGTGATCGGGTCGCGCTCGACGATCAGGCAGATGCCGCTGCCGACGCGCAGCGTCGTGGTCGCGGCCGCAGCGGCGGTCAGCGCCACGAACAGGTCGTAGGTGTGGAAGTACTTCTGCGGGAGCTCGTCGCCGCCGGGCCAGGGCGATTCCCGGCTGGCCGGGATGTGGGTGTGCTCGGCGAAGAACAGCGATTCGTGGCCGCGCTCCTCGGCGAGGCGCGCGATGGCGCCTGGGCTGAGTCCGTCGTGGGTGGGGAAGTAGCCGACTCCGAAGTCCATGCTCGCGAGTCTAAAGTCAGCGCCGTGCCGCTGCTGCTGAGCGTCGACTTCGAGGACTGGCACCAGCTCGTGCGCCGCCGGATCGGGGCGGCGAACTGGCGCGAGCCGGGGCCGGCGCTGGCGCGCGAGACGGCGGCGATGCTCGCGCTGTTCGACGAGCTGGGCGTGCGCTGCACGTTCTTCGTGCTCGGAATGGCGGCTCGGACGCACCCCGAGCTGGTGTCGCAGCTCGCAGGGCGGGGGCACGAGATCGCCTGCCACGGCGACGCTCACCTGCCGGTGTTCGGGCAGACGCGCGAAGAGTTCGCGGCCGACGTGCGCGCGGCATGCTCGGTCATCGAGGACCTCGTTGGCCGGCGACCGGTGGGTTACCGCGCGCCTGCGTTCTCGGTCAACCGGGACACGCCGTGGTGGCCGGAGGTGCTCGTCGAGGAGGGGTTCGTCTACGACTCGAGCGTGTCGGACGCGTTCGTGATCCCGGACCGGCTGGAGCTGTCCGATCGCGATCCGCACGCCATCGCCCGCGGACGGCTCTGGGAGTTCCCGATCGCCGGCTGGCGGGCCGGGCGGCTGCGGTTGCCGGTGGGGGGCGCGTCGTACTGGAGCCTCATGCCCGACGCCGCGCTGGTGCGCGCTCTGGAGCGGGCGGGCTCCCACCCGGCCCTCTACCTGCACCCGAATGAGCTCGATCCGCAGCCGCTGCGGGCGGAGCTTCCCACGGGGCTTGACGCACGGGCTCGCACGCTGGCGGCGCTTCGCACCATGCAGCGGAATCTGGCGCGGCGCCGGGCGCCCGGCGTCCTGCGCGCGATCGCCGAACGTTTCGAGCTGATCACGTATGGTCAGGCGCATGCGCAGCTCAGCAACGGCGACGCAGCGGGTTCGTAACCGCTTCCGGGCCAAGGCCCGGCAGTTCGACGACCTCTACGAGGACGAGCGCCTCGAGGTCAGGCTGCTGCGGCCCGGGCTGTTCCGCCGCCGCCAGCTCGCGGTCGCGACCGTCGCATCGTTGACGGCGCCGAGCGTGCTCGACGTGGGCTGCGGCTCGGGGCGGATCGGGGAGTTCGTCCTCGAAGCCGGGGCGACCCGGTACCTGGGCGTGGACTTCTCCGAGCCGATGATCGACCTTGCGCGTCAGCGACTGGCGCGATTCTCGGAGCGGACGTCGTTGGTCGTCGCCGACTTCCTCGAGGTCCCGATCGAGGACCGTTTCGACGTCGTGCTGGGGCTGGGGCTGTTCGACTACCTGCCCGAGCCCCATCGCTTCGCCCGGCGCATGTTCGAGCTGTGCGCCGATGAGGGATGCGTCGTCGCCTCGTTCCCGACCTGGTCGCTCCTGAAGGGTCCGGTGCGCAAGGTGCGCTACGAGTGGATCGGCGACTGCCCGATCTTCAACTACACCCGCCGCGAGCTGGAGCTGATGTTCGGCGCCAGCGGGTTCGGGCGGGTGGAGATCTTCAGCCCGGGGCGCAGCGGCTTCCTCGTCCGCGCCTGGCGGACTTAGCCGCTCTCCATCCGTCTTTTCAGCTCGCCCGGGCGGCCGTTGACGAAGATCGCCCGGGTCGCCGCCTCGACGGGCCCGCGGATCACCATGCCGAGCATCCGGCCGGGATCGATGTCGAGCCGGTAGGTCGCCTTCGTGCGCCCGCCACCCAGGTCCTCGAGCTCCCAGGCGCCGTGCACCGACTTCATGTCGCCCTTGACCTGCGTCCAGCTGAGGCGCGTGGGGCCGTCGTAGTCGAAGCGGACCTGGGCCTTGACGCGCCTGACCTTGATGTCGTTCTCGGTCTCGACGAGCGTCGGGCGGCCCTGTTCGTCGTGCTCGAGCGCGGTCATGTGGTCGAGGCCGCCCTGCCAGTCCGGGGCGGTGATGACGTCCTCGACGACCGCCCACACCTCCTCGAGCGGGGCGTCGATCTCCGCGCTGGCCGTGCCGCCAAGGTTTCCCATGCCGGCGGTAACCCTACACCGGCCCGACCGTGCACGGGCCCCAAATCCGGTCCGACTCAGGGCGATTTGGGGGCTTGTGCACGCATATCGTGCATCAGATCCCAAATTGCTCGGGCCGCACGCGATTTGGGATCTCATGCACGGGCGCCGGCCCGAGCGGTGCGGGCCAGGCGCCGGGCGTGGCGGAACGGCTCGGGTGTGCGGTGGGGGCCGGCGGCGGCCAGCACGACGTTCACAGCGGTCTCGAGATCGGTGCGCCATGCCGGGTGGACGGCGAGCGGCCGGGTGCCCACGCGAGTGCGCACCCATGCGCCAACCTGCTCGCCCTCCACGTGCAGCGGCTCACAGGCACCCCGCCGATCCTCCGGCCAGACACCGTGAGCCTCGAGCGGGCGGTGCGTGACCCCGACCGTCGGCAGATCGAGCACCGCCCCCAGGTGAAGCGCCATCCCCGCGCGGCGCGGGTGATCACGCCCGGACGCGTCGACCAGCAGCACGTCGGGCCTCACCGCGAGCGCCCGGACCGCGGCCTCCAGGCACGGACCCTCGCGCAGAGCGAGTAACCCGGGCGCATAGGCATCCGCGGCCGTGCAGTCGACGACCGCCTGTGACGTCACGCGAGAGCCGTGCAGCACTGCGGCTGCAGCCCAGCCGCGGTCGCCGCGCGCACCCGGACCGGCCAGACCGCGCTCGAAGACGACGACACACGCCCCGACGGCGAGCACGCCCGGGCCCGGGTGCCAGGGCGCCGCCGGCTGTGCGCCCAGCTCGAGCTGGGCGCTGACCAGCTCCTCAACGCTCGCCGGCCACACCGCGGCGCGACGGGCGGGGGTCGCTCGCGCGCGCGACCCCCGCGCTCCTCACGCTCCCTCCTCGAGCCTTTCCTTCAAGTGCTGCTGGCTCGCGGCGACCTCCTTGCGTGCCTGCATGCGGGCGAGCGGCGCGATCAGCTTGCCGACGCCGTAACCGACGAGGTCGAACTGAATCGACACGCGGCTCTTCGAGTCCCCCATGGGCTCGACGGTCACCGTGCCCTGAGGCCGGACGGGTCCTGCGATCCCGCGGAACGCGCTGCGATGCGGCGGCTCGTGCACCGTGATCTCGTAGCTCGTGTCCTGCTCGCGGCGGCCGAACCGCCGGATCTCGTGCACGCGGGTGCCGACGTGCACGGGCCCCGCGGTTTCGAGGTGGGCGTGGACGATGGCGTCCTGCCACTCGCCGTGGCGCTCGGGCTGATCCAGATACGCGAACACCTCGTTCGCCGGCCGGTCGATCTCGATGCTGTGAGCGATCACCGTCCCTCCTTTGTTGACCGCGGCATCCTCCCGCGACACCGCGGCGCGGTCAAGCCTCCGTGAGCTCGATCACGATCGCCGCGCCGGTGTCGCCGGCCGCGCAGCCAGTGAACAGCCCGCGCCCGCCGCCTCGCTCGGCCAGCGCGTGCATCAGCTCGATCACGCCGCGGGCGCCGGTCGGCCCCTGCGGGTGGCCGTAGATCAGGCTGCAGCCGTACGGATTCATGGCCGAGACCTCGACGCCGGTCTGCTCGGCGAACCACAGGTCGTTGACCGCAAACGGGTTGTGGGTCTTCACGACGTCGAGCTGTTCGAACGTCAGGCCGGCATCGTCAAGCGCCGCCTGCGCGGCCGGCACCGGTGCCTTGGGCATCGTCCCCGGCGCGACGCGTGCGAACCCGGTGGCCAGCACCCGCGCCACCGGCCCGCCCACACCGCGCTCCTGAAATGCCGCGCCGTTGCAGACGATCATGCCCGCGGTCCCGTCCGCGGGATGTGTCTGGGTGCCGTAGCTCACGACGCCGTCGGATCGCACGGCCTTCAGCCCCGCCAGTCCCTCAGCGGTCACCGGCCGCACGCCCTGGTCGGAGTCGATCTCGAGCGTCTGACGCCCGGCCCGAACGGTGATCGGAACCATCCAGCGGCGCTGGAAGGCCCGGTCTGCAGCCAGCGCGTCGGAGTACTGCTCATAGCGGCGCACCGCGATCGCGTCGAGCTGCTCCTTGCTGTACCGGCCCTCGCCGGCCACCCGCTCGGCGGTGGCCAGCATCGACTCGCCGGTCACCGGGTCGCGCTCGAAGGAGTCGAGCACCCAGTTCTCGCTCTCGGACGCTCCGCCAGGCGCATGACTGCGCGGATACACGAGCAACGGTCCGTTACTCGTGCGGTCGGTCGTCACTACGAGCCGGACATCCACGTCTGAGCAAGCCGCGGCGTGCAGACAAGCCACCGAGGTCGCGCACGCCTGGGCGATGATCGGGCCGCTGACTGCAGCGAAGCCGAGCCGGGCGGCAAGCGTGGGGGCGCCGTAGAAGGACTCCCTCTGGGGGATCGTCATCCCGAGCACGAGCGCCTGCACCGGCCACTGCACTCCGCGCTCGGCCAGCGCCCGGGAGGTGACCTGCTCGGCCAGGTCGAGGCTGCTCACGTCCGCGGTCGCGCCCTGCCAGCGGACAAACGGCGAGGACCACGCGGCCGAAAGGGGGATGAGCACGTCGTCAAACCGCAAGCCGGGCCTCCACGAACCGGGCCACGGCCGCGACCGTCTCCGGGGTGCGCTGCACGAACGGCGCGTGCCGGCAGTCCAGATGCACCCGCTCCACCGGGCCAGCGGCCAGACGCTCGATCTCGTCGAGCTGGGCGAGCGTCCCATATTGGTCGTCCACACCCTGGATCGCGAGGATTGGCACCTCGATCCGCCCCAGCAGCTCACGGATGTCCCAGGCCCTGAACTCCGGATCGAGCCAGACGTCGCTCCAGCCGGAGAAGGCGGCGTCGACGTCGGCGTGATGCGGCGCCATCTTCTCGCGCAGATCGCCGGTCCTGTAGCTCTCGGTGACCCGCGCGATCTCGGTCACGCACTTCTCCTCGACGAACACGTGCGGAGCCATCACCACCAGCGCCGACGGCGCCAGCGGTCCGTCGTGATGGTCGGCCGCGTAGATCAATCCGATCGACGCGCCGTCGCTGTGCCCGACCAGGACCGGCCGGTCGAGCTCCAGCCGCTCGAGGAGCAGGGGCACCACGGTCCGTGCCTCCTCGTGCATGAACCGCGGCGTTCGCGGTCGGGCCGGACGGGGCGAGCACCCATGACCCTGGCGCGAGAACGCGACCGTCCGCCGGCCGGTGGCGGCCGCCACCTCGGTGCGGAAGTCGTCCCACAGCCGAGCCGATCCGAGCCCTCCGTGCATGAGCACCAGCGGTTTCAGCCCGGGCTCACCCGGGATCTCGAGAACCTCGAGCTCGTCGAGCGCGCTCACGCCGCCTGGGCCGTCCGGCCGGACTCGAGCTCGTCGAGGTACTCCAGCGCCCCGGGCTGCCAGCGCCTGTGCCGGTGAACGAACAGCTCGTGCGCCCGCGGCCGCGGCCATCCCGTCGGCAGCACCTCGGTCGGAAGGTCGGGGTCGAGGAACGGGAACTTCCGCCACGCGTGCACGAGCAGGGTCTGCATGCGGAAGCAGCTCTCGGGGCTCGTCGGACGTACGCCACCGAAGTCCTCGATGAACGCCTCGTAGTGCTCGCGCACGCGATCGAGGTCCCAGGCCGCCGCGGCGAGCTTCGCCGGGCTGCCGAGGCTCCCGAGCGAGGCCACGAACGATGTGCCCTCGGCGGCGGGCTCCTCGGTGATCGCCGCCGCCAGCTCGGCATCGCGTTCGGCGTGCGGGGTCAGCCACACGCCGCCGCCGAGCGAGCCCAGGCCGGCCCAGGCCAGGCGGGTGCGCAACTGGTGGCGGACCTCGCGCCGCTCCTCGGGCACGCGGAGCACGAGCACGAGCCAGCGGCCATCCCACTCCCAGCGATCGCCGAAGGAGTAGATGCGCTCAGCACCGCTGCGCAGCAGGGCCGCCGTCGGCTGGCTCAGCGCCACCCGCGCGCGGCGGCCGACGCGCTCGGTGGTCAGCCAGCCTTCGCGGGCGGTCCGGGCCAGGGCCTGGCGGGCGGCGTGCTGGGTGTAGCCCACGCTCACCAGACCTCCGACCAGCGTCTCCTGCCACACCGGCGATGAGCGCGGCAGGACGTACTCGCCGAGGATCGTCAGCAGCAGCGAGCGGGCCGCGGGGGCGCCGACGGATCGCCGGCGGAGCTGGTCATCCATCGCGCGGTTCGAGCGGGCGCTCGAAGTCGTCGCGCAAGGCCTCGAAGTAGCTGTTACAGCTGCGGCAGCGGGCCTGGCAGGTGATGATCTGCCCGCCCCATTGAGAGACGACCTCGATGTCCTCGGAGTTGCAGAACGGGCAGCTCATTCGGGGAGCTCCAGCGCCGGCAGCAGCTCGATCAGCCAGTCGCGCACACGCCTGCGAATCGCGTCCGGACCCTCGCTGACCATCCCCGCGGCGACCGCCTCGCGATAGCCGGGATCATCGTCGGGTCCGGGCCAGCGGGCGGCCTGCTGCCACATCTCGCCGATGTGCTCACGCAGGAGATCGAGATCGGCGCCCCCGTGGTTGACGAAGCGCCGCGCCCAGGCCTCGGCGTGGCGGCGGTGGGCGCCCTCCTCTTGCAGGATCTTCCGCGCGCGCTGGGCCAGCGGCTCGATCGTGCTGTCCCGAGCACTGGCCACGAACGTCGTGAGGATGCCGTCGACGACGAGGTTGGCGGCGATGAACGCGGGCCAGTCGGGCAGCTCCGTCGCGATCACCGCAAGCGGCTCGCCGGCGTCGGGTGAGTCCTCGTCCCGGGTCACGCCGAGCTTGGCGAGCACGGGATAGGTCGACCGTGCGTGGCCGAGCTCGTCCTGGGCCATCGCGGCGGCGGCGACCGCGGATTCGATCGTGGGGGCGGATACGGCCCACTCGCCGTAGCGGCGCCCGAGCGCTGACTTGTTGTCGGCCAGCGAGCCGACGAGGGAGATCATCGTCGCGGTGGCGGCGTCGGTGCCAGTGCCGGTGCTCACGCCCTGATCGCCTCCCGGATAGCGGGCCGGGGGACGAGGACCATCTCGATCCACGGCTGCTCGTCGTAGATCGCGCGCGCACAGACAACGGCCAGATCCTCGTCCTCCTCGGTCACCGTTCCGACATGGTGCAGCGGCTCGACGTACTCCTTGCGCGCAAACACCTCCCAGACTGTCTCGTCAGCCCTGCTCACACCGCGATCCCCAGCTCCCGCATGCGGCTGCGTGCGTCGGCGCGCAGCCGGTCCTTCGTCCACACCGGGTCCCAGACCACCTCGATCTCGACATCGTCGACGTCGGGGTCGCCCAGCAGCGCCTCGCGGATGTCGTCCTGGATGAAGTCCATCGCCGGGCAGCCCATGGCCGTGAACGTCAGCTGCACATCGGCGCGGCGCTCGGCCGGCTCGTAGCCCAGCGAGACGATCAGGCCCATGCCGACGACCGAGACCGGGATCTCTGGGTCCTCGACGGCCCGCAGCGCCTCCCAGAGCCGGGCCTCGACGGCAGCGCTCATGCGGCCTTCCGCAGCGATGTCGTCTGGTAGCCCCGCTGGAGTGTGCGCACGTAATCCCGGTTCATCGGGCCTCGGGCTCGCCATCGCGTCAATACCTCGTCCCACTCGATCGGGCTCTCCTGGAGCAGCCATTCCCGCTTCTCCTCGTCGAAGCGGGCGGGGAAGGGGCAGTCGATGACGTAGTGGTCGCCCTCCAGGTGCGCGGGGACGCTGATCCCGATCTCGTCCATGAACGGGACGACCTCGCCCATCCAGGCCTGGCGCAACTGGTCGTTCGACTTGCCCTTGAACCCATAGTCGAGCTGCTCGGAGTGCTTCTTCAGGCGATCCGGCAGGCCGAACCATTCGAGCGTGAGGATGAACATCCAGTCCACCGCCTTCTGGACCTCCGCCCTGCCGCCGGGATCGCGCACGAGCTTGCGAAGCCAGGTCCGGCCGTGGCGCAGGTGGAAGGTCTCCTCCTTGTCGACCTTGGCCAGGGCGCGCTTCCACGGGCCGAAGGTCGAGGTCTGAAAGACGTCCGACAGAAGCACGAACCCGGCCTGGTCATACAGCGCGTTCGCGCACACGAGCTCAACCCACGAGTTCAGCGGCACATCGAACGCGTACGGGTACTTGAACTGCTCGGCCGGCCGCTCGTAGATCAGCCAGTCCATGTCCACGCCGAGGTCCCCGAGCAGGCGGTAGCCGATGTGCGCGTGCGCGAGCTCGTCCTGGATGATCGACATCGCACTGCCGAAGTTGTTCAGCGCCGGCGCATGCTGGGCGGCGCGCAGGTAGGAGGGCGCGCTGACCAGCTCCGTGTCGGCTGACACCGTGAGGATCCTGCGCATGCCCTCGAGGTATTTCGGAGACATGTGCTGGACCCCCTCGACGAGCTTGCCGGCGGCCAGATGGGCCTGGACCTGCTCTTCGGTCCAGGGTGCCAGGTCTTCGGGGGGTGTGACCACGTGTGACACTTGACTAACGAGCGCCAGCGTATAGTCTCTCCACCGTGCGGTCAAGGCCCCTGCGCGTGGACACCCGGGACGGTATGCGGACGCTCACGCTCGTGTTCACGGGGCGCTGATTCCACGTGGCCCTGCTGCTCGAACTCGACGGCGTCGCGCCGACGATCGGATCCGAGGTGTTCCTGGCGCCGACGGCGGTGCTCGTCGGCGATGTGCGAGTCGGCGACCGCGCCAACATCTGGTTCGGCGCCGTGCTCCGCGGCGACAGCTCCTACATCGAGATCGGCGAGGAGACATCGATCCAGGACAACTCGGTCATCCACTGCGCACACGACCTGCCCACGGTGATCGGCGCGCAGGTGATCGTCGGGCATGGGGCGCTGCTCGAGGGCTGCGTGATCGAGGACCACGCTCTGATCGGAATGGGCGCGATCGTCCTTCAGCGCGCGCGGGTCGGCGCCTCGGCGATGGTGGCCGCCGGAGCCGTGGTCTCCGAGCGCACCGAGATCCGCGGCCGGGTTCTCGCGGCGGGGGTTCCGGCTAGAGAGAAGAAGGAGCTGTCAGGCTCGGCGGCGAGATGGACTGCCACCGCTGCCGACGAGTACCAGGAGTTTCGGCGTAGATACATGACGAGCGCAGTGGAGATACAAGGAGGCGGGCGTGTCCCAGATGTTGATCGGAGGTGAGTGGCGCCAGGCGGCGGCGCACGACGAGCTCGAGGTGGTCAACCCGGCCACCGAGGAAGTAGTGGACAGCGTGCCCGCGGGCTCGACCGAGGATGTCGAGCTGGCCGTGGCCACGGCCAAGCGCGCGTTCGCGGAGTGGTCGCGGACCGATGTCGAGAAGCGGGCCGCGATCCTGGCCAAGGCCGCGGCGCTGATCGAGGAGAGCGCCGCCGAGCTCGCCGCCAAGCTGACCGCCGAGCAGGGCAAGCCGATCGCCGAGGCCCGCGGCGAGGTCACGCACCTCGCGCACGGCCTGCACTACTACGCGGAGGCCGCGACGAAGGTCCGCGGCGGCTATCAGGATCTGCCCTCGACGTTCGGGCCCGCGTACGGCCTCGTGATCCGCCGTCCGATGGGCGTCTGCGCGGCGATCACCCCATACAACTTCCCGCTCACGCTGCTCGGCACCAAGGTCGCGCCCGCGCTGGCGATGGGCAACACGGTCGTGGCCAAGCCCGCGGCCACGACGCCGCTGGCGACGCTCGAGGTCGCGCGGCTGTTCGCCGAGGCCGGCGTGCCCGACGGCGTCCTGAACGTGGTGACCGGGCGGGGCTCGGAGATCGGCGACGCGCTGGTAGGGCACGCCGACGTCAGCCGGGTCGCGTTCACAGGCTCGAGCGACGTCGGCCGCCACGTGATGTCCGTTGCCGGCCCCGACCTCAAGCGCGTGACGCTCGAGCTCGGCGGCTCTGACCCGGTGATCATCTGCGCGGACGCCGATGTCGACGCCGCCGTCAAGGCCGTGATCATCGGCCGCTACTGGAACGCCGGCCAGGCCTGCCTGGGCTGCAAGCGGGTGTTCGTGCACGATTCCGTCTATGACGAGTTCGTGGGCTCGCTGGTCGAGCGTGTCGGTCGGTACGAGCCGGGCGACGGCACGGTCAAGGCGGAGAAGCCGAAGCTGCGGATGGGCCCGATCCATACTCGCGCCGGGCGGGATGAGCTGGTGGAGCAGATAGAGGCCAGCGGCGGTGAGGTTCTGATCGGTGGCGGCACCGGAGGTCATGAGCGGGGGTACTTCCTCGATCCGGCGGTGATCGCCGAGCCCGACCCGGGGTCCCGCGTGCTGTGCGAGGAGGTGTTCGGCCCCGTGCTCCCAGTCATGCGCTTCTCTGACTTCGACGACGCGCTGCGGCGTGCCAACGACACGCCATACGGCCTCGGATCGTCCATCTGGACCCACGACGCCCGGCTGATCCACCGGGCGGCGCAGGAGATCGAGGCCGGCATGACCTGGGTCAACCAGATCCACTACGGCTACGACGAGCTGCCGTTCGGCGGCGTCAAGGCATCCGGCTTCGGCAAGGAGCACGGGATCGAGGCGCTTGACTCCTACGTCGAGATCAAGTCGGTGGTGGTGGGAGGGCTTCAGTGATGGCGGTCACATTCACGCAGCACGGGCACGTGGGGCGGATCACGCTCGACATCCCGCCTGCCAACTCCTACGACCGCGAGGTCATGGCCGAGTTCTCGGCCGCCGTCGACGAGGCGATCGACTCCGGCTCGCGCGCGGTCGTCGTGTCCAGCGCCTCGGAGAAGTTCTTCTCCGCCGGCGCCGACGTCAAGAAGTTCCTGGCCGGCGACGTCGAGAGCAACATGGAGATGATCCGCATCAGCCAGGGCGCGTTCCGGCGCATGGCGGCGGCCGAGGCGGTGTTCATCGCCCACATCGCCGGACACGCGCTGGGCGGCGGGCTCGAGATCGCCCTGGCCTGCGACATCCGCCTGGCCAACACGGGCAACTACAAGCTGGGCACGCCCGAGGTCACGCTCGGCCTGCTGCCGGGGAACGGCGGGACGCAGCGGCTCACGCGGCTGCTGGGTCCGGGGCGGGCGATGGAGCTGCTCCTGACCGGGCGCACGTTCTCGCCCGAGGACGCGCTGCAGTGGGGTCTGGTGGCCGAGCTGTATGACCCCGCCGAGGCCGACGACCGCGTGCGGGCGTACGCCCTGCGCTTCGCGACCGGGCCGGCGCTGGCCACGGCGGCGATCAAGCGCTGCGTGCACGAGGGGTCGGACATGACGCTGGCCGACGGGCTGGCGCTGGAGGGCGAGCTGATCGACATGTTGTTCCGCTCGCAGGATGCGCACGAGGGACTGCACGCGTTCGTCGAGAAGCGCTCGCCGGAGTTCGTCGGCGCATGACCACGAACGTCGTATATGCCGGCTCGTACATATCCGGGGCCGAGCACGCGAACGGCGGAGACCCGCTGCCGGTCGTCAATCCGGCCGACGGCCGGGAGTTCGCGGGCGTCGCGGCGGCCACCGCGGACGACGTCGACGCCGCCGTCGAGGCAGCCGCGCGCGCGTTCGACGAATGGTCAGCTCTCGCCGTCTCCAAGCGCGGAGAGATCCTCGGCCGTGCCGCCCACCACGTCGAGCAGCATCTCGACGAGCTGGTCGGGCTGCTCACCCGCGAGCAGGGCAAGACACTGCGCGACTCGCGCATCGAGCTGACCAAGGCCGTGGACACGCTCATGCACTACGTGGGGCTGTCGAAGTCTCTCCGCGGCGCCCACACACCCGGGCTCGACCCGGGCGTCGAGGGCTACGTGCTGCGCAGACCGCTCGGCGTCGTGGGGGCGATCGTGCCGTGGAACTTCCCGACCACGCTGCTGTGTAACAAGCTCGCCCCCGCGCTGGTGGCCGGGAACGCCGTGGTCGCGAAGCCGGCGGCGACGACGCCGCTCACGACTCTGCGCTTCGCGGAGCTGCTGGCCGAAGGCGGCCTGCCCGCCGGCGTGTTCAACGTCGTCACCGGCAATGGCTCGGTGGCCGGCGAGGCCTTGGTCACCCACCCGAGGGTGCGCAAGATCGCCTTCACCGGCTCGACCCCGGTGGGTGAGCGGATCATGGCCCAGTGCGCCTCCGGCGTGAAGCGGGTGACGCTCGAGCTCGGTGGCTCAGACCCGATGATCATCTGCGACGACGCCGACCTGACGGCTGCCGCGAGCGCGGCCAGCATGGGCCGCTTCTACAACTGCGGCCAGGCCTGCCTGGCGATCAAGCGCGTGTACGTGTTCGAGTCGGTGGCCGACGAGGTGATCGAGTCGATCGCGGCCAAGGCGCGGAGGCTCAAGGTCGGCCGCGGCGACGCCGAGGGCACGCAGATGGGGCCGATGCACACCTCCGGCGGACGCGCTGAGCTGGCCGAGCAGGTCTCGAGGACGCTCGACCGCGGCGGAGAGCTTCTGTGTGGCGGCGCTCAGCCGGACGATCCCGACCTCGCCGACGGCTTCTTCTACCAGCCGACCGTGGTCGTCGACCCGCCCCACGATTCGCCGATGGCGACCGAGGAGGTGTTCGGTCCGGCGCTCCCGATCTGGCGCGTGGCCGACTTCGACGAGGCCATCGAGCGCGCCAATGCCTCGCAGTTCGGGCTGGGTTCGTCATTGTGGACCCGCGACCTGAAGCGAGCCCGCGAGGGGGCGGCCCGGATCGACGCCGGCTACACGTGGATAAACAGCCGGACCAAGGTCTACGACGAGCTGCCGTTCGGTGGCTGGAAGTCCAGCGGCTATGGCAAGGAGCACGGCGAAGAGGCTTTCGACTACTACACGGAGACCAAGTCGGTCGTGATCGGCGCGTGAGCGTTCGCTCCGAGCAACCCTGGGACGTCGACCAGCTTCCGGTACCGCTGATCCCGGTGCACGAGACTTTCGAGGGCTTCCTCGGGCTCGAGTGGCTCTCGCTGACCGACGAGTCGGCGCATGTGCGCTTCGAGGTGCGCCAGAACCTCAAGCAGCCGCTCGGCCTGCTTCACGGCGGCATCTACTGCGCGGTGGCGGAGACCGTCGCATCGGTCGCCACCGTGCGAGCCGTGTGGCGGGACGGCATGACCGGCTCCGGGCTCTCGAACTCAGCCAGCTTCCTGCGCCCGGTCACCGAGGGCGTGGTCGACGTCCGCGCGCGGCTGCGCGGGCACGACGAGCGGGAGTGGTTGTGGAGCCACGAATTCCGGGATGACGCGGGCCGGTTGTGCTCGCTGGTCGATGTCACGATCGCCGTGCGCCCGCGCCCCTCGGGCTAGCGGTCTTCAGCGGATCGTGACGCGCCTGGTGTCACCGGCGCCGCGGTCGAAGGTGTCGGCCGAGAGACCCGACTTGCCGAGCGCGAGCGCGAACACGAGGTAGCGTCCCTTCGGCAACCGCCGCCCCAGCGCGAGGTGCCAGTGCTTCGTGCCGCTCGCCTTCAGCCAGATGACCTTCGTGCAGGGCAGGGTCTTGAAGGCGGCGCTCAGGCTGCTGAGCCACCGGCAGCGGCCTGCCGCGGCATCGGAGGCACCTGCGCCCGGGAGCGATTGCACGGCCACCCACACCTGGCGGACGACGCCCTGCGCCGTGCCGGAGATCTGGTCGGCCAGCACCTGGGCGATCTTGTCCACCGGGCCCGGGATGGCCTTGAGCTTCACCGTGGCGCTGTTCCCGTAGGTGGCCGTGGCCGTGTTGGTGTTCGTCCGGCCCGCCACAGGCGCCTCGGCCTCGGCGGTGAACTGGAGCACCGCGCCGGCGGGCAGCGACGGGATCAGCACGCTGACGGCGCCCGCGGAGCCGGTGATCGTGGCGGGCACCCCGGACGCGTGCTCGGAGCCGGGAATGTAGGAAAAGCCTCCCGAGTCGCTGAGCCTGACATTCGCGGCGTCGCAGTTGCTGTCGTTGACCACCTCGATGACGAACGTCACGAAGCTGGGGAAGTGCTCGCGCTCAGCGAGATCAGGGGTCACCGCCACCCAGTACTCACCGCCGTTCGGGAGCACCTCCTTGACCTCCTTGGGGTTGTTCGCACCCTCGACGCGCTTCGTGACCGTGAGCTTCGGCGTGCACGATGGCGAGCTCGTCGCCACGGACGTGCTCTGTAGCGCCACCTGCACTCCCGGTTGGGCGATGCCGCTGCTGTCCGATGCGGTGAAGGTCGCGGTGCTGCCCAGCGGGATGGCCGGACTGCTGAGCAGGCTCACCGAGCTCTGCTGGCCCGGTGCCGTCGGGTCGCACGCGATCTGGTTGGAGCTGGGGGTCGTTGTGTGGCAGCCGCTGTTACCCGCCAGCCCGTACACCACGGTGCCGCTGGGGAGGG
>DATGJM010000020.1:0-4018 GCA_035295205.1 Solirubrobacteraceae bacterium | reverse complement strand
GCTCTGTGGAGACGTACTCATCGCCGAGGTCGCGCATCTCGGTCTCGGCCGCGCGCAGGATCTGGACGAGCTCGGAGGCCGCGGCGGCCGGCTCGGCGGCCGAGCCACTGCCGCTCAGGCGCGGCAGACCTTCGAGCGCCGGGCCGAGCGTCTGGCGCACCACGGCCGGGTCGACGCCGAGCTTCTTCAGCACGGGGACGACCACACCGGCGTCCTGCTCGAGCAGCACGGCGAGCAGATGCTCTGGGGTGGTCTGGGGGTTACGGCGTTCGTCGGCCAGCCGCTGCGCGGCCTGAAGCGCCTCCTGGGATTTGATCGTGAAACGGTCTGGTTGCATGTCAAGCGTCCTAAATCTAAGTCGGGATGACTTAGATTATGACACGCGGAACCGCGATTTCAACCGCGCACGTAGAGGACTTTTCGCCCACTCACGGCGAGCGGACGGCCCTGAGCGTCGACCGCGATGCCCGTGAGGACCGCATCGGCCGGCTTGCGCGCGGCGAGAGCGCTCCGAGCCTTGCGCACATCGGTGGAGTTCAGCGGGATCCGGAAGACCTTCGAACCACGGTGGGCGAGCCGTATGTAGCCCGAATGGATCACCAGATTGCCGTGGCTCCAGACCAGGAAGCCCCCGACGTAGGCCCGGCAGCGCGCCGAGCACGACAGGCGGGCGAAGATCGCGTGCTTCGCGAGCGGATGCTGGCCGCCGGGCAGCGAGAGCGACACGGTCGGCGCCGCAGGCATGACCTCGAGCGCCGCCTGGTCGAAGGCGCCGAGATCGAGGCTGCCCCAGCCGGAGGCCCGGTCGAAGCCCGCCCCGGCGCTGCAGCAGCCGAACGGCGACCCGTTGTTTATCCACTGGCCGAGGTCGTTGTCGCCCGAGGTGACGTCGTGGAAGATCGCCGGGCCGGAGCTCGAGCCGGCAAGCGCATAGACCAGGGGATTCACCAGCCCGAGCGGCTCGTGGTGGCGACGCGCCAGGTCCTGGTCGACCAGAGCGAGCCCGCCGGCCAGCAGCGGCGAGGCGGCACTCGTGCCGCCGACCGCGATCCAGCCCTCCGGGCCGCAGGTCTGATCGCCGGGCGCCGTGCAGTAGACCGCATAGCCGGGCCTCAGGTCAGCCAGCAGGGAGATGTCGGGCAGCGCGCGCGCGTCGGTCGGCTCGATCGAGGACGGCTGGTAGGGCGGACGTCCGAACACTTCGCTCTCGCCGCCGCCGCCCGCGCTCGGCTGGATTCCGCCGTCGTTCCAGACGACCTCCTGGGTGATCTGGTTGGCAGCGCCCAGCTGCACGTTCGTGCCGCCGACCGCGGTGACGAACCACGAGGAGGCCGGATAGCTGACGTCGAGCCCCGGGACGATCGCGCCGTTGTTATCCACGCACGAGGAAGAGCCCTGGTCCCCTGCCGCGGCGAGCACCGTGATGCCGCTCGAAGCCGCGAGCTCGAGGTCGCGTTCGATCGCCTGGAATCCCGCCTTCCCCACGGCGTCGTAGAGCGACTGCTCGCAGATCCCCAGCGAGGCGCTGATCACCTGCGGCGCGGGGTTCGCGCCGGTCAGGGGCGCGCTGAACGCCGCCAGCACGTTGGAGGCGTCGCCCTGGTTCTCGTAGACGTCGATCGACGAAAGCTTCGGAGCGGCGGTGCTCAGGACCTCGAGGTCGAGCGTGGTCTCGCCGCCCGGTGCGAGCGGGTGGCGGAAGCCGACGGTGTGGGTGTGGATCGGGGGGATGCGCACCCCGAAGCAGCTGCCGAACGCGGACAGGTCGGAGTGCTTGAAGCCGTCGATCTCGATCACGGCCACGCGTTCGCCGCCCCCGTTCAGGCCGGCCCGGTGGAGCGCGTCGTAGTTGTAGGCCGTGAGGTACTGATTGGGGGTGAAGGCGTCGGTGGCCAGGGCGGAACCACACCCGAGCGCCGTGCCGGTCCGGGGCTCGTACGCCGAGGGCGCCGAGCTGACGGCCGCGTCGCGCAGCTGGGGTGCAGTCACGAGCGGACGGTTGTCGAGCCCGACGACGCCCGTGGCGACTCCCCGCAGCGCCGCGGGCAGCGTCCCGGCGGCCCGCACCGACGACGGCGCGACGAACTGCTGTCCGGCTGCATCGCGCATCAGCGCCAGTCGCGCTCCGAACGCCCGCTGTGCGAGCAGGACGCTCATCGAGGCCTGGACGTACATCCGGGTCGGGCTGAGCTGCACCTGGCGGGCGCCAAGCCCCCGCAGATAGGCCATCGCCTTGGCCGCGGCCGCAGGCCGGGACCCGAAGCGGCCGGCCAGCTGGGCGACGCTCGCGAACTGGCCGTAGAGCGCCGAGCCCGGCGTCGAGACCGCGAGCGTGAATTGGCGCAGCCCGGCGTCGTCGGCGACCAGCGGAAAGACCAGCGTGAGCTGGCGGGAAGCCGGCGCCGGGCCGATCGCTGTAGCCCGCGCCACGGCTCGGGTGCTCGCGCCCGCACCCGGCGCAAGCGCGAGGCAGGCCAGGGCCAGGCAGGCGGCCAGCGCCGTCGGCACACGCACCCGAGCCACTAGGACTGCGGGCGCTGAACTTGGATCTTCACGCGCGTGACGTCTGCCGCACGCACGATCTCGCCCCCCTTCATGTAGGGAACGATATCGGCGCGGAGCTCCCGCCTGAGCTGCTCCAGTCGCTCGACCTCCGCGCTCAGCTGGGCGGCGCGCCTCTCGAGGGACTGCAGCCTGCGCGTCATCGCATCGAGCTGCTCCTCGAGCTCGAACACGCGCTCGACCCCGGCCAGGTTCATCCCGAGCTCGGCCGTCATCTCCTGGATGCGCCGCAGTCGCTCGACGTCCTTGTGGGAGTACAGGCGCGTGCCCTTGGGCGAGCGCTTGGGCTCGATCAGCCCCCGCGCCTCGTACATCCGCAGCGTCTGCGGGTGCATCTCGGCCAGCTCGGCAGCCACCGAGATCATGAACACGCCACGGTCGGAGGACACCTCGATCCGCGTCCGTCGATGGGCCATCAGTCCTCCCCTGCCCGGGCGAACAGCTTCGCCCGGGGATTGCCGTTCATCACCTTGGAGAGCCGGTCGACCGCCTCATCCTGCTCCGGTGAGAGCGAGGACGGGACGTCGATCACGAAGCGATAGTGGATGTCGCTGCGGGTCTTCGCGCCGAGCCGCGGAGGTCCTTCGCCGCGTAGGCGCTGGACCGTGCCGTGCTTGGTGCCGCGCGGCACGCGCAGGCGCTTGGAGCCGTTCAAGGTCGGCACCTCGACGACCGCGCCCTGGATGGCCTCGGGGATGGTGAGCGGGACCTCGACCTCGAGGTTCTCACCGGCCCACTTGAAGACCGGAGATTCCTTGACCCGGGTGATGACGTAAAGGTCGCCGGGGTGACCGCCGCGCGGGCCGGCGTCGCCCTTGCCGGCCAGGCGGATCCGGCTGCCGTCGCGCACGCCGGCGGGGATGTTCACCCGCAGCCGGCGCACCGTGCGCTGGGCGCCTGAGCCGTTGCAGGTCGGGCACGGGTTCTCGATCACGGTGCCGGTGCCACCGCAGTTAGAGCACGGCTGGGTCATCGAGAAGATGCCCTGGCTCTGGGCCTCGACCCCCCGCCCGCCGCACACGGGACAGACCTTGGGCGCCGTCCCCGGCTTCGCGCCCGATCCGTGACAGGTAGGGCACGGCTCGGAGGTCGCCACCGAGAGCGGGATCTGGGCGCCGTTCACGGCCTGGTCGAAGGACAGGCTGACCTCGGTCTCGAGATCGCGGCCGCGAGGGGCCGCCCGCTGGCCGGCGCGTCCGCCGGCTCGTCCGGCGGCACCCGTCCCACCGCCGCCGCGCCCGGCCGCGCCGCCGAAGATGTTCGAGAGGATGTCCCCGAACCCGCCGGCCATGTTGCCGGGGTCGAACCCGCCGGTGAACCCTCCAAACGGGCCCGTGCCACGGTCGTACTGCTTGCGCTTGTCGGGATCGGAGAGCACGTCGTAGGCCTGGGAGATCTCCTTGAAGCGCTCCTCGGCCCGCTTGTCCCCGGGGTTCTTGTCCGGGTGGTACTGGCG
>DATGJM010000019.1:0-27536 GCA_035295205.1 Solirubrobacteraceae bacterium | reverse complement strand
TCCGCCGTCGCCGAAGTTCCAGCTGTAGCTGAGGGAGCCGCCCGAGTTCGGGTCGCTCGAGCCGCTCGCGTTGAACGTCAGCGCCTGGCCTTCGAGTCCGCCCGCAGGAGCGCTGAATGCTGCCGTGGGATTCTGGAACGTCGGCGCGACCGTGATCTGCTTGGTGGAGGAGGCGCTCTGGCCATCGCTGTCCGTGACCTTCAGCGTCACCGTGTAGCTGCCGGTAGAGCTGTAGGTGTGAGACGGCGTGGCGCCGGTGGTGCTCGATCCGTCACCGAAGGTCCACGCGTAGCTGCTGATAGTCCCGTCGGGGTCGCTGCTGGTGGCACCGCTGAAGCTGACCGGCGTACCCGGGCTCGGGCTGGTGGGCGAGAACGTGAACGCCGAGGTCGGCTTCTCGTCGGTGACCACGACCGTGTGGGAGACGGCGTTGCTACCACCGCCACCGGACACAGTGAGGATCGCGGTGTAGTTGCCGTACTTGGCATAGATGTGGTGGGCGACCGACCCGGATCCCGTGGTGCCGTCGCCGAAGTTCCAGCTGTAGGTGGTGATCGAGCCCGTGGATGAGCTGCCGTCGAATGTCAGCGAGGTGCCCTCGAGTCCCGTCGGCGGGCTGAAGACCGCCACGGGCGGAGCCGTGGAGCCAACGGTCACGTTATGAGCCGCGCCGTTACTCGTGCCATCGCTGGCCATGACGGTCAACGCCACGTCGTAGGTGCCCGCCGACGGGAAGGTGTGGGAGATCGTCGGGCTGGTCGTCTCGATCGTCGTGTTCTGAGGGTACGGACCGTCGTTGAACTGCCAGACATATTCCGCGACGCCGCCTGACGAGCCGGCCGCGTTGAAGGTCATCGTGTTGCCGGAACCCGATGACGATGTGAACGACGCCGTGACCACCGTCGAGCCCGCGGTGAAGCTGTCCAAGCACGCGTGGCCCTGGTTGCTCCACTCTCGCTGGATGAGGTAGTGGTGGCTGTTGATCACCTCGTTGTACGGCGTGTCGTTCCCGGACCCATCGTCCTGCAGCTGAACGTTCGGGTCGCTCAAGCCGTCGTTATTGCACTTATCGCCGATCTCGCCGCCGACGTTGCTGCCCCAATCGGTCCAGGCGTTGTTCGGCTGGGGGTCGGTGATCGACTCATTGTGTTCGTGCGAGATCGCGCTGAGCACGCCGTCGGCAGGCCCGTTGTTGTAGTTGCAGTTGATGTTCGGGCAGAAGGTGACGAACGGATCGCACCCGTAGAGGCCGGTGAGATCCGGGATGTTCGAATACACGAATCCGGCTGTGGTCTGGCTGTGATACGCACAGTAGGCCTGGTTCAGATCCGCGTTGCCGGAGCACTGCGATCCAGCCGAGTCGAAGCAGCTGGCGACATCAGGCGGGGTCAGCAGGTAGTACTCGTGCTGCAGGTCGGCTGCGTGCCCGCTGAGGAAATGGTTGAGCTCGGCCTGGATCTGGGCGTCGGTGATGCAGATGTCCCCCGAGAACGCAGGGCAGCCGTTTGCCGGCAGCGGATCCGTGTCGGTGAGCACGCCACCGTTGGTGAAGTTGTAGGCCGAGGTGTGGCCGGTCGCGTCGTTGTACTGCGTGGACACCGCGTCGCTGTTGGTCGCCAGGCCCTTGTCGTGCGCCATGTCGGAGAAGAACTGGTTGACGCCGGTCGTGTATCCCGTCTGGAACGGCGTGTGCGAGCCGTAGTTGGACGGCTGCCAGACGACGACGTAGTTCGTGCTCGACGGCATCACGGGACCACCGCTGTAGTCCAGGTTGGTGAAGAAGGCGTCGAATTTGCGTGCCACCAGCGGCGTCTTCGACCCGCCCATCGGATCGAAGTTGGCGTAGTGCCCATCCGGCAGCTTGACCATGATCGCTGCGCTCGGCGCGGCGGTGGCGGCCAGCGCAAAGGCAGCGAGCACGACGATTCGCCACGCACACAGGCGTGGCCCACGGCCACGATTCATATCCGAAACCCCCAAGTTGTCCGCGCGCCATCCGAAGGCGCCGTGCTTCCGGCCCTGAGGCTGCATCCTACCTAAACCTGCCGGTCTCGGGTTAAAAGATGACCGGCGGACGAGCCTGGAGTGGCCGGTAGCCTGTCGGCGGATGGCAACTGCCGCCTCCGCCGCGCACCTGGACTCCTTCAATCCGGCCACCGGCGCGCGCATCGGGTCCGTCGCGGTCACCGCGCCCAACGAGGTCGCGTCGGTGGTCGAGGCCGTGGCCAAGGTCCAGCCGTTCTGGGCCCAGCTGACGCTCCACGATCGCGGGCGCTACCTCGAGCGCGCAGCCCAGGTCGTGATCGACGAGGCGGACTCGATCCGGGACCTGATCGTCAGCGAGCAGGGAAAGCCCCGCAACGAGGCGTTCTCGATGGAGATCCTGCCGACGATCGACGCGCTGAACTGGATCGCGCGCGAGGGCGCCGAGATCCTGGCAGAGGAGCCGATCCCGATGCCGCAGGTGTTCCTGAAGAGCAAACGCTCGGCGTTCACCTACGAGCCGCTCGGGGTGATCGGCGTGATCTCGCCCTGGAACTACCCGTGGAGCATCCCGCTCGGCGAGGTCGCGCTCGCGCTCATGGCCGGCAACGGAGTCGTGCTGAAGCCGGCTTCGTCGACGCCTCTGATCGGGGAGCGCATCCGGAGGGTGTTCGAACGCGCCGGAGTCCCGGAGGGTCTGGTCAGGATCGTCCACGGTCCCGGAACTGGTCCGGCGCTCGTGGCATCGGATGTGGCCAAGGTGTTCTTCACCGGTGGGCTCGCCGCCGGCCGGACGGTCGCCGAGTCGTGTGCCCGGCAGTTGAAGGGCTCGGTGCTCGAATTGGGGGGCAAGGACCCGATGCTCGTGCTGGCCGACGCCGGTCTCGAGCACGCGATCTCAGGCGCGCTGTGGGGTGGCTTTGCCAACGCCGGGCAGACCTGCTCGGGGATCGAGCGCGTCTACGTGATGCGCGAGGTCTCAGAGCGATTCATCGCCGGGGTGGTCGAGGGGGCCAGGCGGCTGCGGGTCGGCGACCCCATGGCCTGGGACACGGAGATCGGTCCCATGTCCTCGCGGGAGCAGTACGAGACGGTGTGTGAACTGGTCGATGACGCCGTGGCCGCGGGGGCCCGGCTCGAGTGCGGCGGCCCGGTCGACCCGCCGCCCGGGCTGGAGGCCGGCGTCTTCTACGCGCCCGCCGTCCTGACGGGCGTGACCCACGACATGCGGATCATGCGGGAGGAGATCTTCGGGCCGGTGCTCCCGATCGTCGTGGTCGACTCGGAGGACGAGGCGGTGGCGATGGCCAACGACAGTGAGTTCGGGCTTGGCGCCTCGGTGTGGACGTGTGATCGCGCGCGCGGAGAGCGGATCGCCGCCGACCTGCAGGCCGGCATGGTCTGGATCAACGATCACATGTTCAGCCACGGTGCCTGTCAGTGCTCGTGGGGAGGAGTCAAGGAGTCCGGACTTGGCCGCACCCACTCGAAGTTCGGGCTCTACGAGTGCGTCAACATCAAGCTCCGCGTGTGGGAGCCATCGTCGATGCGCAACAGCTGGTGGCACCCGTACGACGAGACGCTCGGCCGGGCCCTGAAGGCCTCGGCCACGGTGCTCTACGGGCGCCCCTCGATCCGGGCGGCCGCGCTGAAGGAGGGCGCTGGCCCGCTGCTGCGGATGGGCGTCCGCCTGGCTCGGGACGCCGTGAGGCGTTAGGCCGCTACGGAACGCCGGCGAGCAGCACCAATACCCGGTAGAGCGTTCCCGCGTTGAACCCGGCAGCCGGCGCCTCGAACGTCAGCACGGTATGTGCGTGGCCCTTCCAGACGTCGATCAGCCCACACGGCGGATGCATGACGGCGAGGGCCCCAGGGTGGCCATCCGCACGGTTGAAGGTGATCTGAATTCGAGGATTGCCACACGGCACGCCGGACGGAAGGGGCTTGCGCGGGGCGATCGGCAGGGCATTGAGGTAGCCGACCACCAGTGCCACATCGCGGCCTGAGGACAGCCGCGTCGCGGTCTTGAGACCGTGGCTGATCGAGGTGGCGGACGCTCCGGACACGTGGACCTCGATGGTGCGGATACCGGCCGGGATCAGCGTGTCGGCAGGCCGGGGCGGGACCCAATACGCCTGCGCGTCGATGCGAACGGCGCTCCGGCCTCCGCGCGCGGGCACGGCGGACACCTGAAGCTCCCGCCGGAGGTTCCCCAAGCGGGAGACCTCGGTGCTCTCACTGGCGAAGATGGGGTGTGAGCCCGATCCGGATCCCGAGGCCGACGCAGAGGACTCGCCGATCCCGACACCGCCGTTCTGCTCGAGCTTCATGTTCAGGCTCTGAACGGCGTTGAGGATCGTCTGCGGATCGCCGCGGATCAGGAAGAACCGATAGACGTCGGCCGAGCCGGATGGGAGCTCGCCCTGGGGCGCGCTTCGCAGCTCGCGAGGCCCAGAGGCCACCGCCACCGCGCCGCGCGGCAGCTGGACCTGGGTGAGCAAGCGCTGCGCCGCCAGCAGCGCCGCGGGGGCGCCGGTCAAGGCCGGAGGCGAGGCGGGCGGCGCTCCGGAGCTGCCCGAGAGCACGAACGCGACGCCTACGACCGCAAGTGCCGTCACCGCCCCGAAGGTCAGAACGACGCCCGCGAGCCGGGGCCGGCGCGGACGTGCGCGGGCCGGCGCGGCCTGGCGGCCCGCGGCCCTGAGCAGTGACTTCCTCAGCTCCGGAACAACGTTCATCTCGCCTGCTCCATTCTCGATCGCAGCGCTCTTAGGCCCCGGCTCACGCGTTGGCGCACAACGCTCTCCGAGCACTGGAGCGACCGCGCCAGGTCGGCGTAGTCGCGCTCCTCCACGACGCGCCCATGTATCGCGTCCCGCTGATCGTCGGGAAGCCCGGCGAGCAGCTCCAGGGCCACCCCCGAGGTACCGAGCTGCTCGATTCGCTCGAGGCTCTCGTCGCTCAGCGCGATCGGCTCCATTCCCAGCCGGCGTCGAGCCCGGTCCTCGACCCGGCCGCGCTCCCAGGTGTCGGCCAGCACGTGGCGCGCGATCCCGTACAGCCAGCCGCGCGCCGTCCCACGCGCCCCGTCGAAGCCGGAGGCGCCGGCCAGGGCGGCCGCGAACACCTCGGCGGCCAGGTCGGCCGCGAGATCGGCTCTGCGCGTGGCGCGCAGGAAGAAACGCAGCAGCTCTCGCTCGTAGCGGTCGTAGAAGTGTCCGAACGCCTCCGGCTCGGAGCTGCTGCGTACGAGCAGTTCCTCGTCGCTGGCGAGATCGGCGCGCACCGGGGTCATCGCGACTGTATTCCGAATGGAGCAGGAATCTGTGACGAGTACCCTAGAGACGATGCCGGCTCAGGCCTACAGCGGTAAGGAGTGCGTCTGCCAGCTGCGCAAGGGCATCTGCGACCAGTCCTGCGTGCGGGGCATGCTCGACACCCCGTTCTACATCGCCTGCCTGCGGCTGTCCGGCCGTAAGTGCGTCGTGATCGGCGGCGGCGACATCGGTCTCGAGAAGGTCGAGGGACTGCTGGCCTGCGACGCCGACGTGACGGTCGTGGCCCCGGAGGCACATCCCGAGCTCGAGCAGCTCGCGCGCGAGGGCTCGATCTCCTGGAAGCGGCGTGGGTACCGAGAGCACGATCTCGACGGCTGCCTGATCGCGATCGCGGCCACTGATGACACCGACGTGAACATCCGCGTCTTCGACGACGCCGAGGCGCGTTCGATGCTGGTCAACGTGGTCGATGTGCCGCCCCTGTGCAACTTCATCCTCCCCGCGATCGTCCGTACCGGTCCGCTGGCCGTGGCGATCTCGACCGCCGGGGCCTCGCCCGCCCTGGCCAAGCGGATGAAGCGGGAGATCGCCGAGCTGTTCGGTGAGCCCTACGCGACATTGGCCGTGCTGCTCAACGATGCTCGCGGCTGGGCCAAGGCCACCCTTCCGACCTACCAGGACCGCAAGGAGTTCTTCGAGTCGATCGTGGGTGGCGAGCCCGACCCGATCGAGCTCCTGCGCTCCGGCGACGTCCAGGCCGTGCGCGACCTGATCGGCCACGCGCAGCAGGCCTACGCGCCCGCGTGAGCGACCGCCTCACCCACCTCGACCCGTCCGGGCGCGCGCGCATGGTCGACGTCGGCGCGAAACCTCCGACGGAGCGCCGGGCGGTAGCGCAGGCGGTCGTGACGGTCTCTACGCCCACGGCTCACGCAGTCCATGCCGGCGACGCCCCGAAGGGCGACGTCATCGGGGTCGCCCGGATCGCGGGGATCCAGGCCGCCAAGCGCACATCCGAGCTGATCCCGCTCTGCCATCCGGTGGCGTTGTCCTTCGTGGGGGTCGAGGCCGATGTGGACGTCGACGCGGGCACCATCACGCTCACCGCGGAGGCCCGCACCACTGGTCCGACCGGAGTGGAGATGGAGGCCCTCACCGCCGCCTCGGTGGCCGCGCTGACCGTCTACGACATGGTCAAGGGGATCGAGCGAGGCGCGCAGATCGCCTCGGTCGCGCTGCTCGAGAAGGCAGGCGGCAAGTCGGGGCACTGGCGCCGCGAAGGCAGCTAGCTGACCACGCGCGGTCACCGAGCGAGCGTGAACGTCCGGCGCGCCGTGATCGCCGGTAGCCCGGCGGTCGTGTAGGTCGCGACAGCCGTCAGCTTGATTCGCTTCGTGCGACGGAGCAGCCGCCGGCCGGCCCTGGTCAGCCGGACGGTCACGCGGTGGACGCCGGACCTCGAGATCGCGACGCGGATCGTCGCGACCAGCACCGGCCTCGGCTTGACCGTCCGCTTGCCCGCGCGGCGCACCGGCTTGGGCTGGTAGTACCACGAGATCACGAGCGTGCCGGCACGGCGGGCGGTGAAGGAGTACGTGTACCCGCCGCCCCGCAGGACGCTCGCGGCGCTGGCGGTGGGTCCGAGCGTGTTCCGGAGATCCGAGGTGATCTGACCGGCCGATGTTCCACCGCCGCCGGAGGTCGTGCCACCGCCCGACGTCGTGCCACCGCCGGACGTGGTGCCCCCGCCGGACGTGGTGCCGCCGCCGGAGGTCGTGCCACCGCCGGACCCGCCGGAGCCGCCCCCGCCCGCAGGCGCACTCACCACGGCAGTGTGGCCGGAGCTCGCGGGCGAGCTCGTGCCGGACGCGTTCGACGCCGTCTCCTGCACGCGGATCGTGTGGGCGACATCGCCGGCTGTGAGCACGTACTGAGTGCCGGTGGCCCCGGGGATCGCCGAGCAGTTCGCGCCTGAGGCGTCGCAGTCCTCCCACTGGTAGGAATATCCGGTCGGACTGTTCGTCCACGAGCCATGAGCCTCGGTGAGCGTCTGGCCCTGGATCGCCTGACCCGAGATCGTCGGCAGCGTGACGTCGGCGGGCGCGGACAGCGACGTGACGGTCGCCGTCACGGAGTTCGCGGTGTAGTTGATCCGCACGTAGGGAGCGCTCCCGCTGCAGCTCAGCGCGACATCCGAGCCGTCGGGGATGCCCGCGAATGTGCCCGAGAGCGTGCCGGTGGTCGTGATCAGCGTGTCGACGTCACCCTGGCTCAAGTTCGGGCATCCGCCCCCGCTGGGCGCGCCCACCAGGCTGAGCGTGCCGGCAAGCGTGATGTTCCCCGTCGCGTTCAGCTGCGAGAAGTCGGTTCCGGCACTCGTGCCCGCCGAGTCGATGAACAACTCGAGCTGGCTGGCCGAATCGAGCGTCAGGGCGCCGTTCACCGCGAGGGCGCCGGCGAACGCCTGACCGCCTGCGCCGACCTGGAGGCTGCCGCCGGTGGAGGTGAGAGCTCCAATCGCGGAGCTGGCGGCGGGGCTCGCGAGCGCGGCGTCGGTGAGGCTCACGCCGCTGGCGTCTTCGGCGTTGAGGCTGGTGAACGACGCCGTGCCGTTCTGCGAGGCGGTCACGCCCGAGTCGGCGCCGTTCGCCCCGACGAGCGAGACCGGGCCGACCTCGTAGTCGGCACCGAGGTCCAGCCCTCCCTGGTTCGAAAGCGTCGCGGTCAGGCTCGTCCCCGGGGTGCCGCTGATCGCGCCGGCCACGTTCAGCTGGCCGCCATTGACGGTCCAGGTCTGGTTCGCGCCCAGTGTCAGAGGTAGGCTCAGCGTCGACGCGACCGGCGACCCGGCGGACGTCGTTGCGCTCAGACCGCCGGCTCCGAGCGTGACTGAATTGCCGCTCACCGAATAGCCCACGCCGTCGTCGACGCTCAGCCGGTAGGCGGTCAGGCCGGAGGCGTCGTTGTTACTCGTGTAGCAGGTCGTGCATCCGCCCCCCAGCGCGGGGAACGAGAGGGTGTCGACCGCGGACAGCGGCGCCAGCTGGCCGTCCCAGTTGTTTGCCGTGGACCATCCGGTGCCCGAGGCGATGCCCGTCCAAGTGGTCGTGAGCGACATCACGCAGTTGTCGATCACGTTGTCGAACTCCTGCTGGAGCAGGTAGTGGTCCCCGTTCAGCGGGACGTTCCAGTAGCCGCTGCCGTTGTAGTTGAGGCCGGTCATGTACCCGTAGCCACCGGAGCCGTAGATGTAGGCGCACTTGTCACCGATCTCGTTCCCGCTCGAGTCGTACCAGGCGTTCAGATTCGGATCGGTCATGGTCTCGCTCAGCTCGTGGCTGAACACGCTCACGACCGGATCGATGTAGTTCGGGTTGGCGTACCCGGCGCCAAACGCGCCGTTCACGTCACAGCCATTCACGTTGTAGGCCCAGGGCATGTCGGCGAACACGATCTGGGTCGACCCCGACCCCGAGTAGCTGTGCCACCCGCAGTAGGCGGTGTACGCGCATGAGCTGCTCGTTCCGTCGAAGCAGCTGCCGACGTTCTGCGGAGTGAGCACGAAGTACTCGACGTTGGGGCCGGTCGGCAGGCTGTTGGCGGTGATGTAGCTCGAAAGCTCGGAGATGATCTGGGCCTCGGTCAGGCACACGGGGAAGTTCGACGTGCTTCCGTAGGCGTGGTCGGTGCACCCACTCGAGGGGTAGGCATCGGTGTCGTCGATCGTGCCGGAGTTGACGACCGAGTACGGCACGTAGCTGTTCGTGCCTCCGGCGCCCGAGTGGTCGTAGTACTGGGTGTTGGCGCTGAAGGGGTTGCTGTTCGTCCCGTCGGCGGAAGCCACGTCGCTCAGCCAGGTCTGCATGCCGGTGATGTAGGACGCGGGCAGCGTGTAGCCGCTGGGATCCCAGAAGAACAGGTAGTCGGACTCGGCGTGCTGGACCGGGCCGCCGTGCCAGGTGAGCCCGCTGCAGTTATTCGAGTCACACGAGGTCTGATGCACCCCCTGAGCCCCGAAGGCGGGGACGATGCCGAAGCGCACGTGTACAGCGCTGTCGGTGACGACGGCTGCGCTGGCGGACGCGGCGCCGCCGAGCAGGCAGGCGGCGAGCAGCAGGGGAAGGAGTTTGCGGGCGGGGGCCCTCATCCCGCGGGTTATCGGGGCGGCCCCGACTGGGCTGGCCGGAAACCGTGCGCCGTCGGCAGATGACCGAGCCCGCGGCGCTCGCGTAAGCTCGCGGCGCGTATGAAGACGGCTGTGATCACCGTTTCCACCTCCGTCGCGGCGGGGCGGACCGAGGACACCTCGGGAAGGGCGCTTGCGCACGCGGCCGCCGAGGCCGGGGCGGAGGTCGTGGCCCAGGAAACCGTGACGGACGACCGTCAGGCGATCGAGGAGGCCCTGCGCCGCCAGATCGCGGGCGGCGTCTCGCTGATCTTCACCACCGGCGGCACCGGCATGACGCCCGACGATGTGACCCCCGAGGCCACCCGCGCCGTGATCGACCGCGACGCCCCCGGGTTTGCCGAGGCGATGCGGGCCGAGTCCTTGAAGCACACGCCACTTGGAATCCTCACCCGCGGAGTGTCGGGGATCGCCGGGCGCACTCTGATCATCAACTTCCCCGGCAACCCCAAGGCGATCGGCGAGCTGTTTCCGGTGATCGCGCCCACGCTGAAGCACGCCGTGGCCACCCTGAACCGCGAAGGTGGACGGCCCGCTGGCCATTGAGCTGCGCGGGGTCGGGCGCCACTTCGGCGAGCGGACCGCGCTGCGCGACGTCTCGCTGACGCTCGCGCCTGGTGCCACGCTCGCGGTGCTCGGACATAACGGCGCCGGCAAGTCCACGCTCCTGCGCGTCCTGGCGACGCTGCTCCGTGCCCACGCCGGCGAGATCGAGATTCTCGGCGAGCCGCTGCCCCGCAGGGCCTTCGCGGTCCGCGGGCGCATCGGGCTGCTGGGTCACGAGCCGCTGCTCTACCGCGACCTCACCGGCCGCGAGAACCTCGACTACCACGCCCGCCTGCACGGCGTTCCGGGTGGCCGCGTGCAAACGTTGCTCGAGGCCGTGCACATGGACCGCCGAGCCGACGAGCCGGTGCGGAGCCTGTCACGCGGGATGGTGCAGCGTCTCGCCGTGTGCCGGGCGGTGCTGCACGACCCCGAGCTGCTCCTGCTCGACGAGCCCCGGGCCAACCTCGATCCAGGGGCGGCCGAGCTGGTCGAGCCTCTGATCGGCCGCGGGTCAGGGCTCACACGCGTGATCACCAGCCACGATCCCGGTAGCGCACTTGGCGAGGCGGACCTGGTGCTGGGGCTCCACGCCGGCCGTCAGCGCTTCCTCGGCGCGCCGGGGGAGCTCGATCCGCAGACCACGAGCGAGCTCTACCGATGAGAACCGTGCTCACAGTGCTCCGTAAGGACCTGCTGCTCGAGCTGCGCTCGCTCGAGACGGTCCCGACGATGATCCTGTTCTCGATCGCGACGTTCGTGATCTTCCACTTCGGGCTGAACCGGAACTCACTGGACGGCCAGCTCGCGGGCGGCGTGCTGACGGTCACCGTCCTGTTCGCGGGCATGCTCGCGGTCAACCGCCTGTTCGTGGCCGAGCGCGAGCAGGGCGGCTTCGACGGCTTCCTGCTGGCGCCGGTTGATCGCAGCGCCCTGCTGGTCGCCAAGGCCGCCGCCCTGTTCGTGTTTCTCACCGGGCTCGAGCTGATCGCCATCCCCGCCTTCGCGGTGATGCTGCTCGGCGTGCCTCTGTGGCCCGCGCTTCCGGGGCTGATCGCCGTGCTCGCGCTGGCCAACGTCGCGCTCTCGGTGATCGGCACGCTGGTCTCGGCGATCGCCGTGCAGAGCCGCGCTCGGGATCTGATCGGTCCGTTGCTGGGCCTTCCGCTGCTCGTTCCGGCGCTGATCGGCACCGCCCGCGCGGCCGGACCGCTGCTCGTGACCCACAGCACAGGCTCGCCGCCGGGCAAGTGGCTGGCGATCCTGGCTCTCTATGATCTGGTGTTCGCCCTCCTCTCCTACGCGGTGTTCGACTTCCTGCTGGAGGACTGACGCTTTGATCACCTACGGCCGGCGCCTGCGCGGCCTCTCCCTCGTCACCATCGCCACGATCAGCCTGGCGTATGCGCTGGCCTTCTTCTATGCGCCCGAGGACGCCGATCAGGGCTTCATCCAGAAGATCTTCTACCTCCACGTGCCGCTGGCGATCGTGTCCCTGTGCGGGTTCATCTTCGGGGGGCTGCTGGCGATCGGCTACCTGCGCACCGGCGATCGCCGCTGGGACATCCGCTCCTACGTGGCCATCCACATGGCGCTGATCTTCGGCATCGGCGCGTTGATCACGGGCTCGATCTGGGCGAAGGCCTCCTGGGGGCACTGGTGGGTGTGGAACGAGCCGACGCTCGTCTCGTTCCTGATCGTCGTGCTCCTGTTCGCGACCTATCAGCCCATGCGCTTCTCGATCGAGGACCCAGAGCGCCAGGCTCGATACGCAAGCGTGTTCGCGATCGTCGCCGGGGCGTTCGTGCCGCTGAACTTCATCGCTGTGCGCCTCGCCAACCAGTATGTGCATCCGCGCGTGCTCACGCTCGAAGGAGGCAACCTGCCGGCCTCGATGGCGCTCACCTTCTACATCGCGCTACTGGGGATAACGCTGCTCTACGTGACCCTGTGGACGTACGAGATGGCGGCCAAGAACGCCCGCATGCAGGTCCGCGCGACGCGCCGGAAGCTGCTCGGGGAGGACGCGATGGCGCCACTGCGCAGGAGCGCGGCCCCGTCATGAGCGCGCTGATCGCCGTCGCTGTGCCGCTGCACACCGCGGTCAAGTACGTGGCCGGCGCCTACGTCGTGTTCCTGGCGATCGTGCTCATCTACGTGGCGATCATGGCCAAGCGGCTGCGCCGCACCGAGCGCGACCTGGTGGACCTGCGCCGGGAGCTGGATGAGCAGCGGGCCGATGACCGGGAGGTCGGGCGCGCGGCATGAGCGAGCTCCTGGCGATCGGCACCTCCTACAAGACCGCCCCGGTCGAAGTGCGCGAGCGCCTGGCGCTACCCGAGGCCCGTGCCGGCGGGTTCCTGCGAGACCTGCGAGGAGCGACCGACGTCCACGAGGCGGTGGCGGTTTCTACCTGTAACCGCACCGAGCTGTACCTGGTCGTGGGGGACCCGGTCGAGGCTGAGAGCACGGCGCTGTCGATGTTGGCCTCACAGGCCGCGATCCGCCCGACCGAGCTCTCGAGCGCGATCTACTCACTGCGCAACTGCGACGCCGCGCGCCATCTGTATCGGGTGACTGCGGGCCTCGAATCGATGATCGTGGGCGAGGCGGAGATCCAGGGCCAGATCAAGCGGGCCTACGAGACCGCACAGGCCAAGGAGACCGTGGGCCCGCTGACCAACCACCTGTTCAAGGCGGCGCTGGCCACCGGCAAGCGCGTGCGCAGCGAGACGGCGATCGGTGAGCGCCATCTGAGCCTCCCGGCCGTGGCGGTGGCGCTCGCCCGCGAGAAGCTGCACGCGCTGACCGGACGCCAGGTCGTGATCGTGGGCACGGGGGAAACGAGCGAGCTCACGGCCCGCGCGCTGGCCGACAGCGGCGCGCGGACGCTCTTCGTCGCCAGCCGGCGGCGCCAGCGGGCGATCGCGATGGCCCGCCGCTACGGTGGGGAGAGCGCGAGCTTCGACGAGCTGCCGCAGGCTCTGGTGCGGGCCGACATCCTGGTGGCGGCCACCGCGTCACCACACCTCCTGCTCGAAGCGGAGGAGCTCGCGCAGGTGGGGGCTGAGCGCGACGGTCGCCCGCTGCTGCTGATCGATCTCGCGGTGCCACGCGACATCGACGCCGCCTGCGGCGATCTGGACGGCGTCTCGCTCTACGACATCGACGACCTGCAGGCCGTGATCGCCCGTAACCGGAAGGTGCGCCAGGCCGAAGCGCGCAAGGCCGAGGGCATCGTCGAGGAGGAGATCCAGCACTTCGCCCATTGGCTGGGGGCGCTCGAGGTCCGGCCCACGCTGGCCGCGCTGCGCGAGTACGCCAACGAGATCGCCGGGCAGGTCATCCGCGAGAACGAGGGCCGCTGGGAGACCACCTCGGCGCGCGATCGGGAGCGGATCGACGCCATGGCCCGCGCGATCGTCAACCGGATCCTGCACGAGCCGACGGTGCGCATGAAGGAGCTGCGCGACGACCGTGTGCACGCGCGGATGGCACTGGTGCGCGAGCTGTTCGGGCTGGCCACGCCGGAGGAGAGCGGGCCGCTGGCCGAGGTGCACGAGCTCCCGCCCGTGAACGCCCGAGGCACGCGGCGCAGTTGATCCGGGTCGGGACCCGCGGCAGCGAGCTGGCGCTCGCGCAGGCGAGCTGGGTGGCGGCGCGGATTCCGGGGGAGACGCGGCTGGTCCCGATCACCACCTCGGGGGACCGCGGCGCCGCTGCGAACGACAAGGCGCGCTGGGTCTCCGCGCTCGAGCGCGCGCTGCTCGCTGACGAGATCGATATCGCGGTTCACTCCGCCAAGGACGTGCCGTCCGAGCTCCCCGCCGGTCTCGAGCTCGTCGCCTTCCCGTCGCGTGCCGACGCATGGGATGTGCTCTGCGGCGCCGGCTCGCTGTCCGAGCTCCCGGAGGGGGCGCGCGTGGGCACGAGCAGCCTGCGCCGCGCCGCCCAGCTGCGCGCGCTCCGTGAGGATCTCGAGATCGTGGAGCTGCGGGGAAACGTTGACACCCGCCTGCGCAAGCTCGCCCACGGGCACGCCGACGCGCTCGTGCTGGCGGGCGCCGGACTCGAGCGGCTGGGGCGCTCGAGCGAGATCGGCGCGGTGCTACGCCAGCTCGTGCCCGCGGCCGGGCAGGGAGCGCTCGCGGTCGAGGCCCGTGCCGATGGCGGCCTCTCCGACACGCTGGCCGCTCTCCGGGACCCCGAGACCACAGCCTGCGTGACGGCCGAGCGGGAGCTCGTGCATGCTCTCGGCGCCACATGTAACACCCCCGTCGGCGCGTATGCGCGGCCATCCGCCGACGGGGTCGAGCTCGAGGCCTGGGTGGGGTTGCCCGACGGCTCGGTGTGGATCGCCGACCGGCTGAGCGACACGCCGGCCGGGCTCGGTCGGGCCGTGGCGGAGCGGATGGCGGGCGCCGGGGCGCGGGAGCTGCTCGCCCGCGCGGAGGAGATGGTCCTCTCGTGACCGTGTATCTGGTCGGCGCCGGGCCCGGTGATCCGGGGCTGCTGACCGCGCGGGCGCTCGAGCTGATCGCCCGCGCCGACGTGATCGTCTACGACCGGCTGATCCCAGACTCCGCGCTTGACGGCGCCCGGCCCGATGCCGAGCTCATCTACGCGGGGAAGGAGGGGGGCGGCCCCTCGATGCCCCAGGCGGAAATCGAGAGCCTGCTCCTCGAGCACGGCGCCGCCGGCCGGACGGTCGTGCGGTTGAAGGGTGGTGACCCGTTCGTGTTCGGGCGCGGCGGCGAGGAGGCCGAGGCCCTGCACGAGCACGGGATCGCGTTCGAGGTCGTTCCGGGCGTCACCGCGGGCGTGGCCGCGAGCGCCTACGCGGGCATTCCCGTCACCCACCGAGACGCCGCCAGCGCCGTGGCCTTCCTGACCGGCCACGAGGATCCCGAGAAGCCCGAGTCGGCTCTCGACTGGGATGCGCTGGCTCGCTTCCCGGGGACGCTCGTCGTCTACATGGGCGTGCGGCAGCTCGGCGCGATCGCGGGGAAGCTGGTGGCCGCCGGCCGCGCGGCGGACGAGCCGGCGGCGATCATCCAGCGGGGGACGATGTCCGGCCAGCGGGTCGTCGTGGCCACGCTGGCGACGATCGAGGCTGAGGCGACCGCGGCGGGCATCCGCGCACCGGCGATCACCGTCGTCGGTCCCGTGGCGGCGCTGCGGGAGCGCCTGGCGTGGTTCGAGAACCGTCCGCTGGCGGGCCTCTCGGTGGCGGTCACCCGCGCCCGCGCGCAGGCGAGCGGCCTGGCGGCCCAGCTGCGCGAGCTCGGGGCGTCGGTGCTCGAGACGCCGGCGATCCGGATCGTCCCGCTCGAGGTCACGCTGCCGGGGCTGGACGGCTACGACCTGGTGTGCTTGACGAGCCCGAACGGCGTGCGGCTGCTGTTCGAGCGACTGGCCGCCGGCGGGCGCGATGCGCGGGCGCTGGCCGGCGCGCGGGTGGCGGCGATCGGCCCGGGTACCGCGCGTGCCCTGCGTGAGCACGGCGTGCTGGCCGACCTCGTGCCCGAGCGGTTCGTGGCCGAGGGGCTGGTGGAGGCGCTGGCCGACGTGCCGGTGCGCCGGGCGCTGGTCGCGCGGGCGGCTCAGGCCCGCGACGTGCTCCCCGACGCGCTGCGAGCAAGGGGTGCCGAGGTCGACGTGGTGGCGTTGTACGAGACCGTTGCGGAGCCGCTGGATGCGGCGGCGCTGGCCGGGTTGGCCGAGATCGACTACATCACGTTCACCTCGTCCTCCACCGTCGAGTTCTTCCTGGCCGCGGTCGACGGGTCGATTCGCCCGGGCGCGCGTCTGGTCAGCATCGGGCCGGTGACCAGCGAGGCCCTTCGGGCCCACGGGCTCGAGCCTCACGTGGAGGCGGTGCGGCACGACATCGACGGGCTGCTCGACGCGCTCGTCGCCGACGCGTCCGCCCTGTGAGCGCTCCCCTCATCACGTTTCTCTCTGACTACGGGCTGACCGACGACTTCGTCGGTGTCTGCCACGGCGTGATCGCTGGCATCTGCCCGGAGGCCCGGGTGCTCGATCTCACCCACGGCATTCCGCGCCACGACGTCCGCGCGGGCGCGCTGGCCCTCGCCGGCGCTCTGCCTTACCTGCCGGTAGGCGTCCATCTGGCGGTCGTCGACCCCGACGTCGGAGCCAGCCGCCGCGCCGTCGCGCTGGCGACCGGCGATGGGAGGCGGCTCGTCGGACCCGACAACGGGCTGCTCAGCGTGGCCGCCGAGGCCTCTGGCGGGGTGAGCCAGGCGGTCGACATCGCGGCGTCTCGCTATCGCCTCGAGCCGGTGTCGGCCACCTTCCATGGGCGTGACATCTTCGCCCCGGTCGCCGCGCACCTCGCCGCGGGGGTGGACCTGGCAGAGGTCGGTGCGCCCTGTGACCCGGCGGGCCTCGTAACGGTCGAGTTGCCGAAGCCGCGATTCGAGCCCGGGGGGGCGATCGTCGCCCATGTGCTCTACGTCGACCGGTTCGGGAACGTGCAGCTCGATCTGGCTCACGAGCACCTGGACGGATCGGGCCTCAAGCTCGGCCGCGAGGCCATCCTGCGGTTCTCCGGTGGGCGGGTCGAGAGCCTGCCGTTCCTGCGCACATTCGCGGAGGCCCCGCCGGGCCAGGCGCTCCTGTACGAAGACGCCTACCGCCGCGTGGCGGTCGCGGTCAGCCACGGGGACGCGTCGCGCGAGCTGGGACTTGCCGTCGGTGACGAACTGCGCATCGAGGCGCGATGAGCCTCGGGCACCCTCGTGTGCATTTCCGGTCGACGACGTCGACCAACGACAGGGCGCGGGAGCTGGCGTCGGCCGGAGCTCCCCACGGCACGCTCGTGACGGCGGCCGAGCAGTCGCAGGGCCGCGGGCGCCAGGGCCGGGGCTGGAGCGCGCCTGCCGGCCGCGCGCTGCTGTGCTCGCTCGTGATCCGCGGCGATCCTGCGCTGCTGTCGCTCGCCGCCGGAGTCGCGGTGGCCGAGGTCGCGGGGCCGGCTGCCGCGATCAAGTGGCCTAACGACGTTCTCGTCGACGGCCGTAAGGTGGCGGGCATTCTGGTCGAGGGGCGCCCCCAGGAGGGTTGGGCGGTGCTGGGGATCGGCCTGAACGTGGCGGTGCGAGAGCACGACCTGCCCGCCGAGCTGCGCGATCACGCCGGCTCGCTCGGGCTCGAGCCCGATGCGGTGGAGGCGGTCCTGGCTGGGCTGCTCGAGGCGCTCGAGGGCTGGCTCGGCGCCTCCGCTCAGCAGATCGTGGCCGCCGTGGCGGCGCGTGACGCGCTACTCGGCGCGCCGGTCAGCTGGAACGGGGGCGTCGGGCGAGGGGCAGGGATCGACGGGACGGGTCGGCTGCTCGTCGATACTGGCGGTCAGCTGGTGGCGCTCGATGCCGGAGAGGTCCACCTGGCGATGCGCTGAGAGGCCCCGGGACGGCCGCCCCGGAGCCTCTCGCGTCACCTCCTGCCTCGAGTTCAGTAGCCGCCTGCGCCGGTGCCGATGCCGCCGGAGCCGGAGCTGGAGCCCGAGCTCTTCGCGGTCGTCTCCACGCACTTGCCGAAGGCATTGGCGTCGTTGTGGTTCTGGCCCCACTTGGCCTTGAACGCCTTGGGATCTTTCTCCTGCGCGGCGCGGCAGGACTTGGCCGCTTTCTCCTCGGCCTTGACCTGGGCGGTCTCGGTCGCTGCGGCGTCGGCCTGGGCGGTCATCGACACGCACTTGCCGAACGCGTTCTTGTCGTTCTTGTTCTTCCCGTAGAACTGGGCGAACGTCTTGCCGCTGTGGTGCGCGGCGAAGTTCGGGTCGTTCTCCTGCGTCTTGCAGGTCTGGGCGGCGTTCTTCGTCGCGGTCGACATGTCCGAGGAATCCTGCTTCTGGCGGTGCGAGACGCACTTGCCGAACGCGTTCTTCTCGTTCCTGTTCGTGCCGAATGTCTTGTCGAAAGTCGCTTTGCCCATCGCCTTCAGCTCGGCGGCGCACTGCTTCTGGGCGTCGGAATGGTCCGAGGCGCTGCTGGCCAGGGCGGTGGCGGGCACTGCCGCGACGGCCAGCGTGGCCGCGGCAAGCGCGATCGTGTTCGAGATCCTCATTCAGTTCCTCCTTTTGGGGGATTCGACCGTTAAACACGCACGGACCCCGAAAGTCAGGGTGCTTTAGGAAATCCTCAGGATCGGGCCGTTGCGCGCAGGACCGTGGTTTCTACGGACATCCAGGCCGTCCGTTTCGGGCATCGTCCCTATGGGATGGTGGGACCACGGCTGGCGCGCTGACACCGGCAAGCGAAGCCTGCACCGCGCTCGAGGCGGCACTGCGTGCGCGCGCGCCCGGCGTGCATTCCACCACGCCGATGGTCATGCGCCTGGTGGCCGCCGTCGCCGTGCGGCTCGGGCTCGACCCCCAGGAGCAGCGACGCGCCGAGCTCGCCGCCCAGGTGCGCGATATCGGGATGCTGGCCCTCCCGGACTCGGTGCTTCACGACACGGGAGCCCTCTCGCCCGGAGGCTGGGAGGCGCTCGAGCGCCATCCGGCCCTCGGAGCTGAGCTTCTCGCGGGGCTCGAGGCGACCGAGGCCCTGGCGCCGATCGTGCGCGGCCACCACGAGCGCTGGGATGGGGAGGGCTATCCAGACGGTCTGAAAGGCCATGCGATCCCCACGCTCGCGCGCGTGATCGCCACTTGCGATGCCTTTGTCGCGATCGCCAGCGATCGCCCGCACCGCCGGGGCAGCGGGGCTGAAGCCGCCCTCGAGCATCTCGAACAGGAGTCCGAGCGCCAGTTCGACCCCGCGGCGGTCTGCGCGCTGATCGAAGTGGTGAGCGGCCGGTCGCGAGGCTCTGGTCGCGGGCCTGCAGGCGCCCCTGAGCCGCCGACCACCGGCGCCGGCGATCTCGGGCGCGCGATGACCGACCTCGACGTGATCCCCGCGTTCAGCCCCGCTCGCGAGCGCCTGCTCGCCGCCACCGGCCCGAACGCAGGGGGGGTCGACGGCGATCTCGTGGCCACGGTCGAGAGTGACACCGGCCTGACGGTGGCCGTGCTGCGCGCTGCGCAGGACGAGTCCCGCCGCCGCCAGCCGGCCAGCATCTCGGACGCGGTCGCCGTGCTCTCGAGCGCGCAGTTGCACGAGCTCGCGATGGGGCTCCCGGCCGCGCCGTTTCCGTGGCGCTCCCCGGTCGAGGCGCTCATGCACCGCCTGCGCGTCCACGCCCACGTCGTGGCGCGAGCCGCGGAGCGCCTTGCGCGTGAGGTGAAGCCGACGGCGCGCGACGAGTTGCTGGCCGCAGCGCTGCTGCACGACGTCGGCAAGCTGGTGATCGCGCGGGCGCGCGGAGAGTACGACGGCGTGGCCGAGCGCTCGATACTGGTTCCCGAGGAGCGACTGCGACGCGAGCGCCGCCAGTTCGGCACCGACCACGCCAGCCTCGGGAGCATCCTGATCCAGCGCTGGGGCCTGCCGGAACGCCTGGCCGAAGCGGTAGCCGGGCACCATCGCGCCCGCGACGAGTGCGAGTGCGCGACGCTCGTGCGGCTGGCCGACATGGTCGCCCACCAGGCCCAGGGAGGAGCCGTCGACCGCCGCATCATGCTCCAGCTCGCCGGGGCCTGCGGCCTCAGCACCCGCGAGATGCGGGACGCGATCTTCGACCTCCCGCACGTGGGCGGAAGCCGTCGCCGCCGGGCTGAGCGCTCGCCACTCTCGACCCAGGAGACCGCCGTCCTGCAGCAGCTTGCCCAGGGCAAGCTCTACAAGCAGATCGCCGAGGACCTCCGCCTCTCGCCGAGCACCGTGCGCAGCCACCTGCACAACGCCTACCGCAAGCTCGAGGTGCCTGACCGCGCCCAGGCGGTGCTCCGGGCCACCGAGATGGCCTGGATTTGACCGACCGCGCCACGGTCCGGGTGGCGCGATCGGTCTCATCCACGGGAACAGGTCAGCTCGGGCGGCCGCGCCTAGTGAGCGTGTCGATCGTCACCGCGGCAAGGAGCACGAGAGCGGTCACGATGTCGGTCGTCGCAGCACCGGCGCCGAGCAGCGCGAGGCCGTTATAGATGGCGGCCACGACGATGCCGCCGAGGAGCGCGTGAAGAATCTTGCCCACGCCGCCGAAGAGGTGCGTACCCCCGATCACTGCCGACGCGACCGCCCACAGCACGTACTGGCCGCCGTCGAAGTTGGTTCCGATCGAGCCCAGCCGCGAGGCGTAGATGACGCCGCCGACCCCGGCCGTGAGCCCCGTCAGGGTGAAGGCGAGCGTCCTGATCAGGGCGAGGTTCACACCCGCACGACGAGCGGCCTCCGCATTGCCGCCGATCGCGTACACGTAGCGCCCGAAGCGGGTGCGAGCCAGCAGCGCGGTCCACAGCGCGAGCAGCGCGAGGACGATCGCGACCACCCAGGGGACACCGCGAACCGGTGTGAGCACCCCGCGGTTGCTGTTACCGACGAGCACCACAGCCACGCCGGCCACGGACATCAGGGCAACCTTGATGCCGGTTACGCTGAACGGAGGAGCCGCCAGGTTGTGCGCCCGACGGCGGCGATCGCGGATCACGAGCGCTGCCCCGGCGACGGCGACGATCACGATCATCAGAATCCAGCCCAGCGCCGGGCTCATGTTCCCGCTGGTGATGTCGTTGATGACGTGATTGGAGATGGGGATGGATCCGCCCGCGCCGTGGTGGCTCCAGGCGGTGACATCCAGCAGCAGTCCCTCGAGACCGAGCAGGCCCGCCAGCGTCACCACGAACGACGGCAGCCGCAGGCGCGTGACGAGCGTGCCCAGCACCGCGCCGATGAACGTACTCGCGGCGAGTCCGAGGATGATCGCCAGCCACCACGGCATCGAGAAGACCGCCCACGCCATGACCGTCCCGCCGATGGCCGCGTTGTAGCCAACCGAGAGGTCGATCTCGCCCAGCAGGAGCACGAACACCTCGGCCATCCCCAGCACGATGATCGGCGCGCCCTGGACGGCGAGGTTGACCAGGTTGCCCGATGAGAGGAAGAGCGAGCTGCGGGCCTGGAAGTAGATGACGATCGCGACCAGCCCGAGCGTCACCGGCAGCGTCCCGCTCTCGCCGCTGCGGATCCGCCGCCACCAGATCCGCAGGTACTCCTGGAGCGACCCGGCGAGGACGTCGGGGGCGGCGATCGCGATCTGCTCGGCCTCCGCCTGGTCGCTTTCGCTTTCGATCAGCGCCGCGTCATCCGGCGGCTCGCGCAACTCAGTTTCCACTGACTCGTCCTCCCTCGGTCTGCTCCTCGGCCGCTGCGGTCGCGGGCTCCTGCTCTGAGGCGCCGCCATCGCCGCCGGAGTGGCCCGGCTCACGCATCGAGGTGCCCGTGGTCATGAGGTCCACCATCACCTGCCGGTCGAACTCGGATATCGGCCCTGCCGCCGCCAGCCGTCCCAGATGCAGCACTGCGACCCGGTCGGCCACGGCCATCACGTCGTTCAAGTTGTGGGAGATCACGATAACGGCGATTTCCCGGCTGGCCAGCTGCCCGATCAGGTCCAGCACCACCTTGGTCTGGGTGACGCCGAGCGCCGCCGTGGGCTCGTCCAGGATCAACAGCTTGGCGTTCTGCATGACCGCCTTGGCGACAGCCACGGCCTGGCGCTGACCGCCGGAGAGCGAGCCCACCGGCTGGCGGATCGACCGCACGGTGACCACCGACAGGTCGGCCAGCGTGCCCTTGGCACTCAGCTCCATGTTGATCTCGTCGAGCTGGCGGTGGCGTAGCACCTCGCGGCCGAGGAACATGTTCTGGACGATGTCGAGGTTGTCGCAGAGCGCGAGATCCTGGTAGACGGTCGAGATTCCCAGCTCGGTCGCCGCACGCGGGCTGTGCAGATGCACCGCCTGGCCCTGCCAGAAGAGATCGCCGTGGTCGGGCTGCCAGATGCCGGAGATCGTCTTGATCAGTGTGCTCTTGCCGGCACCGTTGTCGCCGACGAGCGCTGTCACCTTCCCGGCAGGAATGTCGAGGTTTATGTCTGTGAGGGCGTGGACCGGGCCGAAGTTCTTGCCCACACCCTGGAGGCGTAGCAGCGGCTGGCCGTTCTGAGATTGAGTCATTACTTTCCGTGTCGTTCGACGGGTGACGGCATGCGGCCCGCGTGTGCGGGCCGCATTCCGCCTACGACGTGGCTCGAACTCACGCCGCTGGTCCCGTCGGGTTTGTCAACTGATTCCGTTCGCCTTACACGCGGCGGACGTGGCGCCGGTGCAGAGCTGGCTTGCGGGAACGAAGTTGTCCGCGATCACGGTCGACTTCATGTTCGCCGGAGTGACCCACTCGGGAGCCAGCAGGACCGACGGCACCGATGTGTTGCTCTGGGTGTCCTCGACGTGTCCGTTCACCAGCGAGCTGGGCGGAGTGGCGCCCGCGCGGATGTACATCGCCAGTGCCGCGGCCGCCTCGGCCTCGAGGTAGATCGGCTTGTACACCGTTCCACACTGGTAACCGGAGAGGATGTTCTGCAGTCCGACGAGCGTCGCGTCCTGGCCTGTGGTGGGGAACTTCTTGGCCGGCACGTGCAGGGTCTGCAGGTAGTGGATGATCGGGGCCGCGTTCTCGTCGTTGGGCACGAGCACCGCGTTGATGTTCTTATGGGCGGTGTACTGCTGCTGGAACTCGGTCTCCGCGGTGGGCGGATCCCAGGTTCCGGCCGCCGAGCCGACCTTGGACCACTTCCCGCCGCTGAAGTACGACGCCAGGACGCCGTCATATCCCTGGGCGAACAGGGTGGCGTTGTTATCCGTCGGAGCGCCCTTCATCACGAGCACGTTTGGGTGTGCGACGTGCCAGGCCGCGACGCAACTGACGAGGCCCTGGCCGATCAACTGGCCCACGTGGACGTTGTCGAAGGAGACGTAGTAGGAGCGGCTCCCGCCGAGCGTGAGGCGGTCGTAGTCGATCACGGCCACGCCGTGGGACTTGGCGTAGGACTCGATCTTGGCGCCGGTTCCGGAGTCGAGGGGATCGACGATCAGCACGCCGGCGCCCTTGGTGATGGCCTCCTGGGCGTCAGTGAGCTGGGTGGCGTCGCTGCCCTGGGCGTTCTGTACGGAGAACTGAGATGAGGTCAGGCCGGCGGCCTGGAACGCCTTGGTCAGGTAGGGGGCGTCGAACTCGGTGTACCGAGCCGAGGTCACGGTGTCGGGCAGGATCACCGCCACATTGCCCTTGCCCTTGCTCGCCAGCGGCTGAAGCTGGGACATCGCCGAGAAGTCGCGGGTGAACGAGCTTACGCTCAGCGAGGGAGCCGAGGTCGAGCCCGAGCTCGAACTCGAGCTTGTGGCCGCGGGGGCCGAGCTCGACGTCGTGCTGGAGCTCGAGGTCGAATTGTTCGAGCTCGATCCGCAGGCCGATACACCGACCGCGGCGGCCAGCGCCAGCGCAGCGATAGCCGACTTACTGGTAGGCAGTTGCAATTACTTCTCCTCCTTCGCAACTCAGAGCGAGGGCCGGCGCATCGGTGCGCCGCCGCTCGGCGGTTGCAGCAGTGATAAGCGGGTCTGGAGCAAACCCTAGGACGGCCCGGGTGAAAGCGCCGTTAACATCGCGAATCCCGCATTAAAAAACAGTGAATGCCGGTCAATCCGCGACGAACCGGTATCCGGCCCGCGGCTGGGTGTGGATCAGTGACTGCCCGTCATCGCCCTCGAGCTTGGCGCGCAGGCGGCGGACGTACACCCGGATGTACTCGGTTTCCGTCTGGTATCCGTGCCCCCACACCCGGCGCAGGAGATAGGCGTGGCTCAGCAGCTTGCCCCGGTTGATCACGAGCTCGCGCAGCAGCGCGAACTCCGTGGGCGTGAGGTGGACCACCTCGCCGGAGCGGGTGACCTGCTGGCGGCCGAGGTCGATGACCAGCTCGCCGACCGTGATCACGGGCGGCTCCGGCTCCGAGACTGCCGCGTTGGCGCGCGTGCGCCTGAGCGTGGCGGTGATGCGCGCGAGCAGCTCCTCGACGCTGAACGGCTTCGTCATGTAGTCGTCGGCGCCCATGTTCAGGGCGGTGACCTTGTCGCGCTCCCCGCCCCGTGCCGAGACCACGATCACGGCCACCGAGGAGCGCTCGCGGATCTGCCGGCAGAGCTCGAAGCCGTCGATCTCCGGCAGCATCAGGTCGAGCAGCACGATGTCCGGATCCTCGGTCTCGAGCAGGCGCAGGGCTCGGCCCCCGTCGGTATCGACGACTGTGTCGAAGCCGCGCACCGACAGATTCGAGCGGATCAGGTCGACGATGTTCGGATCGTCCTCGACGACCAGGGCCGTGGTCTTGATGGCGGTCTCGGGCATCAGTGCGCGGGCGGTCCCTCGATCGGGAGGCGGATCCGGAAGCACGTGCCGTTCGGCTGGGTCGGGGCGTCGATCGCGCCGCCGTGGGCCTCGACGATGCCCTTGGCGATCGACAGCCCGAGGCCGGCTCCCGCGCTGCGGGCGCGGCGCCGTGGCGCGGCCTCGAATGGCGCCGCTGCCAGTTCGGCGGGCATGCCGACGCCATCGTCGCTGACGCAGATCTCGACTTCGGATGGGGCGCCGGCCAGTACCGTGCGGCTGGAGGGTGCGGCGAGCGCAACCGGTAGCGCGGCCGCGACGGGGGCGGCGCTCACGTTCACCCGCGTGCCCGCGGGGTTGTGCCGGACTGCGTTACTGAGGAGGTTCACGAACACCTGCTCGAGACGGTCGTGATCGGCCCACACGACGGGCAGCCCGGGATCGCACGCCACCTCGATCGACGTCGCGTATTCGCCCGGCAGACAGCCGATCGCGGCCTCGACCACCAGCGGCAGCTCACACCAATCGCGCTGCAGCCGCATGACACCGGACTCGATCGCGGAGAAGTCGAGCAGGTCGTCGACCAGTCGACCAAGTCGGGCCGACTCGGCGGCGATCCGCTCGAGGAAGCGCTGCTGGGAGGCGCCGTCCCAGGTCACGTCGGGCTGCATGAGGCTCGAGGCATAGCCCCGGATGGCCGTCAGCGGCGTGCGCAGCTCATGGCTCAGACGGGAGAGGAACCCGCGCTGGAGCTCGCGCGAGCGCCGCAGCGCCGCCGCCTCCTGATGCGCCAGCCCCGCCTCCTCCCGCTCGAGGGCCAGCCGCAGCGAGTGTGCGGCGTCCTCGATCAGCGCGGTCTCCTCGCTCGTGGCCCGCAGGTCGCTTCCGGCTGCGATCAGGACCGTCGGACCCGCCGGGGCGGCGAAGCCCACGGACAGCACCCGCTGCCCGGACGCGCTGCTCACGTGTTCGTGAGCGGAGCCATCGCCGGCGGCGCCGTCGAGCAGTCGCTCGGCCGCAGCCTGGAGGGCGGGGGACATGTGGTCGGGCTCATCGCTCTGGGGCCCGACGCACGCGCGCCAGCGAGGCGGCTGACCGCCGGTGCGCGTGACCAGCGCCACCTCGTCGGCGCGCAGGCCGCGCCGCAGGGACCGAAGGGCGATCACCAGCCCCTCGGCCACCGGCACCGGTCCAGCGAGCGTCTCGAGCATCTCGCGGATCGTCTCCAGCACGCGGTTGCGCGAGGTCACCTGATCGAGCAGGCGGTCGCGCTCAATCGCGCTGGCGGCGTAGCCGGCGTACAGGGTCACGAGCTCGAGCTCGTCGCGCGCGGGTGGGCCGGGCACGGACCGGAAGGCGGTGATCACGCCGCTCAGGCCCGCCGGGCCGAGGACCGGAACCGACCACGAGCTGGCGATGCCGGCGAACCGTGGCAGGTCGCCGTGGTCCTTCCAGGCGCTGCCGGCGCGAAGGTCCTCCTCGACCGCCGGCTGTTCGGACGCCGCCGCCCGGCCGACCGGACCGCCCGGGTCGCCGAACGCGAGATCGGCCCAGGGCGCGAGCTGCCCGGGCGCGAAGCCCAGCGAAGCGCCGAGCAGGAGCCTCTGCTCGCTCGCCACGTGGATCGAGAGCTTCTCGATGCCGAGGGCAGCGCCCAGCGCCGACAGGATCAGCGACAGGCTGGAGGATGGATCGGCCGAGACGAGCCGGTCGGTGAGGCCGTGCAGGCGGGTGAGCTGGCGCCGGGCCGAGGAGTCGACCTGCTGTCCTGAGAGCAGGGCGATGATGTCGTCGGGGTGGGTGGCCAGGGGGTCGAGGTCCGCAGCGATCCGCCCCTGACGCAGGACGACGATGCGATCCGCGAGCCGGAACATCTGGTCGATGTCGTGGCAGGCCAGCAGGATCGTGGTCCCCTGATCGCGCAGGTCGAGGATCAGCTGCTCGACCTGGCGGGAGGGTATGACGCCGAGGTTGGCCGTCGGCTCGTCGAGCAGCAGCAGCTCGGGACGGCGGCTCATCGCCCTGGCCACGGCCACGAGCTGGCGCTGGCCGCCGGAGAGGTTGCCCACCGGCTGCGTCGTGTCGCGGATCGGGATCCGGAATTCGGCCAGCAGCGCCGATGCCGCCGCGTGCAGCCGCGAGTGCGAGCGCATCAGGCGGCCCGTCTCGCGCCCGAGCAGCACGTTACCGGCGACGTCGAGGTTGTCGCAGAGCGCGAGGTCCTGCCAGACGACGGCCACGCCGCGGCGGTCGGCGGCCCCCGGATCGACGGTCACGGGCTCGCCGCGCAGGAGGATCCGGCCGCCGGTGGCAGCGATGTCACCGGCGATGCACCGCACGAGCGTCGTCTTACCGGCGCCGTTCTCTCCCGCGAGCGCCACGAGCTCGCCCGGCGCGACGGTCAGGTCGACTCCGTCGAGTGCGCGTACCGGGCCGAAGCTGACTCGCAGGTCGGCGACGCTCAGCAGCGCCGGCGCAGCGTCGAGCCCGGGGACGGAGAGTGCTGTCGCCATTGACGGTGATTGAAGCGCACAGGAATCGGCCTGCTGCGCGTGTTAACGGAACGTTCCCTGGATACGAGCCGATGTTGATGGCTCGTTTACGGCCAGAGGCTCAGGCTGCCTCGGGCTTGCGCGCCTCGCGGGCGGGCTCGTCCTCGTCGGGCTCGTCCTCGTCCGGCTCGTCCTCGTCCGGCTCATCCTCGTCGGGCTCGTCGCGGTCATCGGGCTCGTCGAGCTCGTCGATGTCATCGTCCACGCCGTCGAGCTCCTCGCTCCCGTCGAGCTCGTCGCCCTCGAGCGTGCCGACCACCAGCGCCTCCTCTCCCGCGGCGACTGCGCCCTCCTCTCCGGGCGCGCCCCGACGCCGGCGGCGGCTCTTGCTGCGCCGCCCCTTCGGGAAGTTCCGCAGCAGCTCCCGAGCCAGCGCCGCCGGCTTGCGCGCCATCCGCGTGCGGGCGCCGCGCAGCGCCTCCTCAGCCTCGGGCGTGTGCGCCAGCGCCGCCGCAAGCAGGGCCGCGGACAGCCGGCGGTCCTCCTTTCGCGAGGCATGCACGAGCCGCCGGGCGTTCCGCGCGTGAGCGGAGCCGCTGGAGTTGACGAGCAGGCCGAGCAGCCGCTTGGTCTCGGGCCAGCGCTGCACCGCGTACTCCTCGTGAACCTCGCGGGTGTACTCGGCCATGCGCCAGATCCAGGCGTTGGCCTGGTCGCGGCGCCCGATACGGCGCTCGGCGAGCGCCTGAAGCATGATCTT
>DATGJM010000018.1:0-2558 GCA_035295205.1 Solirubrobacteraceae bacterium | reverse complement strand
CCCACCTCCTCCAGGACGCGTGACCAGTGGATGTTCTGGCGCTCGTCGAAGCGCGCCTTCAGCTCCACCATGCACACCGCCTGCTTGCCCTTCTCCGCCGCCTCGATCAGCGAGGGCACGAGCGCTGAGTCATCCGAGGTCCGGTACACGGTCATCTTCACGGCCAGCACTGCCGGGTCCTCGACGGCCTGCCTGACGAAGCGCTCCACGCTGGTGGAGAACGACTGGTAGGGGTAGTGGACGAGGACATCGCCTTCGCGCATGGCGGCGAACACATCGGGCTGCTCGTCCTGACGGCCCGGGCTGGGCACGAACGCCGGGTGCGTGAGAGGTGTCCAGGGCGACTGGCGGAGCTCGGCATGACCCTCGAGTCCGGCGATCTGCCACAGGTCGCCGAGGTCGAGCAGGCCCTCGACGTCGTAGACCTGGACCTCATCCACGTCGAGCCACTCGATCAGATGGGCGCGGAGGGCGGGATCCATGCCGGCTCCCACCTCCACCCGCACGACCTCGCCGAAGCGCCGGCGTCGCAGCTCGTCCTCGACCGCCTGCAGGAGGTCGTCGGCCTCGTCGGAGACCTCGAAGTCGGCATCGCGCGTGACCCGGAACAGGTCGTAGCTCACGATCTCCATGCCCGGGAAGAGCACGTCGAGATTGGCGGCGATGATCTGCTCGAGCGGGATGAAGGTGTTCTTCGAGATCTCCACGAACCGGGGCAGGACCTCCTTGGGGACCTTCACGCGGGCGAAGGCCTCGTGCTCGAGCTCGGGGTCGCGCAGGCGCACGAGCAGGCTCAGCGAGAGATTCGAGATGTAGGGGAACGGCCGGCCCGGCCCGATCGCCAGGGGGGTCAGCACGGGGAGGATCTGCTCGCGGAAATGGCGCTCCATCTGGCTCGCCGGGGCCTCGGACTCGTCGCACGAGATGAGCCTGATGCCATGGCTGGCGAGCTCCGGGCGGAGCTTGGCGAACTGGCGTGCGTGGCGGCGGTCGAGCTCGCCGACGCGGGCGGCGATCGCGCGCAGAACCTCTCCGGGCGCAAGGCCGTCCGGCCCGCGGGCGTCGATCCCCGCGTCCACCTGGTCGTGGACGCCGGCGACGCGGATCATGAAGAACTCGTCGAGGTTGGTCACGAAGATGGCCAGGAACTTCAGCCGCTCGATCAGCGGCAGCGACTCGTCCTCGGCGAGCTGCAGGACCCGGTCGTTGAAGTCGAGCCACGACAGCTCGCGGTTGCTGTAAAGCGAAGGGTCGGTCAGCTGGCGAGGCGCCTGAGCCGCGGCCTCGACGGCCTCGTCGTCGGTCGCCTGGGCGCGGGCCACGCTCACGCCGGAACCTCGGCCACGTTGGCGATCGCCTCGAGCTCCGCGGGGCGGAGCAGCACGATCAGCTCGCCCTTCTCGATCCCCGCCAGGCCGCCCTTGGCCATCCGGGCCTGCGCGCCTGTGAGGTCGTGCAGGGTCATGGAGAACGAGGGGTCGTGGCCGACGAGCAGCACCTCACCGAGTCCGGCCACCAGGTCGTGGACGTCGAACGGCTCGCCCGACAGCGCGGACTCGGTCAGGACCTCGACCCCCAGCGCGGCGCAGGTCAGCCTGGCGGTGTCCAGGGCGCGGCGCTTGGGAGAGGTCAGGCAGTTGTCGACGTGCACGCCAAGCCGCGAGAGCGCGGCCCCGGCGGCGCGAGCCTGCTGCTCGCCCTTCTCGGTCAGCGGGCGCTGATCGTCGTCAGGTCCGTCCGCAGCCTCGCCGTGTCGAAGCAGCCAGAGCACACCTCACACTGTAGGGCGTCAGGGGCTGCTCTCGTGTGTCGGCAATGTGAGGTGCAGGTCCGACACCTGGATCTGGAAGACCCCGTTGGACGGGCGAAGGTAAGGGGCGTCCTGGCCCAGCAGCTCGAGCTTTGGGATCTGACCGGCGGCGAAATGCCAGGCGCCGGGATGCAGCTGGAAGGTCTGCAGGCCGCCTGCGGTGATCCGGTACACACCACGGGCCACGAGCGTCTCGGTGTTCGTCGCCGGGTCGACATTCCATAGGCGCGCGGCGATATAGGGGAACTGCCCGGTGACCGCCAGCCTGGCGGTGATCGTGGGCGCGCCGAGCAGCGTGTAGCCCTGGCCGGTGGCCGCCGGCAGGCGGTAGGTGGCAACCCCCGCGCCCTGGTCGGTCGCCGGGACCGTGGCGCACGCGCCCTGGCCGGCGATCGGATCGATGGCGGCTGAGATCGTCGGGTCGCCGGCCGTGGAGGAGATCGTCTGCGGCGCCGGGGAGCTGAATTGCACCCGACCGGGGTGCAGCGCGGCCCACGAGGGTGCCGAGTACGGGCCCCCGGAGGGCGCGGTGCTCGGGCAGGTCTCGATCGTGGCCGTCGCGCCGGTCGGCTGAGCGCCCGTGTGCTTCAGGTAGTGGCCGAAGAAGGCGGCGATCGAGTTCGATAGCAGTGCGCGGTCGCCGGTCTTGTTCTGGGCCCGCTGGTGGCCGAAGTCGCCGTCGAGAAGCGATACCGGAGCGCTCGGGTACAACGCACGCTCGAGGTTGTAGTAGCGCAGGGCCTCGTCG
>DATGJM010000017.1:0-3704 GCA_035295205.1 Solirubrobacteraceae bacterium | reverse complement strand
GGATCGTTGTTCCCGCTCAGCTCGTAGTCCACGATGCGAAGCAGAATCCCGTCGTCGATGAAGTTCTCGCACAAAAGGTCGTTGTGAAACGGCGCCGAAGGCAGCGCGGCGACCCGCACGGCGTGCTCGATGTCGTGCACGGTGCCGAGCCAGTCGCGGTAGTCGGGCGGGATGTCGACGCCGTGCCGATCGACGATCTCGAGGTAGTACTCGACCAGCCGGAACATGTCGAAGTCGTGCAGAAACCGCGGAGCCGAGTGCAGGAGGTGAAAGGACGCGGCCATTCGGGCCGCCATCTCCGGGGAGCGAAGGGTGGGCGCGGACATCGTCTGTCCCGCGATGTACTCCAGGACCATGACGTCGATTCCAGGTACGTGCTCGAGCACCTGCGGGCCGACGCCCGTCGTCGCCGCGGCGCGCGTGTTGTGGACCTCGTTCTCGCGGTCGATCGAAAGCAGCTCGGTCGAGCGCCCGGGCAGGCGCATCACGTAGCGCTCGCCGCCGGCCTCGACCAGGAAGTTCTCGTTGGTCAGTCCGCCCGAGAGCGGCGAGATCGTGACGTCGCGGCCGCGCCAGAGCGCGACCCTGGCGGCGGCGGCCTCAGCTCGCGGGCTTGACAACGTTCTGCTTCGCGAGGACGGCGTCGGGAACCACCCTCGCCGCCACCATCTCTCCGAAAACCTCTACCGCGACTTCCGCGCCGGGCTTCATCTCGATCGGCAGGTACGAGTACGCGAGGTTGCTCTTCACGGTGAACCCATACGCGCAGCTGCGCAGCCTGCCGACCACGCGGCCGGCGTCGTGCACCGCTTCCCCGCCGTACACCGGCGTGTAGTCCTCGCCGCCGATGGCCAGCGTCCGCAGCCTGCGCCCGGTCTGGCGCGGCACGTTCGGCCACTTGCCGGGGCCCACGCAAAAGCCGACCCCCGCCTCGAAGGGGGTCTCCAGCAGGCCCATGTCTGTGCCGTAGTACCGGTAGCCCTTCTCCATGCGCAGCGAGTCGAGGACCCGATATCCGCCCGGCGAGATCCCGTAGTCACGTCCCGCTGCCATCAGGCGGTCCCACACCTGCACCGCCCTGGCGGGGTCGACGTACAGCTCCCAGCCGTGCTCGCCGACGTACGTCACGCGCTGCGCCAGCACCTCGGTGCCTGCGATCGAGATGGGTCGCGCGCGCATGAAGGGGAACCCGGCGTCGGTCAGGTCGTCTCGCGTCACCCGCCCGACGATGTCGCGCGCGTTCGGTCCCCAGATGCCGATGACCGACAGCTCGTCGGAGGATTCGCGGAGTTCGACCGGAGCGTCGCCCTCCCTCTGCTTCAGGCGAAGCCAGCCGAGGTCGCTGTTCACGAATCCGGCGCCGGTCACGAGCCGGAAGTGCTCATCCGCCAGGCGCGTGATGGTGACGTCGGCCGCGATGCCTCCGTCGTCCTCGAGAAGCTGGGTGTAGATCACGCTTCCGACCGGCCGGTCGATCACGTTGCCCGCCACCCGCTCCAGGAGCGTCACCGTGCCCGGCCCAGTGATCTCGATCTTGCCGAACGAGCTCATGTCGATGATCCCCGCGCGCTCGCGAAAGGCCCGGTGCTCCTCCGCCAGGCGGTCGAAATAGGGTGGGCGTGTCCAGCCGAACCTGCGCTGGTCCGCGCCTGCGCGCCGCCACGGCCGGCCCGGCTCGAAGTAATCGGGCCGCTCCCAGCCGTGCTTGGTGCCGAACACGGCGCCGAGGTCCTGCAACCGACTGTGGAGGGCGGTCGTCCGGCGCGGCCGGCCCCATTCGTCCGAGTCGTAGGGGTAGCGAAGGTAGTAGTAGTACTTGTAGGCCTCGCGGGCCAGCTCCGCGGCGTAGACGTGGTCGCGATGCACTGGACCAAAACGCCAGGGGCGATACGGGTAGAGGTCCAGGTCGGTCTCCCCCGCCGTGATCAGCTGCGCCAGCGAGCGGCCGATCCCGCCAGCGCCTCCGAACCCGTTGAGCGACAGCCCGGCGGCCATGTAGAGGCCACGCGCGCCGGGTACTGGGCCGACCAGGGGGTTGGAGTCGGGGGTCATCGCATCGGGATGGCAGACGAGCTTCACGATCCCCGCCTCGCGCGCCAATGGAAAGCGACGCGCGGCGCCCTGGAGGAGCGGCTCGAAGCGCGACTGGTCGGGCGGAAGAGATGTGCCGGCGTGGTCCCACGGCACGCCGTCGATCCAGCGCGCGACGGGATCGGCCTCGTACCCACCGAGGACCATGCCGCCCGCCTCGGCCTTCCCGTAGACGAGGTTGTCCGGGTCGCGGAAGCACGGCATGTCGTGGGGCAGCTCGTGCCCGGGCACGGCGAGAAGCGCCGCGTGCTGGTGATCGACGGGCGTGGAGACGGCGTACGCGCCGGCCATGGCCGCGATCTGCGGTCCCCAGATGCCGCCCGCCACGACCACGACCTCTGTCTCGATCCGGCCGGCTTCGGTCTGAACCGCGACCACCGATCCGTGGGGCGAGAGCTCGATCCCGGTGACTCGGCGGTGAGTGAGGATGCGCGCGCCGAGCTCCCGCGCCGCGGCGGCCAGGGCGAAGGTCGCGGTGTGCGGATCGAGATGCCCATCGCCCGGGACCCATACCGCGCCGTACAGCGAGTCGCGCGTGATCACCGGCATGAGGCGCGCTGCCTCATCCGCCGACACAAGCTCAACGTCGAGCCCGATCCCGCGGGCGCGGCTGACGCCCCGCCGTAGCTCCATCAACTGGTCCTTGCTCGACGCGAAGCGAAGGCTGCCGACGGTCTCGAAGATCCCGAGCTCCTGATACAGCTCGATCGAGTAGCGCCGAAAACGCATCATCGTCGCCGAAGGGTTGAACTGTGTGACGAGCCCGGCGGCATGGCACGTCGAGCCGCTCGTGAGCTCGTCCTTGTCCAGCAGCACGATGTCGCGCCAGCCGGCCTTGGCAAGGTGATACGCGACGCTCGTGCCGGTGATCCCACCGCCGACGACGACAGCGCGTGCTTCCACTGCGGGAATCCTATGTCTCCCACCGACCGCCGGTCGGGCCTACTCCGGCAGCGGCTCCTCTTTTGTCTCGGGGAGCAGGAAGAGCAGGAACGCGCCCGCCACGGCGGCGACGCCGCCAAGCTCGATCGACGGCCCGAGACCGGCCCGGGAGGACAGCAGCCCGACGGCCTGCAGACCCAGGATGCTGCCCAGCGCGGTGGCCACCGCGGTCGTCGCTTCGGCGGTGGCGCGCGCCCGGGTCGGGAACAGCTCCGCCGACCACGCGCCGAAGACCGGCGTCGCCGCGCTCGCGGAAGCGCTCCACAGCACGTTGCCCACGAAAAATCCGAACGCTGCAGTGGCAAAGCTGAGGCTCGTGGCGGCTGCGGTGGCGATCGTGAGGATGATGGCGGGGCCGCGCCGGCCGAACCGGTCGGTCAGGTAGCCGCCGGCGAGATAAGAGCACGCGCCGGCGACCCCGGAGACCACGATCAGCGTGCTGATCGCCACGGGTGAAAGGTTGAGCACACGGCTGGCGTAAACCGTGAACAGGAGGCCCGCTGGCTCCAGCAGCACGGCAAGAAGGCCGGTCATCGCCGCGAGCACCAACACACGCCGCAGCCACGGGCGCGTGAAAAGGAGGCGGAGCGCCGAGCCCGTCACGCGCACGGCCATCCATGCCTTGCTCTCGGGCAGGAGGATCCAGATGGCCGGTGCGGCGAGAAGCCCCA
>DATGJM010000016.1:0-4309 GCA_035295205.1 Solirubrobacteraceae bacterium | reverse complement strand
TCCTCGTTGATCTGGTGGTAGACCACCTCGGACTCGTACTGGGCGCCGACGCCGGAGAGGAACTTGCGCTCGGCCTCGGGGATCCCCAGGCGATCGAACGTGTTCTTGACGTCCTCGGGCACGTCGTCCCACGAGCGCTCGGCGCGCTCGGACGCCCGTACGAAGTAGTGGATGTCGTCGTAGTCGACCTCCTGGAGCATCGGCGAGCCCCAGGTCGGCTGCGGGCGAGCCAGAAAGTGCTCGAGCGCCTTCAGGCGGAACTCGCGCATCCACTGCGGCTCTGACTTGAACTCGGAGATCTTCTCGACGATCTCACGGCTCAGGCCCTTCGGCGCCTTGTAGAGGTAGTTCTCGGCGTCGTGGAAGCCGTAGCGCTCCTCATAGTCGGCGTTTATGCGGGCGAGCGCCTCGTTCTCTACCAGGGCCACTACTCCACCTCCAGCTTGATCGTCTCGTTATCGATGATCACCGGAAACGTGTCCACCGGAACGTACGCGGGCAAAGTGATGGGCTTACCCGTCTTCAGGTCGAAGCGGGAGCCGTGACGGGGACATTCGATCGTGCACCCCTGCTCGTCCAGCTCACCCTCGACCAGCGGCCCGTCGTCGTGTGAGCAGCGATCCTCGATCGCGTAGACCGTGCCGGCGCAGTTGAACACGCCGATCTCGAGATCCTCCCAGTTGACGAGGCGCATGCCGCCCGGCGGGAGCTCGGCTACGGGGCAGACTTCGATCACTTGTGGCACTTGAGCTTAAGTCCTAGTGGGCAGATCGGATTTGTAATCCTAGTCTAGCGCTAGGACTTAGCGCGGGGAGGGACGGCGGCGGCGTGGCGCCGCGCTCAGGCGGCGCTGCTCTCGGGCGTTTCGGGCTCCCACGCAGCCGCGTGGCCGAGGGCCGCGCTCTTGAGCACCTTCAACGACAGCAGCGCGCACTTCATGCGCGTGGCCGAGATGTCGATCCCGAGCAGATCGAGCACGAACGAGCGCTCCAGCGAGAGCAGGTCCTGGATCGGCATCCCCTTGACCTCGTCCGAGGCCATCGACGCCGCGGCCTGCGAGATCGCACAGCCATGGCCGATGAAGCGCACATCGGCGATCCGGCCGTCGCCGTCCACAGCCAGCTGCACCCGGAGCTCGTCGCCGCACAGCGGGTTCAGGTCATGGAACTCGAGATCAGCATGCTCGAGCTCGGGCTGGGGCGGGCTCCAGTTGTGCGGGTGCTTGTAGTGGTCGAGGATGTTCTCCCGGTACAGATCTTCCATCGACCTCAAGCGTAGCGGCCGCCCTGCCGGCTACCCCGACGGGAATCCCTGGAGCAGCCGCAGCTCGCTCTGCTTGCCGGCGCTCAAGCGCTTGTCCGCGACCCCGAGCTCATAGATGACGCCGTTTCTGACCTTCAGCACGAGGTTGGCGTGCTTTTCGGGCACGAAGTACCAGTCGCTGGTGCCCATGTGGATCTTCTTGCCGAGATGGAGCTTGCGCTGCACGGCGGCGAGCGTCACGCCCGGGCCGGCGCCGTCGAAGCTGTAGAACGGATTCGACGTCACCGCCAGCACGATTCGGTCCGCCACACGGTGACGATCACGTCTCGAAAGCCTGCCCAGCAGTTTCGAGCTCGGATATTCAACTCGGATGCCCCACCCGGCGTAGAGGCAGAAGTCATCCGAGCTCTTCGTGTGCGCCAGGCGATGGCGCAGCAGGTGCTCGGCGTGCGTGCGCGTGAAGCCGAGGCCGAGCGGACCGAGACGCGAGCCTGACAGTCGCCCGGACGGCTTCGGGCAGTTCAGCGTGCCCGGGAGTGCAACGAGCACAGCCTGGCTCGTGCTCGAAGCCGAACCGCCGGCGTTGGATGCCGTGACGGTGCAGCTCAGAGCCTGCGCCTCATCGAGGATCTGGACCGTGTAGGTGGAGGCGGTTGCGCGGGGAATCGCCTTGCTGCCGCGGTACCACTGGAACGCAAACCCGCTCGGGGTCCCCGACCAGGCGCCGGCCGAGCAGGCGAGGACGTGTCCGGGCAGCGGCGTGCCGCTCACGGCCGGCTTGACGGTGTTGGCCGGCGGCGCGGGCTTCGGCGTCACGAACTCGTAGGCGCCGATGTCACATGCCGTTCCCGGCTGGTCGGGCCGCGAGACACCGCGCTGGTCGGTCGCGGGACAGAACGTCGGGCTCGCGGCGTCGATGGCGGGACTGCCGGCCAGCAGGGCCATCGTCTGTGTCGGCCCGCCGTTGTTGGCCAGGGCGGCCAGGTTCGGACTGGCGTGGATGTCGAAGCCGCAGCTCGTGCCGACCTCGATGTTGTGCCCGGCCGCGACCACGGACCCTCCGGATGAGGTCGAGCAGTTCTGGGGGGTCGACCCGACGGTGTTGCCGGAGACGATCGAGTTCTGGATCGTCATCGGCGCATCCTCGATGTCGAGGCCCCCCGCGCTGGCGCTCTGTGTTGCCGAGTTGCCGACGATCGTCACCTGCGTCAGCGTCCCGGATGAGCCGGTGGCGGGCTGGAAGAAGATCGCACCGCCGAAGCCGGAATGGCCGCCCGCGCTGTTTCCGTTGAAGGTGCTGTTGGTGATGTCCAGTGCGCTCGCCCCGGCGGCGGGATTGAAGAAGATTCCCCCACCGAACCCGCCCTGGGTACTGCTGCCCGCGGCTGCGTTCGAGCTGAACGTGCTGCCCGTCACGCTCAGCGTGCCCCCGGTCGAGGGCTCGAAGTCGATCGCTCCTCCGAATCCTCCACCGCTGGTGGCTCCGCTCTGCGAGATGTTCGAAGCGAACGTGCTGTTGACGATGTTCAGCGTTCCCGTCGTCCCGGGCTGGACCGAGATCGCGCCCCCGAATCCGCCCTGGCCGGGCCCGCTTTCGGCCGCGACGTTCGAGGTGAACGAACTGTTTGTGATCGTGAGCCTCGCACTACCGGCGGGGTTGACCCAGATCGCTCCGCCAAAGCCCCCGGAGCTGGTCGTGTCAGCCGTGAACGAGTCGTTGGTGAGCGTCAGCGACGCGCCCGTCTCGCTGATCGCGCCACCGAATACCTCGCTCCCGCCGCCGGTCACGGCGATTCCGGACAGCGTGACCGAGTTCGCGCTGATGTCGAAGATGCGGTCGCCGTCGCCGGTGATCGTGGTCCCGCCCGCGCCCGCGCCGGCGCCCACGATCGTCACGTTGGCGGTGATGTGCAGGTCGCCGGTCGTCCCGTCGTCGGGTCCGGTCGGCGTGATCGTGAGGGTGTAGTTGCCCGCCGGGACGCTGATGGTGTTCGTTCCACCGGCTGTGTTCGAGGCCAGCACCGCCGAGCGCAACGAGGGACATTGGTAGGCCGAACAGGAGGCAGTGCTATCGCCGGTCCCGGTCACGTAGAACGTCGCGGCGCCTGCCAGCGCAGGCCAGAGGAGCATCCCGACGCTCGAGAGAGCGCACGCGATAGTCAACCGCATCCACGACTGCATGCGTCGTGGCCCGTCGCCAGCAGCTTGAGCGCCCACAGAAACCCCCGGTCGGTCTGAGCTATGTCGACGCGAGCCTATAGGCGGGCGCTGACCGTCGCAACCGCAGTTATTCGAGCGACGCGGCGGCAGGCTGGGTCACGGGCGCACGCGAGAACCGTACGGCCCGGCCGCCGCCGGCGGCGAGCAGCGCCGCGCCGCACGCGAACACGAATGGCGCGCTGATCCCGGCCGCCGACACGAGCGCACCGCCGGCGGCCGAGCCTGCGGAAAGGCCGGCCACGAGCGCGGCCGAGACCCATGTGAAGGCCTCGGTCTCGGTGCCGGGAATCACGGCCTGCCCGACCAGCGCGTACTGACAGGAGAACACGGGCGCGATGGCCAGGCCGGCCAGCAGGCTGCACACAACCCCTGCGATGAGCGAATGGGCGACGATCAGCGGCGCGGTGCACGCCACGGCCGCGAGCAGGAGCACGCGGTAGCGCGCGGGGAGCGAGATCCGCCACGCGCGGGTGCCGTACCACAGGCCGCCGAGAAGGCTCCCGAGGCTCCACAAGGCGAGCAGCAGGCCGGCAGCTGAGCGCGAGCCGACGTGCAGCGCGAGCGCAGGAAGCCCGACCTCGGTGGAGCCCAGGCCCACTCCGGTCAGCGCGACGGGCAGCAGCAGGAGCCGCAGCGGGCGGCTGGCGAGCGCGCGGCCGCGGGGCGCGTCATCGTCCTGCCGAGTGTGCTCGCGTACGAACGGGACGCGGATGAATACCGAGGTGCCGATCGCGCCGACGGCGCCCACGAGGAGCACGGCGACCGTCGGCGGGAAGAACGCCACCACGACTGCCACGACCAGAGGGCCGGTGATCCAGACCAGCTC
>DATGJM010000015.1:0-17145 GCA_035295205.1 Solirubrobacteraceae bacterium | reverse complement strand
CGCACGCGAGTCGACGTGATCGCGCTCACGGCAGATGTGATCCACAGCTTCTGGGTCCCCCAGCTGGCCCGCAAGATCGACATGGTCCCCGGCCGGCGTAACCGGATCCTGCTCTACGCCTCCCGTCCGGGGATCTACCGCGGACAGTGCGCCGAGTTCTGTGGTCTTCAGCACGCGAACATGGCGCTCGAGGTCGTCGCCGAGCCCGCCTCCGCGTTCCGCTCCTGGCTCTCGCGGATGGCCGCCCCCGCCGCATCCACCGCGTCCGCCAGCACCGGCAAGTCGCTCTTCATGAGCCTCCAGTGCGCGAGCTGCCATCAGATCCGCGGCACCGCGGCCCAGGCCACCGTCGGCCCGGACCTGACCCACCTGATGAGCCGCCGCACCCTGGCCGGGAACACGATCCCGAACACCCCGGCCGACCTCGCGGCGTGGATCCACAACCCGCAGGCGATCAAGCCCGGCGCGCTGATGCCCGACCTCGGACTCTCGAGCACGCAGGTGTCAGAGCTCGTCTCCTATCTGGAAACCCTGCGCTGATGGCCACGCTGATCACCCCCAGCGCCGAGCGTCACGTCGAGCTGCTCGAGCAGGTGTGGGCCGAGCGCCAGGGGGTCCTGGGGTGGCTCACCACCACCGATCACAAGCGCATCGGCATCCTCTACTTCTTCACCTCGCTGGCCTTCTTCGCGGCCGGTGGGGTCGAGGCGCTGCTGATTCGCACCCAGCTGGTGGGGCCGAACGGTCACGTTCTCTCACCGGCCGCCTTCGACGAGATGTTCACGATGCATGGGATCACGATGATCTTCCTGTTCGTGATCCCGATGACCACGGGTGCGTTCGGGAATTACCTGATCCCGCTGATGATCGGGGCGCGCGACATGGCCTTCCCGCGCATGAACGCCGTGTCGTACTGGATCTTCCTGGGCTCGGGGATCTTCATGTACATCGGCCTGGTCACCGGACACGCGCCGAACTCGGGCTGGTTCGACTACGTGCCGCTGGCGTCCAAGCAGTTCGACCCGGGCAACAACATCGACTTCTACGGCTACGGGCTGATCTTCAACGGCATCTCCAGCACCGCGGCGGCGATCAACTTCATCGTCACGATCTTCAAGCTGCGCGCACCCGGAATGTCACTGAACCGGATGCCGCTGTTCTGCTACGCGTTCCTGGCCGTGTCGTTCTCGCTGGTGTTCGCGCTGCCGGCGCTCAGCATGGCCTGCGTGTTCCTCGAGCTCGACCGCCAGCTCGGGTTTCACTTCTACGACGTCTCAAACGGCGGTGACCCGTTGCTCTGGCAGAACCTGTTCTGGATATTCGGTCACCCCGAGGTGTACATCATCATCCTGCCCGCTTTCGGGATCGCGACGTCGATCATCCCCACCTTCGTGCGCCGCAAGATGGTGGCTTTCCCGCTCGTTGCCCTGGCCGAGATCATGGTCGCGTTCCTCGGCTTCGGGGTGTGGGTGCATCACATGTTCGCCGTCGGCCTGGCCACGATCACGACGATCTACTTCGCCGCGGCCAGCCTGATCATCGTGATCCCGAGCGCGATTCAGCTGTTCGCCTGGATCGCGACGATCCTCACCGGCACCCCGATCTTCAAGACGCCGCTGCTGTTCATCATCGGCTTCATCCTCTTCTTCATGATCGGCGGGCTTTCGGGTGTCACCGTGGCCGCGATCCCGTTCGACCAGCAGGTCGAGGACAGCTACTACATCGTCGCTCACTTCCACTTCGTGATCTTCGGCGCCGCGGTGTTCCCGATCCTCGGTGGCATGTACTACTGGTTCCCGAAGGTCACAGGGCGGATGTACCACGAGGGTGTGGGAAAGGTGAGCTTCTACCTGACGTTCACCGGCACGCTCGTGACGTTCTTCCCGATGCACATCCTGGGGATCCTGGGCATGCCGCGCCGGGTCTACACCTACCCGGCGCACATGGGCTGGACGTTCCTGAACCTGCTCGAGTCGATCGGGTCCTACGTACTCGCCTCCGGCCTGATCCTGATCGTGGTCAACCTCGCGGTGAGCCTGTTCCGCGGCCCACTCGCAGGTAATGACCCGTTTGAGGGAGACACGCTCGAGTGGTCGACCACTTCGCCGCCCCCGCCGTACAACTACCCGTTGATCCCCACGGTCTCGAGTCCCTATGCGATGTGGGACAAGGAGGATCGGGAACTGGACAACCGCCGCCTCGCACGAGGCGAAGGACTCCTCGCTCGCGGTCACGAGACTCCGGCGAGCACCGTCCAGGACGCTGAGTGGGACGAGATCCTGCACATGCCGCCGCACTCCGCGTGGCCGCCGGTCGTCGGCCTGACGCTCACAGGGATGTTCCTGATGCTCCTGCTGCACCACTACGAGATCGCCGCCGGGTTCCTAGTGGCCGGGGGGCTGGCACTGCTCGCCTGGCATAACAAGGAGTACGCGGGATGAGCTCGTCGGGCGAGCATCCGCCCCGTCCGAGCGGGCGCGCGGGCGTCATCCCCCGCAGCAGCGAGGCCACCACGGCCGGGGCAGTGGCGCTCGTCGCTCGTCGCCGCGTCGCCCAGCCGAACGGCTGGTGGGGCATGGCGCTGTTCGTGGCCTCCGAGGCGACCCTGTTCGGCACGCTCATCGCCACTTACTTCTATCTCGACTTCAATGCGCCGCGCTGGCCCCCGGCGGGGATCAAAGCCCCGTCGGTGGTGTTGCCGTTGATCGCCACCGCCGTTCTCGTCTCCACCACCGTGCCGATGTTCCTGTCCGTCCGCGCGGCGCGCGCGGGCTACGCCGGGCTCGCGGCGCGGTTCGTCGGCGCGGCCCTGCTCGTCCAGTGCATCTACCTGGCTGGGCAGATCCTCCTCTTCCGCCACGACCTAAACGACTTCCGGCCCGATCAGAGTGCCTACGCCTCGATCTACTTCACGACGCTGGCCGCACACCACGCGCACGTGCTGCTCGGGATCCTGCTGAACGGGTGGGTGGCGGCCCGGATCGGGATCGGCGGCCTCACGACCTACCGGCTGACCGCCGTGCGCTGCGTCGCCCTCTACTGGTACGTGGTCAACGCGCTGGCCGTCCTCGTCGTGCTGACTCAGCTCTCGCCCTCGCTATGAAGCTCGATCGCGTGCAGATGCGCAGCACCCGGACCACCCTGCTGCTGTGGTTCGGCGTTGGAGGCGGGCCGGCGGCCTGGGCGCTGGTGCACGTGATGGGCTACGCCATGGGCATCGCCCAGTGCGACCAGCCCGCCGGCCGCTGGCAGCTGCCGGTGCACGCCTGGGATGTCGGAGTGGCGGCTGTCGGGCTGGTGATCGGCCTGGCGGCGATGACCGTCTCGGTGCGGATCTACTTCGCCACTCGCGGCGTCGACAATGCTCCTCCGCAGGGGCGCGTGCACTTCCTCTCGGTGGTCGGCCTCGTGGTCAACTTCCTGGCCATCATGATCATCATCCTGGACGGCGTCGGCACGCCGCTGACGGGACTCTGCCACCAGTCATGAGACGGCTGACGACGATCTGCACGCTCGCAGCCGCCGCCCTGCTGGCGGGGACCGCCCCGGCCGGCGCCCAGCCACAGTCTGGGATCGTTCGCCCCGCCTCTGAGCCCCCCTACCCCACCCTGCACCTCGGCTCGGAGCTGTTCGCGGGCAACTGCGCGAGCTGCCACGGCGTCGACGGCTCCGGAGTGAATGTGCCGCGGGCGGGGTCGGGCAGCGTGCCGGGCGCCGGCCCGTCCCTGCGTGGCGTGGGGGCGCTGGCGGCCGACTTCTACCTGCGCACCGGGTACATGCCGCTGTCGAGCATCCATGATCAGCCGGGCCCGGACCGGGTCCTGTTCTCGGACAAGGAGATCCGGTCGCTGGTCGCGTATGTGGCCTCGCTCGGAACCGGGCCTGGCATCCCGCACCCGCAGCCGAACAGCACTCTGATCGCCCAGGGCCTGCACCTGTTCACCGACCACTGCGCGGGGTGCCATCAGGAAGTCGCGGAGGGAGGGTTCGTCACCGGCGCGCTGGTGCCTCCGCTGCAGAGCGCCACGCCGACCGAGATCGCCGAGGCCGTGCGAATCGGGCCCTACCTCATGCCGAGATTCTCGACGCGCCAGATCAGCAATGCGCAGCTGAACGCGATCATCACCTACGTGCTCTCGACCCGCCATCCGCCCAACCAGGGCGGATGGGGGATCGGCAACCTCGGCCCGGTTCCCGAGGGGATCATCACGTGGTTCCTCGCGGTCCCGCTGCTGATCGTCGTGTGCCGGATGCTCGGCGAGAGGCTGCACTCATGAGCCTGCTCGGCCGCATCGTCGCGGGCTTCGGGCGGATGATCCTCGCCCTGGTCACGCTCATGCTGTCGGTGCTCCTGCGCCGCACCCGCCGGCGCAGGGAGCAGGCCGAGCGCATCGTCCCGGAGAGCTCGCCGGCGCCCGCGGCGGAGAACGTCGTCGTCGGGCTGCTCGGAGTGGCCACGCTGCTGGCGCTCGGCTTCATCGTCGTCTATGCCGAGTGGAGCGCCTGGAAGGTCTCGAACGAACTGCTCGGGATCTGCCTGGGCCTCTCCCTGGCCTTCATCTCGGCGGCTTTGACCGTCGTGGCCAAACGCCTGGTCGTGACCGAGGAGATCGAGCACGACTACCCGCCCGAGCGCCATCCCGAGGAGGAGCAGCAGGTCACGCAGCTCGTGCGCGAGAGCGGCAGCGGCATTACGCGGAAGCGCCTGCTCGTCGGCGCCGGCGCGGCGGCGGGCGGAGCGCTTGGCGTTGCCGTCCTCACGCCGGCGCTCTCGCTCGGACCGCTCTGGTACACCGACCCGCTGTATCGCACGCCGTGGAAGCGCGGGATACGCCTGATCGACGAGACCGGGCGCCCGTATGCCGCCGCCGAGATCGAGCAGGAGACCTTCTACACCGCCTTTCCCGAGGGCGCGAGCACGGAGGACATCGCCTCCCCCGTCGTCCTGGTGCGCCTGGACCCGTCTCAGATCCAGCTCCCCCGGGAGCGCGCTCAGTGGGCCCCCGGGGGGATCCTCGCCTACTCGAAGATCTGCACCCACGCCGGGTGCGCGATCGCCCTGTACCGCAAGCCCACCTTTCCGGTGCTCGAGCCTCGCCCGGCGCTGGTGTGCCCGTGCCATTACTCGACCTTCGACCCGGCGACCGGCGGCACCGTCATCTACGGCCCGGCCGGACGCTCGCTGCCCCAGCTGCCGCTGATGATCGACGGCTCGGGCAACCTGCGCGCCGGCGGGAACTACTCCGGGCCGGTCGGACCCAGCTGGTGGGGCGTCCGCTCCGGGAAGGCGACATGAGCGACGCCGTCCGCTTCATCGACGAGCGCACCTCGTCCGCCCCCTTCCTGCAGAAGGCGATGCGCTACGTATTCCCCGACCACTGGTCGTTCCTGCTCGGCGAGGTCGCGATGTACAGCTTCGTGGTCCTGATCGCCACCGGGGTCTACCTGACGCTGTTCTTCGATCCGAGCCTGGCGAAGACCAGCTACCACGGCGTCTACGCGCCGCTGAGGGGCGCGAGCATGAGCGAGGCCTACCGCTCCGTCCTGGACATCTCCTTCGCCCATAAGGCCGGCCTCCTTATCCGCCAGACCCACCACTGGGCGGCCGACGTGTTCATGGCCTCGATCGTCGTGCACCTGATGCGGGTGTTCTTCACCGGGGCGTTCCGCAAGCCGCGCGAGCTGATCTGGGTGATCGGGCTGCTGATGCTCTTCACGGGCCTGCTCGAGGGCTATCTCGGCTACTCGCTGGTCGACGACCTGCTGTCGGGCATCGGGCTGGCGATCGGCTATGGCGTGGCCCTCTCGATCCCAGTCATTGGCGGCCCGCTCGGGCTGCTGATCTGGGGAGCGCCGTTCCCCGGCACGCACGAGTTCGAGTCGCGGATGTACATCGCCCACGTGTTCCTGCTGCCGATGCTGATCGCGACGCTGATGACGCTGCACCTGGCGCTCGTGGCCGCTCGCCATCACACCCAGTTCCGCAAGAGCCCGAAGCACACCGAGCGAAAGGTGGTCGGCGTCCCGATGTTCCCGGGCTACGCCCCACGCTCGCTGGCCCTGTTCTTCGGTGTGGCCGCGGTCCTGTTCCTGCTCGGAGGCCTCGTACAGATCAACCCGATCTGGCAATGGGGGCCATTCGAGCCCTACCTCGGGACGAATGGAGCCCAGCCGGACTGGTACCTCGGCTGGCTGATCGGAGCCCTGCGGCTGATGCCGAGCTTCGACGTGACGATCGGCCATTACACGCTCGTGCCCAACCCGTTCTGGGGCGGTGCCCTGTTCCCGCTCGTCGTCCTGTTCATCCTCGGTGCCTTCCCGTGGATCGAGCGACGGCTGAGCCGCGACTACGCCTTCCACAACCTCCTCGACCGTCCGCGCGACGCGCCGACACGCACGGCCTTCGGCGTCGCGTTTCTGACCTGGATCTTCCTGATCTTCGCCTTCGGCGCGGCCGACCGGGTGTTCGTGCTGTTCCAGCTCAGCTACAACACCCAGCTCTACATCTTCCGGATCGCGATCTGGGTGATCCCGCTGCTGCTGTTCTTCGGGGTCCGTCGCTGGTGCCGCGAGCTGCTGCTGGCTGAGCGGATCGAGGCACGGCAGGAGATTGCCGAGGAGGAGGCGCAGCGCCGCTATGCGCCGCCGGCCGCGGCCGACCCGAGCGTGCCGCCGGTGCGGATCACCGGCTGACGCGCATCAGTCGCCGACCGGGGCGTGCTGGCGCAGGGGGGTCGGTGGTGCGGTCGCGGGCGAGCCCGCGCCGGGCTCGCCCGCGCTCACCTTCGGCTCGCTGCGGGCACCACCGCGGCGCTCCCCGCGCTCGATCGCGGCACGCTGAGGGCCGACCACGTACTTCGGGTCGGCCGCGGACGCGAACCCGGCCTTGAACACACTCCATCGCATGCCGAGGCCTCCTGCGCACATCAGCAGCCCTCCGGCCACGGAGGCCGGGCGCGAGCCGGCGCCCCGGAGGGCGACGAGCGCGCCACCGCCAGCGACGGCCAGCTTGCTGAGAAGCGAGAGACGGTGTGGCAGACCCTGCTGATAGGGCTCGCCGAGCTCGCCCAGGCGCTTTTCCATGACCTTCGAGATGGCGATCTCGGCCACCGCGCCGCCGAGCGCCAGCCGGCGCGCCGGTGCCGCGGCTTCGACGGGCGTGGCGGCGGTGACCGCGGCTCCGGCGCTCAGCGCGGCGCCGGCGCCGAACAGGAACGGAAGCTCGCGCCTGGCACCGTGCCACACGGGAACGGCGGTATCGGCGATCAGGGCCGCTGTGTAGGTGCTGAGCGGCAGCCCGAAGACGCCGGCCGCGGGCTTGGCCACGCGGCCGGCTCGCGGGAAGGCGCCGGTGAGCGAGTTCGCGGCGGCGAGGCCGGTCGTCGCGCCGCTCGCCGACAGCAGCCAGGAGCCCACGCTCATCGGCGAGGTCACCTTGAACATGCGCAGCATGTTCAAGAAGCGGGTCGGCTTTCCGAGATCTGAGGTCAGCAGCGCCGGGCTCGCGGCGATGCCGCCGAACGCCACCAGCCACGCCCGCCGCGCCAGCTCCTCGTTACCTCGCAGCTCTGCCAGTCCGGCCAGTCCGGCCGACACGCCGGCCATCCCGCCGGTGAAGAAGTAGCACGGGATCTCCCACGACCAGATCGGCTCCTTGAGCACCGGCTGGCCGTGATAGGTACGGATCTCGTCAGCCATCTCCACCTCCAAAGGCGCTCGGCCGGAAGTGCCGCCTGCCCTCATCCACGACGACCCCCGAAGGCCGCCGCCAACAGGCCCGCGCCGAGCGCCACCGCAGCCGTGCCCGCGGCGGCCCAGATCTCCCCGAGGTGATGTCGCGTGTCGACGGGGTCGGGCGGCAGGCCATAGACCTCGGGCTCGTCGAGCAGCAGGAAGAAGGCGCCCGCCCCGTGGATGCCGTCATCCGAGTCGGCCAGGTACAGCTGAGCGTCGCTCTGCCCCGCCTCCCTCAGCGCCGCCAAGCGGTGCTCGGCGCGCTCGTGCAGCACGTCGAGCTCGCCGAACTGGATCGAGTTCGTGGGACACGCCTGTGCGCAGGCGGGCTCCTTGTCGTCCTTCAGGCGGTCGTAGCAGAGCGTGCACTTCCACACGCGGCCGTCGTCCTCGCGCTGGTCGAGCACCCCGAACGGACACGCTGGGACGCAGTAGCCGCAGCCGTTACAGACGTCCTCCTGAACCACCACCGTCCCGAATTCGGTCCGGAACAGGGCTCCCGTCGGACAGACCTCGAGGCAGGCGGCGTCGGTGCAGTGCTTGCACACGTCCGAGGCCATCAGCCAGCGCAGGCCGTCGCCCTCCTGGTAGGTGTCGAGCATCCCATGGCCGTTGCTCGCCGCGGTCGAGGCCTGCGCCACGTCGACGAGCGACGCGCCGTCCGCGCGCGCGTCGAGCGGAAGCTTCTGCTCTATGAAGGCCACGTGGCGCCAGGTGTTGGCGCCCAGATCCAGCGTGTTGTCGTAGGACTTGCCGCTGAACCCATGCATCGACATCGGGATCTGGTTCCACTCCTTGCACGCCACCTCGCAGGCCTTGCACCCGATGCAGACCGATGTGTCGGTGAAGAAGCCGACGCGGCTCACGTCTTCACCCCCGCGCGTCGCCGGTACTCCTCCACGAGCTCGAGACGGGCGCGGCCGCGGGGGCGCCGGCCGGGCTTGATGTCGCAGGTCGCCACCTTATATTCGGAGATGTGGACGTTGTTATCGAGCGCCAGCGGCAGTAGGTCGTTGGCGCTGTCGCCCGTGACGATCCCCACCCCTCCCCAGTGGTAGGGCGCGCCGACGACGTGCGCGGTTCGCCCCTGCACGACCAGGGGCTTGATGCGCTCGGTGACCAGCACGCGAGCCTCGACGGCGGCGCGGGCCGTGACGATCGTCGCCCACCCCCCATGCTCGAGGCCGCGCTCGGCGGCGAGCGCCGGCGAAACCTCGCAGAAGAACTCGGGCTGCAGCTCGGCCAGGTAGGGCACCGTCCGCGACATCCCGCCCGCGGTGTGATGCTCGGTGAGACGGTAGGTGGTGAGGACGAACGGGAAGACCTCGGCTCCCAGTTCCCCGTCCACCGGGTGATACGGGTTCTCAGGGCGATGGAACACCTGGCGCGTGGGGTTGCTCTGCTGCGCGTAGAGCGGGTTCTTGAAGGGCGACTCCTGCGGCTCGTAATGTGACGGCAGCGGTCCGTCCACGAGCCCGGTGGGCACGTACAGCCAAGCTCGCCCGTCGGGATGAAGGATGAACGGCTTGTCGCCGGCGATCGCCTCCATCTTCTTGTCTCGCCCCGAGGGCCTGTAGTCGGGTGCCTTGGTGGGCGGGAAATCGGGGGAGTCGCCGAGGCTCTCCCACTGCTCCTGCTCGGCGTCCCACCACACGTAGCGCTTACGCTCGGACCACGGCCGGCCCTCCGGGTCGGCCGAAGCGCGGTTGTAGATCATGCGCGTGTCCTTCGGCCAGGCCCATCCCCACTCGTGGGCGATCCAGTTCTGCTGGCTGTGGGGCTTCTTGCGCGCCGCCTGGTTGACCCCGTCCTTGTAGACACCGCAGTGGATCCATGAGCCGCAGCTCGTGGACCCGTCGGCCTTGAGATCGTCGTAGCTGTCCAGGAATGATCCGTCCGCCTTGCGCCCCGAGATCTCCTGCAGGATGTGCTCGGCGTCGGGCTCCTGGTGCGGTCCCTGGAGCGGGTAATCCCAGGTCAGGTCGAGAACCGGGCGGTCCTTGGGGTCCTCGGAGCCCGCCAGCTTCTCCCGGATCGCCCTGCCCAGGTGGTAGATCCAGTGCAGATCCGAACGGGAGTCTCCCGGCGGCTCGCAGGCCTTGTGGTGCCACTGCAGCAGGCGCTGGGTGTTGGTGAAGCTTCCGTCCTTCTCGGTGTGGGCGGCCGCGGGCAGGAAGAAGACCTCCGTCTGGATGTCCTGCGCCCGAGCCTCACCGGTCTCGTGCTCGGGCGAGTCCTTCCAGAACAGCGCCGTCTCGTTGGGCGCGAAGTCGCGCACGACCAGCCAGTCGAGCTTGGCCAGCGCCAGGCGGATCAGCCTGGAGTTCGCCGAGCCGACGGCCGGGTTCTGCCCGACGCAGAGCATCCCCCGCACGCCCCCGTCGAGCATCTTGAGCATCATCGCGTAGTGCGAGTGGTCGCCGTTGATCCGCGGCAGGTACTGGAAGCAGAACTCGTTGTCCTCGGTCGCCGCGTCGCCCCACCAGGCCTTCAGCAGCGAGACGATGTATGGGCGCAGGTCTCCCCAGGCGCCGGTGTCGGGGCCGTTCAGCTCCACGAACTTGTCCAGCGACGGGTGGCGCTGAGGGTGTGGCATCGGGATGTAGCCCGGCAGGATGTTGTAGAGCGTCGGTATGTCGGTCGATCCCTGGATGTTCGCGTGACCGCGCAGGGCCAGGATCCCGCCACCGGGACGCCCGATGTTTCCGAGCAGCATCTGGACGATCGAGGCGGCGCGGATGTTCTGCACACCGACCGTGTGGTGCGTCCAGCCCACGGCGTAGACCACGGCGGAGGTGCGCTCGCGCCCCGAGTTCTGGCACAGCGCGCGGGCGACCGTCTCGACATGTTCGGGCTTGCAGCCGCAGATGTCGGCCACGACCTGCGGGGTGTAGCGCGCGAAGTGACGGCGCACCAGCTGCAGCACGCAGTACTCGTCCTGCATCGTCGCGTCAACGTCGGGCGGCTGGCCTCCCTTCAGCTTCATGCCGTGGGCGCCGTGGGCCTGCTCGCCCGAGACATCGGCGAGCTGCTCGTGCTTGCCGGCTGTGGCCTCCCCCCCGGCTTTGTTGTAGCCCCAGCTGTCGATGAAGTAGGCGCTGTTATCGGGGTCCCAGCCCGAGAAGAATCCACTGGAGTCCTCGACGTCCTGGAACTCGCGGCTGATGATCACCGGAGCGTTGGTGTAATTGCGGACGTAGTCCTCGAACACCGCGTCGTGCTCGAAGATGTAGTTGACGATTCCGCCCAGGAAGGCGATGTCCGTGCCGGCGCGGATCGGAACGTGCAGATCGGCCATCGCACTGGTGCGGCTGAAGCGAGGATCGACATGGATCACTCGCGCGCCGCGCTCCTTGGCCTCGATGACCCACTGAAATCCGACGGGATGCTGCTCGGCCATGTTCGATCCCATGATCAGGATGCAGTCCGAGTTCTGCAGGTCCTGCTGGAAGGTGGTGGCGCCGCCGCGTCCGAACGAGGTCCCCAGACCGGGGACCGTCGAGCTATGTCATATGCGGGCTTGGTTCTCGATCGACACCGCGCCCATCGCGGTGAAGAACTTCTTGATCAGGTAGTTCTCCTCGCTGTCCAGGGTCGCGCCGCCGAGGAAGTGGACGCCGAGGGTCCGCTTGAGCGGCTCTCCCTCCTCGTCGCACTCCTCCCATGTCTCCTCGCGAGCCTTGATCAGCCGCTCGGCGATCATGTCGCTCGCCTGCTCGAGGCTGAGCGACTCCCACTCGCTGGCGCCGGGCCGGCGGTACTTGACGCCTGTCTCGCGCATCGGCGAGTTCACGAGCTTCTCGGACGCCGCGCCCTTCGGGCACAGGCGCCCGCGCGAGATCGGCGAGTCGGGATCGCCCTCGATCTGGACGACCTTGTCGTCCTTGACGTACACCTTCTGCCCGCAGCCGACCGCGCAGTACGGGCAGATGGACTGGACGACCCTGTCGGCCGTCCGGGTACGAGGCGTCAGCTTCTCGGAGCGGGCCGACTGCGCCGCGCGCCCGAGGCCGAGCGGGTCGCCCCCAAGCTGGCGCAGGACGGGTGGAATCAGACGGCGAACACTGGACATCCAGTGGCGCGAGACTTCCCGACGCTGTCGGCACGCAAACTGCGCGGTGTTCGCGCCAACGCCCGCGGGTATGGGCCAATACATGGCAAGCGATGTGCAGATCGAGCGGGCTCTCGCGGCCCTGACCGCAACCTTGAACGACCAGCAGCTGGATCATCTCGACCGCGACCGCGCGCAGGCTGTGGTGAGTCGAGAAGGCCTGAGCGTCGACGAAGGCGGCGGCGTCCACGATGAGACCGGCGCGCGGGTCGGCGCTCTGCGTCAGACCTCGAGCGGCGAGTGGATCGCAGAGCGCCAGAACGAGACCGCCGAGCACTCCGACACCGCGATCCCCGCGGGTTCTCCTCCCAGCGGGGTGAAGCGGCTGATGGGGAAGCTCAAGCGCTGAGGGCTAGGAGTCGAGCGCGTCGGCCGGCGGGCCGGCTTCGCCCTCGGCCGGAGTCTCGGCGTCACCGGGACCCGCGCTGGGCGGCGGAGCCTGCGGCGCCGGAGAGCGCCGCTCCTCGTCTTGCTCCTCAGGCGCAGGTGCGCCGGGAACGCCCTTGTCGGCACGCTTGCGCTCCCAGTCCTCGCGGGTCTCACGCACGTTTCGCTCGAGCGCATCGCTGTGGCGCTGCATCTCCTCGGCCTCGAGCTCCTGCTCGTCGGCCAGCTCGAACGGGTCGCGCTCGCTCATTGCCGTCTACGGACGGGGCTCACGCGCGGTGAACCGCCGGTGGCGCTCGTAGGCTCGAAGCTCACGCTCGAACCTCGACCACCAGTCTCCGCGGAGCTCGGCCGCCATTCGCCAGCGCCGAACGGAAGGGAGCGCGAGACGCACAGCCACCGCGATGAGCACCACGCTGGCCAGCGCCACGAGGACGATCATCGAAGTCTCTTCCTAATCGCATCCATGGTCTTTCATTACCCGCAGATGGCCACTTCCAGCGATTCGCTACCCGCTTTGTCGCCCCGCCAACACCATGGGCTCTGATCCCGCGAGAACCGGCGATGCCGTGTGGATCAACGGTCACCGCGTGCTGCTCGGCAGCTGTTCGTGGGCCGACAAGACGCTCGTACAGGACGCCGACTGGTATCCGCAGCGGACGATGAGCGCTGAAGAGCGGCTGCGCTACTACGCCTCACAGTTCCCGCTCACCGAGATCGACTCCACCTACTACGCCCCGCCCTCCGAGCACCAGGCGCGGCTGTGGGCGGAGCGCACCCCCGAGGGCTTCCGGTTCGACGTCAAGGCCTACGCGCTGCTCACCGGCCATCCCACACGCCCACAGAGCTTGTGGCGGGACATCCGTGATGCCCTGCCCCACGATCTGGCGGAGAAGCGAAACGTCTACGCCAAGCATCTTGCGCCGGACGCGCTCGAGGAGGCCTGGGCGCGCTTCGCGCAGGCGCTCGAGCCGCTCGCTGACGCCGGCAAGCTGGGCGGATTGCTGTTCCAGTACCCACCCTGGTTCACCCCGCGGCGCGAGAACCGCGCCGAGCTCGAGGCGCTGCGGGCGCGACTTCCCGACCACCGCCTGGTCGTCGAGCTGCGCTCGCCGCGATGGCTGGCCGAGGCCCGGGACCGGGAGCGCACGCTGGCGCTCATGCGCGAGCACGAGCTGAGCCTCGTGTGCGTCGACGCCCCTGAGGCGTCGGGGCTTCCGTGGCTACCGGCGATCACCACCCCGGAGCTGTTCGTCGTGCGCTTCCACGGCCGCTCGGAGGACACCTGGAACGCCCGCACCGCGACCGCCGCCGAGCGCTTCCGCTACCTGTATTCCGAGGATGAGCTGGCCGAGCTGGCCGCCGAGGTGGCCAAGGCTGCCACCCAGGCCGCCGAGACCCACCTGCTGATGAACAACTGCTACCGCGACTACTCCGTTCGCAATGCCGCCGAGCTGCGCGATCTGCTCGGGCCATACGCGGGTAGGACCGATTCGTGATGAGCACTACGAAATTGAAACCACCCGAAAACCTGGTCGCCGGCTACGCCCCCGGCCAGGACGCCCCCCTCGGCGGCTACGCGGTCCTGCTGGGCACGTTCGGCACCCTCGCCAGCGCCTTCGCAGCCTGGTTTCGCCGTTCCGGCCGCGAGCTGCCCGACCATATGGACGGGCGCGATCTGGTGCTGGTAACCGTCGCCAGCCACAAGGCGGCACGCCTGATCGCCAAGGACAAGGTCACGAGCGCCATCCGTGCGCCGTTCGCCGAGTACGAGGGCCCGGCTGGACCCGGGGAGGTGTCCGAGCGCCCCCGCGGCCGCGGGCTGCGGCGGGTGATCGGCGAGCTACTCATCTGCCCCTATTGCCTAGGCATGTGGACGAGCGCCTTCATGACCGCCGGCCTGCTCGTCGCGCCGCGGTTCACCCGCTGGACCTGCTCCGTGCTCGTGTCCTTCTTCGGCGCCGACGTCCTGCAGATCGCCTACCGGCGGGCGCTCCCCTGAGGGAGAAGCTCGACGACCAGCAGCGCGATGTCGTCGCGAGGCTCCGCCCCGCCGGTGGCCTCGCGCTCGAGGTGGCCGGCCACCCCGTCGGCGCCCAGCGCGCGAGCGCCGGCCAGCAGCTCGCTCAACTCTTCTTCGGTGAGGATCCTGGCGGGCGCGCGGGCGTCGGTCAGCCCGTCCGTGTAGAGCACGAGCGTGTCGCCCGGAGCGAGCACCAGCTCGTGCCCGGCGTAGTGAACATCCTCGATGACGCCGATCAGAGGACCTGACACGGGCACCGTCTCGACATGGCCGTCGGCGCGCAGGACCAGCGGCGGAGGGTGACCGGCGGCCGCGAGAGCGATCGCGAGGCCGCCGGCGCGGGGCTCCGCCACGCCGACGATCGCGGTCATGAACCGCTCGGCGGGACTGTCGGCCTCGCGTAGGACGGCGGCGTTCAGAAGCGAGAGCACGCGCGGTGAGCCCTGCTCGCACAGGGCTCGGATCGTGTAGCGCGCGAGCGCGGTCAGCGCAGCCGCCCGCGGCCCCTTGCCACGGACGTCGCCGATCGCAATCCCCCATCGCCCGTCCTCGATCGCGAATGCGTCATAGAAATCCCCGCCCACCTCCTGGCCCCGAGCGGCGGCGCGGTAGCGCGCAGCCAGGCGGACCCCGGGGATGGCAGGGAGGACCCGAGGCAGCAGGCTCTCCTGCAGCGTCATTGCCACGTGCCTGGTGATCTCGAACAGCCGGGCGTTGTCGATCGCGAGCGCCGCCCGGCGCGCGAGGTCCTCGGCCAGCACCAGCTCATCCTGCGCGAACGACGGCGACCCCTCCAAGCGCAGCAGAGATAGGACGCCAAGGATTCGCTGGCGAGCGATCAGTGGCACTACGATCGCGGACTTGTAGCGCAGCCGCCGCATCAGCTCGTAATGCGCACCCCCCTGGGCGATCTCGCGCTGAAAGGCGGACGACATCAGGGGAATCAGCTCTGAGCGGCCGCTGCGCAGCGCGTGGGCCACGGGATGACTGCCGAGGACGTCCAGGGGCTGCTCGCGCCGCATCCGCTCCAGGGCTTCTGCATGCTCGGCGACGGTGGCGGCCGCGACGCTCATCTCGGCTGCGCCGGCCTCGGAGACGAGGTCGATCACGGTGAGCTCGGCAAGCTCCGGTACGGTCAGCCTGGCCAGGCGTCGCAGCGTCTCCTCGAGCTCGAGCGATTGGTCGAGGACCAGACCTGCCTGGGCCAGGAAGGCCATCCGCTTCTGTAGGCGAACGGCCTCACGGCTCGAGTCCCCGCGCTCGGACACGGCCCGGATGAAGCCCGCGAACTGTGGCGGCTCGCTCTCCGCGAGCATCGTGATCGTCAACTCGACCGGGATCTCGGAGCCGTCGCTGCGCATCCCCACCAGCTCCACCCTGCGCTCGAGGATCGTCTGCTCCCCGGTATCGAGAAGCCGCGCCAGTGCGTTCCGGTGCGCATCGCGCAACGGGCCCGGAACGATCAGGTCCGCCACCTCTCGCCCAACCGCCTCTTCGCGCGCGTACCCGAAGAGCTCCTCGGCCGCGCGGTTCCATACCCGTACAGAGCCGAGCGCATCCATGACGATGACCGCATCGTGGGCGGCCTCGATGATCGCGGACGCCTGGACGTCCTGGTCGGACCCTGCCTCGTCGTGTGCGCGGATGCCGATGATCGAACTCTCCCCGAAGGCGGCCAAAGCCGCCCCCCGGAGCACGTTACAGGCTCAGGCCCGGTCCGGCGCGCTGAGAAGAGTCTTCAGCGAACGGCGTAGCAGGCGCGAGACGTGCATCTGCGAGTAGCCCACCTGCTCGGCGATCTCTCGCTGGGTGAGCCCGCCCGCGAAGCGCAGGGTGACCACGCGGCGCTCGATCTCGGAGAGAGAATGCCAGCTGTCGGCGATCAGCTCACGGCTTTCGGCGAGCGCGAACCCGTCGTCCTCACGGCCGACCACGTCGACGAGCGCGGTCGACTCTCCTTCCTCGCTCGAGACTGGAGCGTCCAACGACACCGGGGTGTAGCTGTGCGCGACCTCGCTGGCCTCCAGGGCCTGCTCGACGGTGCATCCCATCGCCTCGGCGAGCTGGTCGATGGTCGGCGAGCGGCCCAGGTCGTGCGTCAGGCGGTCGCTCGTGCGGCTGAATTCGAGCGCGCGTTCCTGAAGCTCGCGGGGCACGTGCAGCGCCCAGCCCTTGTCGCGGAAGTGTCGCTTGAGCTCGCCCAGGATCGTCGGCGCAGCGAAACTCGTGAACTTGCTGCCCCGGGACGGATCGAAGCGATCCACTGCTCCCAGCAGCCCGATCGAGGCGACCTGCACGAGATCCTCGATCGGCTCGTCGGTGTAGCTGTAGCGCAGAGCCAGCTTGCGGGCGAAGGGCAGGAACCGTTTCACCAGCTCGCGCCGCGCGTCCGGTTCGCCGGTCTCGCGATAGCGGTTGAAGAGTTCCTGTTCCGTGAGCCGCGTGACGACGACGTCAACGCTCAGGGACACATCCTGCCTCCCGTCGGGGTCGACGACGGCTTCTCCGTGCGCTGGCGAACACAAACCTGCTCCCGTAACGACGCTTACGCGGCCGCGGCCACTAGTCGTCGAGCTTGTCGCGCTTTGGACCTTCCCAAGGCTCGGCCTCGGGATCCTGAGACGGATGTGGCTGGCTGGTGCTGCGCGAGCCGGTCTGCGGGTGGGGCTGCTCGCCGAAGGGAGCGTCGTCCGGATCGATCGGGTCGCGTGGATCCTCGCGGTGGTCGTAGGGATCCGGCCACTCGGTCGGATCAGGCTCGCCGACCGGCGTGTTCAGCGCGTGATGTGGGTCCCGTTCGCTCATGCTTCGATCCTTCCCGAGGCCAGCCCGCCCAAACAGCGCGGGGCGCGACTCACGAGGGCCGCGCCCCTCGAGGACACTCGTCCTA
>DATGJM010000014.1:0-3742 GCA_035295205.1 Solirubrobacteraceae bacterium | reverse complement strand
GCGCGGCGTGGCGCAGGGTTGAGACCGAGCTGTCCTTCATCGCCTGGTCGATCGTGGCCTGGCCGCTGACGTAGGCGCGCAGCGGCGCGCGCACCGTCTGCGCGACGAGCCTCTTGACCTCAGGCAGAGAAGTGCTGACTGTCTGCTTCTCGGAGCGGTTGACAGCCACGACGATCATCGCCGCCGTGGGGGACGGACGAAGGCTCGAGGCGGCACTGCCGCCGTCCCAAGCCGACAGGGCTCGGGTGTACGGCTGCTTGACCAGCAGGCGCACGAGGTTGGGCCCGGCGCGGTCGAGCTGCGCCTTCGGGCCCTCGAGCAGGATCGGGAGCAGCTGGGTGGGGCCGAATTTCTGCTCGGCCAGCTGCTGTGCCTTGTAGGACTCTGTGCCGCGGGTGGTGGTCACCTGCGGCGAGATCGAACTCGCTCCGCCGAGGCCGATGATGGACAACACGACCGCGATCACGAGCCATGTGGACAGCGCCAGCTTTGGCCGCCGCATCGAGAACTTCGCCAGAGAGATCATCTCGGCCTCCTGAGCGTCCGGTCCTCTGGTCCGCCGAGGGGTGATCAGAGGGTTCTTAGTCAGTCGTCTCGGCTGAACCTACGCCCGCGTCGGGAACGCTCCATCCGCGACTGTGCGAAGCCCGCCCGTAGTTACCCACATTCCGCCATCCCGGACGCCCCGATGCGCGCGGGGCGAGGGCGGATCACGATGGCGTGGAAGAAAGGAGCCCCATGATGAGCGTTCGTCCAGTCACCTCGCCAACCACGAATGCCAGACCGACAAGCCTCGAGCTGGTCGCCGTGGGCGTCGACGGCCGTGCGGAGGGCCGGGACGCCGCAGCGCTGGCGGCAACCATCGGGCGGGCGATCGGAGCTGAGCTGCTCCTGGTGGGAGTCCACCCTGACCCGTTGATCGCGCTCCCGGCCGACCTTGGCTGGAAGGCAACTCACAAGCACGCCGAGGCGAGCCTCCGGGAGGTCCGCGATGCCCTGGCGCCCGGAGCGCGTATCTCAGTCAAGACCGATTGGTCGATCCCGCGCGCGCTCGACCGCGTCGTCCGGCGCGAGCACCGGAACCTGCTCGTGCTCGGTTCGAGCCGGCATGCACAGATGGGACGGGTTCGCATCGGCGGCTGCACCCGTCAGCTACTCGGAAACGCGCGCTGCGCGCTGGCCGTGGCGCCGAGAGGCTTCGCCGAACGGCCCGAGCGGCGGGTCGGCGTGATCGGCGTCGGATACGACGGCGGGCCCGAGGCGCGCGAGGCGCTCAGGGTGGCGGGCGCACTGGCGGCGGCCGCCGGCGCGTCGCTCCGTCTCCGGGCCGTCGTCGACGACCGGCTTCCCGCAGCCGGATGGGTTGGCCGTGGAGTCACGCAGAGGATGTGGGACGAAGTGGTCTCGTCGAAGGTAGTGAGCCTGCGAGAGGAGGCCGAGCAGAACGCGTCCGGGATCGACGCCGGCCTCGAGATCGAAGCGCTGCGCGGCTCGCCGCCCGAACTGCTGCTCGAGCTGGCCGCGGAGGTCGACCTGCTCGTGATCGGATCACGGCGCTGGGGCGTCCGGGCGCGGGTGCTGCTCGGGGCCACGGGGGAAGCGCTGATGCACGACGCGTCCTGCCCGGTGATGGTGATTCCGAGATCCGGCGCGGCGGGCTGAGGGGCGGCGGTTAGGCTTGACGCGTGAGCGTCGAGCGCGGACAGCTCGGTCCGCTTCCGTGTCTGATGTTCGGCACCGGGGTGCCGCTGGTCGCCCTGGGCGGGCTCAATCTCACCACCGGGGTGGATGGCGGCGGAGTCCCGCGGATGGCCAGATCGCTGCTCGGGCCGCTGGCCGGCGTCCGCCGGATCGTGTTCGTCAACCGGCGGCGTGGCCTGCCGCCGGGGATGACGATGGCCGAGCTCGCCGGCGAGCATGCGGACGGCATTCGGGACGCGTTCGCTGGGGCGGTCGACGTGTTCGGGATCTCGACCGGCGGCAGCATCGCCCAGCAGCTTGCAGCTGAGCACCCCGATGTCGTGCGGCGGCTCGTGCTCGTGAGCACCGCCTGCCGCCTGGGGGACACGGCCCGGCTGCTCCAGCGCCGCGTCGCCGCGCGGCTGCGCCGCGGCGCGACGCGGAAGGCGATGGCGGTGATGGGGGCCGGTCTCGCGCCGCCCGGCCGCCCCCAGCTCGTGGCCGGGGTCCTGGGATGGCTGTCCGCACCGCGGCTGGCCGGGGACCCGCAGGATATGGCCGACCTGGCTACGACGATCGAGGCCGAGGACGACTTCGATCTGGCGCGCTGCGCCACGGCGATCCGTGCACCGACTCTGATCGTCGCCGGCAGCGAGGATCGCTTCTACAGCCGCGGCCTGTTCGAGGAGACGGCGGCATTGATTCCCGGCAGTCGCCTGTCCCTGCACGAGGGACGGGGTCACATGACCGTGACGAGCAGCCCCCGGTTCGCAAACGAGATCATCTCGTTCATCGATTTTTAACGGGTGCCGCCGGATGTTAACGCCCCATTCACTCGGGCGGACTTACCATGCTCGCCGCTGTTGTCACAGGTCGAGGCGGGGGACCCGGACTTCCGCCGCACAGCCACGCGAGGAGGAAGTAATAGACAGACACCATTGATAGCTGTTGGCCGGTAATTTCACTGACAATCAATGGCAGGAGGGATTGTGCGACGGATGTCTCTGGCATTGGCCGTCGCGCTCGCCTCGGCGGCCTTCGTGGCTACCGGGGTCAGTGGCGTGAGCGCGCGGCCGAGAGCCACTTACCTGAACCCGAACGCGCCCATACCGGCGCGCGTGAGCGATCTGCTGTCCCGCATGACGCTGAGGGAGAAGGTCGGCCAGATGGACCAGATCGTGGTGGAGAAACTTCGGGGACCGAGCGGGTCGACCGGCGACTGTCTCAGCACGAATAACACCGATCCGCTGCAGCCCGCCTGCATGCAGCGGGTGCTGATCGACGATGACACAGGCTCAATCCTGTCGGGTGGGACGGATAACCCGCCCGGTAACACCGGCGCGGCCTGGGCGGAGCAGTACAACACGATCCAGAGCTACGCGATCGAGCACTCACGGCTGCACATTCCGATCATCTACGGCGTGGACGCAGTCCACGGCTTCGGCCACCCCTACCAGGCGACGCTGTTCCCGCAATCGATCGGGATGGGCGCGACCTGGGATACCGCGCTTGCCCAGTCGGCCGGCGCCGCGACCCGCGAGCAGCTCGTGGCCACGGGATCGTTCTGGGATTTCGCTCCCGTCCAGGACGTGGCGCGCGACAACCGCTGGGGGCGCTACTACGAGACCTGGGGCGAGGAGCCGGCGCTGTCGGGGGCGATGGGCGCGGCGAACATCCGCGGCATGCAGGGGGCCCACGGCGACAGCCTCCAGGTCGCGGCGACGGTCAAGCACTTCGCCGCCTACTCGGAGTCGATCAACGGGCACGATCGAGTGGAGGCCCAGATCCCGATTCGGTACCTCCAGGACCTGTTCCTGCCTTCCTACGCGGCAGGCATCGACGCGGGAGCCGCGACGGTGATGGTCGACTCGGGCTCGATCAACGGCGTCCCGGCGACGGCCTCGCATTTCCTGCTCACCACTGAGCTACGCGACCGCCTCGGATTCAAGGGCGTCGTGATCAGTGATTACGGCGACATTCCTGCGCTCCAGACGACCTACCACATCGCCTCGGACCTCAAGGGCGCGGTCGCCGATGCGGTGAACGCAGGCGTTGACATGGC
>DATGJM010000013.1:0-53712 GCA_035295205.1 Solirubrobacteraceae bacterium | reverse complement strand
TCAGACGCTCGTCACTGGCCGGGCTCGGCGAGAGCACGCACTCGCAGGCGCCGTAGAACATGCGCAGTCCGGCCGAGACCAGGAACTCGAGCTCCGCCCGTCCGCTGCGCACGCCGGCATACGAAGCCAGCTCGGTGTGGTAGCTCGAGATCAGGGCCTGGCCCATCGTGTGCGCGATCAGGCCGGCGAGGATCCCCGCCGGACCCGGGGTGCAGACGTGCACGAGGTCGTAGCGCCCCTCGGCCAGCGCGCTCACCACCGCGGGCAGCCCGGGCACGCCGAGGCGGAGGCCCGGGTAGAAGGGCGCGTCGATCTCGGCCACCGCGCTCAGGCGGTGATCGACGCTGCGGTCGGTGCCGATCACCTCGACCTCGAAGCCGAGCACGCCCCGCTCGCGGATCTGGCGCACTGCCGCGCTCACCCCATGCATGGCGTCGAGGCCGTCGGCCACGAGCGCGACCCGCAGCTGGTCGGGCTCGCCGCTCACCTTCCGCTTCTCCGAGCCGAGGAAGGCGCCGGAGGCGGCATAGGGGATCGCCGGCATGCAAGCGTTGAACAGCGCGAGCGCGTGCCCGCCCAGATCGAATGATCCGGGTTGGCCGAGCGCTCCGGCCAGCCCGCGCACCGCGCAGGACAGCCGTCGCTCGTGCACCAGGCGGGCGCGGCGGTGAAGTGCGGCGTGGGAGATCTCGCCGCTGGCCAGAAGCCGCAGGAGCTCCGGGCCGTCGCAGTGCAGCTCGAGAGCGTTCAGCCAGGCGTCGAGGAGCGCCTGGGCGTCGGCGGGGCCGAGGTCGCCGGCGACGGGACCGCGCCGCGCCTCGCCCTCGGCGAGCACGCGCATGACGATCTGCAGCACCCGCTGAGGATCGGGCTGGCCGGCCGGCAAACCCCGGAGCGAGCGAATCGCGAGCGCCAGAGCAGCGTGCGTCCACTTCGCGGCGCTGCCCTGATCGCCCGCGGTCGTCGTGTGCCCGGCTCGCACGTGGCCGAGGAACTCCTGCGGCGTGGCCGCCGGCGGGGTCTCGGTGTACGTGCGGCCGATATCGATTCCGGCGTGGTCATCGGACCCACCGATCGGCGTGCCCCCGTGGGTCTCGATGTACACGAACGCCGGAAGGTTCAGCTCCTTGGCCCGCGAGCCATTGCGGGTCTCCCAGATCGGGAAGAGCTCCGCCAGGCGTCTGCGGTGGCGCGGGGTCAGTGGCGCCGCCACGGCATAGAAGGGGTGTGCGAGGGCGGCGGTGATGCCATTCGAGTGCAGATACTCGGCGCAAGTCTCGACGTCATCGCTGTGCGCCTGGAGCCATTCGTGGTCGTCGGCGGTGATCCCGTAACAGAGCACGTGGACCGCCTGGGGCTCGCCGCGGAAGCTGGCCGTGAGCTCCTCGGAGATGAACGTGTCGGGCAGGTCGGCCAGCGCCAGCGCGCCGGTGATCGTGTCGTGGTCGGTGAGGGTGACGAAGTCCATGCCGCGCCGCTTGGCCAGCTCGTAGACCTCGGTGGGATGGGTCGCGCACTCCGGCAGCGCGAGCGAGCGCTGGATCCCCAGCTTCGAGAGCTGGGATGCGCTCGAGTGGACGTGCAAGTCCACGCGTGTGTTCTCGTTTCTCATGATTTGCAGGATTACCGCTGCAAATCACCATCAAGTGAACAGTTAGATAACGCCCGCGGCCGCCTCCCGCAGCCCAACCCGCGCGTGAAGGCGCCGTAGCGGGCGCGGCGCCCACCAGTTCAGCGACCCCAGCAGTGCCATCAGCGACGGCACGAGCAGGGCGCGGATCACGGAGGCGTCGATGAGCACGACGAGCGCGGCGCCGAGCCCGAGCTCCTTGATGAAGACGATCTGCGAGGTGGCGAAGGCGCCGATCGCCACCGAGAACAAGAGCGCCGCTGCCGTGACGATCCGCCCCGTCCGCTCGAGCCCGACCGCCACCGCCTCGCGGTTCGAAGCGCCGGCGTCGTGCGCTTCCTTGATCCGCGAGAGCAGGAACACGCCGTAGTCGGTGGCCAGGCCGAAGCCGACGACGAACAGGAAGATCGGCTGGGTCGCGTCGAGCGCGCCCAGGCTGTGGTATCCGAGCAGCCCCTGCAGGTTTCCGTCCTGGAAGATCACCACGAGGATCCCGAACATCGCGCTCAGGCTGAGCGCGTTCATCAGCACAGCCTTCACCGGGAGCACGACCGAGCCGGTCATCAGAAACAGCACGATCAGCGTGACTGCGGCCACGATGCCGAGCACGAGCGGGAGATGGGCCGAGAGGCTGTGCTCGAGGTCGATGAAGCTCGCCGTCTCTCCGGCCACGCCGACGTAGTACGGCTCGTGCAGCGCGCGGATCTGGTGGACGAGGCGCTGGCTGGCTGCGCTGAGCGGCGGCTGCGCAGCGGCGACCGGCAGCAGTGAGGTCGCGGGCCCCGCGGGCACGGCCGGGGCGACGGCGGAGACGGTGGGGAGCGCTCTGATCCGGCTGGCGAGCGCGCGCACCTGCGGCGAGCCGGCGGGCGCGCCGACCACGACCTCGACCGGGGATGTGCGCCCGGGCGGGAACTCCGCATTCAGCACGTTCTGGACGTGCCGGGCGCTCAGGCTCGGCGGTAGCACGCTGGCGTCGACCGAGATGAACTTGATGCCGGCGAACGGGATGCCCAGCGCGATCAGCACGGCCGCGCTGGCGATGGCCACCCGCGCTGGCCGGCGCATGACGAACTGCGAGAGGCGATACCACGCACCGCTCTGCGCCGGGCGGGCCTCGCGGTCCGCCGCCCGAGCCAGGCGCCGCGGCGCGAGGGCGTTCACGCGGGGACCGAGCGCGGCCAGCAACGCGGGGAGCACGACCAGCGCCAGCACCGCCGAGATCAGGGCGCCGATCGCGCCCGCGATTCCCATCGAGTACAGGAAGCGCTGCGGGAACACGGCCAGCGACGCGATCGCGCCGGCGATCGTCAGCGAGCTGAACAGGATCGTCCGCCCGGCCGTGGTGAGCGTCCGGCGCAGCGCCTCGGCTCCGAACCCGTGCGTGGCCGCCTCCTCCCGGTAGCGGGAGACCATGAACAGGCTGTAGTCGATCGCGAGGCCGAGGCCCAGACCGGTCACGAGGTTCAGCGCGAACACCGATAGGTCGACGAACCCGACGACTACGCGCAGCGCCAGGAAGGTGCTGACAATCGCCAGCCCGCCGAGCAGCGGCGGAAGCACCGAGGCGACGAGCGAGCGGAAGAACAGCAGCGAGAGCAGGAAGATGAACGGGAAGGCGAGCAGCTCGGCGTGGGCGAGGTCGTGGCTGACCTGGGTGTTCACCTGGGCGTTGGCGATCGCCCCGCCGCCGAGGATCACATCGTGCTGGCCGGCGAAGCGGTTCTCGATCTGCTGGGCGGTGTTCTTCAGGCGCTTGTCGGACAGCGGCTTGAAGTAGGCCACGACGTAGGACTTGGTGCCGTCGCGCGAGACCGCTCCGCGCGTCACCTCCGCGACCGAGGGCTGCGCGGCCAGGAGCGCCGCGACCTGCTTGACGCGCTGCGGGTTGGTGGTCGAGATCAGCGCCACGATCCCGGGATCGATCTGGCGTCCGGCGGAGGCCTGGAAGCGGTTGGTGGCCTGGACGCTCTGGGTGGCCGGGTCGCTGGCGCCGTACGGGCTCATGTGCTTGGCCACGCCGACGCCGAACGCGAGCGCCAGGGCGAAGCCGACGACGGCGGCGGCGAGCACCCGGAAGCGATTTCTGTGCAGGAAGGCGGCGAGAGGACTAAGCATCCGAGAGCTCCTGTTCTGTCCGTTGGCACCAATCGATCAGCCACTCCGTCATCCCGATGCCAAGCCCCAGCGTGAGGCGCGTGCCGAGTGGCGCGTCGGCGGGCGGCTGGATCGACTGCAGTGCGGCCAGCTTGTGTTCGAAGCGCTCGCGCATGGCCCGGATGTTGGCCACGCGACGTTCGGGGAGGGCGTCGGAGAAGAAGAGCTTCAGCATGCCCTCGTCGCGCAGCTCGTAGAGGGGCTCGACGTCGGACTGAAGCCACTCCCGGAGTGCCTGCTGTCCGGCGTCGGTGAGCTCGTAGACGGTCCTCGCGCGGGCGCCTGACGGCTCGTTGCGCCCGACCACGAGGCCCTGTTCCTCCAGGCGCTTGAACTCGGGATAGATCTGTCCGTAGCTGGCCGCCCAGAAGAAGCGGGTGGACTTGTCGACGAGTTGCTTGATCTCGTAGCCGGTTCGCTTGCCGAGGCAGAGCATCCCGAGCAGCACGCGTCCGGTTGCGCTCAGATCATGCGACATGCATCGTCAAGATATATCGAGGCGAGATATTTGTCAATGCGTCTATCCTCCGCGCCGGGAATGCACTTCAGCGAGCTCACGCCCCCCGAGCAGAGGGTGCTCGGCTGCCTGATCGAGAAGCGCTGGACCACTCCCGACCAGTACCCGCTGTCGCTGAACGCGCTCCGGCTGGCCTGCAACCAGGCGACCAACCGCGATCCGGTCACCGCCTACGACGAGACGACGGTGCGCGAGGCCGCCCAGCGTCTGTCGGTCTACGGACTGGCCCGGCTGGCGAGCGGTCACGGAAGCCGGGCGACGAAGTACCGACACCTCGCCGAGGACGCACTTGGACTCGGGCGCGAGGAGCTCGCGGTGCTGGCCGTGCTTCTGCTGCGCGGCCCGCAGACCCCGGGCGAGCTCAAGGCGCGGACCGAGCGCATGGCTCAGATCGCCGGCCTCGACGAGCTCGAGCAGATCCTGGGACGGCTGACCGAGAGAGGCTACGCCCGCCGGATCGCGCGCCGGCCCGGGCAGAAGGAGGACCGCTTCGAGCACCTGCTCGGGGGAGCGGCACCGCAGGCGGCCTACGAGCCGCCCCCCCCGACGCCGGCCCCGGAGGTCCCACGTTACGAGCCGCCCGCCCCGCCCCTTCGCGACGGCCTGGCCTCCCGCGTCGAAGCCCTCGAGCGCGAGATCGCGATCATGCGCCGGCAGTTGGAGACGCTCATCGCCGAGCTCGGCCTCGAGCCCGCCGACGAGCAGTCGTCGATGTAGTCACGGCTCCCAGCGGGGATGCTGCTCGCGCGCCCACTCCCGATCCACCTCGCCGGTCAGCATCCCGTGGAGCGCATGCCGCGTCGAGCGGTTGACGAGCGCCATGTACAGGTGGCCCGCGACCAGGACGCATATGGCGATCGTGACCACCTTATGACCGCCGAACACCAGGTTCCCCTGCGTTCCGGCGACGATCGTGTCGACCCCCGTTATCAGAAGTGCAGCCAGGAGGACACAGATGAGTACGAAATTGACCTTCTGGCCGGCGTTGAAGCGCCCCGACGGCGGCTCGGGCGCGCCACGCAGCAGGCGAGCGGGCACCGCGGCGAGCCAGGCCCGGTCCGCCGCGTCCAACCTCCCGAGCTCCCGGGCGGTCCCGCGCAGGGCGCGCCGGTTGCCCACAGCCGCGATCAGACCGACGCCCGCGATCAGAACGCCGGCCGATGCCAGGTGCCAGGCGTACATCACGTCGTGAAAGGTGCCGCGCCGGCCGACTATCAGGCCGCTCAGAAGGAGGCTGAAGAAGGCGATCGTCGTCAGCCAGTGGACCGCTCGCTCGGACCCCGTGAACCGCCTCACACGCTCCGGACCGCGATCTCCGGTCGCTGAGTCGTTCGGGCGAAACGGCGCCATCTCGCGGGCGGCTCAGGTCGGCAGGGCCAGACCGACCAGATAGGTGGCGCCGCCGACGATCACCCCGGCCAGCGTCATCTCGAGCCCCGCCGCCCACCATGTGCGCAGCGTGACCAGCGACTTGGCGGCGCCGACGAGGAAGTGCGCGACCAGCGAGACGGCCGCGGCGGTGATGATCGCGGTGGCCCCGGTGGCGAAGAAGAACGGGATCACCGGCACGATCGCTCCCAGGCCGGTGGAGATGCCCGCGGCGAGCGCCGCCTGGGCCGCGTCGCCTCCGCCGGCGTCGGTGACGCCGAACTCCTCGGCCGCGAGCGCCATCAGCAGGGCGTCGGGGTAGCGGGCCATGCGCTCGGCCATCTCGTCCGCGGTCTGCTCGTCGATTCCCTTCAGCTGGTAGAAGAGCGAGAGCTCCTCCTTCTCCTCCTCGGGGTGGGTGGCGATCTCCTGACGCTCGCGCTCGAGGTTCGCCGCCGCCACCTCAGTCTCCGAGCGCTCGGCGAGAAACGCCCCGGTGGCCATCGACAGCGCCGAGGCGACCGCGCCCGCGAGCCCCGCTGTCAGCACCGAGCTCGATCCGCCGGTCGCGCCCGAGACGCCGGCCACGATCCCGAACACGGCCGCGAGCCCGTCGTTGGCTCCATAGATCGCGCCGGAGATCCAGCCGCCGCCGCTCCGGTGCCACTTCTCCCTACCGAGGATCTTGTCCAGCCGGGCGCGGGCCCCGGGCGGCGCGACCACGGGACCGTCGCCGAGGTCGGGGGCACGTCCACCGCCGTCGCCGCCCGCGCGCATGTCCGCGACTGCCATCGAGTGCGAGCGCTCCTCCTTGCGGATCTCGCGCAGCAGGTGGTCGGTTTCGGGGTCTCCGGTCGAGTGCTTGTAGAGGTCGTCGACCTCCTCGTCCTCGGCGGCCTCGCGCGCGGCGAGGAGCCGGTCCACGGGTGCGATCCGCGCCTGCAGCCGCAGCCACCACCCGAGCCTCACGGTCGCCGGGTCGGGCACCTGGATCCCGAGCTCCTGCATGCGGGTCTCGAGACGGTTGCGGTGGCCGCTCTCAGCCTCGGCCATCCGCCGCAGGATGTCCGCCTCGCGCTCGTCCATGCGCTTGGCGATCAGCTCGTACACCGCGCCGGCCACGATCTCGCCGCGCCAGGCCTTGAGCAGGCGATCGCGGACGTCTGCCGGGGCCTGACTCGTCTCCACGCCTGGAGCGTAGCTAGCCTTGTCACCGTGCCGCGCCGCAGCCGCGCATCCCTGCTCGCGCTCGCGAGCATCCTCACACTGGCCGCCTGCGGCGGCGGCTCGCACGCCAGCGCGGGCACGACGACACACGCTGCGACCGCCCGTGGAAAGACCCGCCACGCAGCGAAGCCGCGGCCGCTCCCCCCGACGCCGGTCCTGATCCCGCCCGCCAACCCGCCGCTGCGGAGCGTGACCGTGCCCGTGCTCACCTACCACCGCGTGCATACGCTCCCCGCGGTTGGCCAGCTCGACCTGATCGTCGACCCGGGCACGTTTGCGGCGGAGCTACAGGCCCTGCACGACGGCGGCTACCACACGATCCATCAATGGCAGCTGTTCGACGCCCTCTACAAGGGCGCGCCGCTGCCGCCGAAGCCGGTGATCATCTCGGTCGACGACGGCTACGTCGACGACGTGCGCACGATCCTGCCCGACCTCGAGCGCTGGCACATGGTCGCCACGTTCTTCGTGATCACCGGGCGCACGTCCGAGCCCGGCTTCCTGAACGCCGGCCAGATCCGTCAGCTCGACCGTGCGGGCATGGACGTGGGTGACCACACAGCTCATCACGTCGACCTGCGGCTGCTGACCGCCTCTGAGCTCCAGGCGGAGACCGCGGGTTCGCGGCAGGCGCTTCAGGCCATCCTCGGCCATCCGGTCTACTACTTCGCCTACCCGTTCGGCGCTTACAACTCGACGGTCGAAGCCGAGATAAGGGCCGCCGGGTTCAGCATGGCCTACACGACCGCCGCCGGGACGACCGAGAGCACGTCCGCGCCGCTGACGATGCCGCGCATCCACGTGGGCCGGGACGAGACGGCCTCGGGCCTCGTCTCGATCCTCGGCGGCGCTTAGGGGATCCCGATCTCCGAGTTGTCGCCGACCATGAACCGGAACGCGCGCGGCTGCCGGCGGTCGCGGCCGACCGTCACGTCGCGACCGAGGAGCGAGGATTCCATGCGCACGTCCAGGTTGCGCACGGCCGAGCCCGCGAGCAGGATCGAGTGCTCGACCTCGGCGTGCTCGATCACGCAGCCTTCGCCCACGGCGGTATAGGGGCCGACGTAGCAGTCGCGCAACTGGGCGCCCGCTCCGATGATCGCCGGGCCGCGCACGGAGCTGCGCTCGAGCGTCGCACCCTCCTCGATCACGACCCGCCCATCGACTTGGGAATCCACCAGTGAGCCGTCGATCCGGCCCTCGATCGTGTCCAGCACGAGGCGGTTGGCGGCGAGCATGTCCTCCAGCCGCCCGGTGTCCTTCCACCAGCCGCGGACGATGTGCGGCTCGACGCGCATACCCCGATCGAGCAGGTGCTGGATCGCGTCGGTGATCTCGAGCTCTCCGCGCGCGCTGGGCTCGATCGCCCGCGCCGCCTCGTGGATCAGCGGCGTGAACATGTACACGCCGACGAGCGCCAGGTCGGTTTGCGGCTCCGGCGGCTTCTCGACCAGGCGCACGACCTTGCCGTCGCTGAGCTCGGCCACGCCGTACTGCTCGGGATCCGGCACCGGCGTGAGCAGGATCAGGGCGTCGGGCTCGTGCTGGCGGAAGGCGGCGACGAGGTCCTCGATGCCGCCCTGGAGGAGGTTGTCTCCGAGGTACATGACGAACGGCGACTCACCGAGGTATGGCTCGGCGGTGAGCACGGCATGGGCCAGGCCGAGGGGCTCGTCCTGCAGGATGTAGGTCAGCTTGACGCCGAAGCGCTTGCCGTCGCCGGCGATCGCGCGGATCTCGTCCCCGGTCTCCGGGGCGATGATGATCCCGACCTCCTCGATCCCCGCCTTTGCCATCGCCTCGATCCCGTAGAAGAGGACGGGCTTGTTGGCCACCGGGACGAGCTGCTTGGCGCTCGTGTAGGTGATCGGGCGCAGGCGGGTGCCCTTGCCCCCGGACAGGATCAGCCCCTTCAACGCTTCCATCGCGCCGCGCAGAGTACCTAGTGTGCCGCTGGCAGGAGCGTCGCCGCTGCCTCACGGACGGCGTCGCGGGCGTCCTGGGGCTCGAGCACGACCGCGTCACCGGCTTCCTTGAGCACCTCGCGCACGAGCCAGTCGACGCCGGCGAATGGCAACTGGACGATCAGCGAGCCGTCGTCCAGCTCGGCGAGCACGGTCCGCTCCTCGCGCGCCCAGCGGGCCCGCTCGGCTGAGATCCACAGCCTCGCCTGGCGGGAGGCCGGAACCTGCCCCGTGCGCGGCCAGCCGCCGACGTCGGCCGCCGGATCGACGTCCGGGCGCGGCTCGAAGTGCTCGTCGGAAACGGACGCCGACTTGATGCGGTCGAGCCGGAAGTGACGGACGCTGCCTCGCGAGGGATCGAACGATCCCACGTACCACCCCTCACGTCCGTTGATCAGCGCGTAGGGCTCGACGGTGCGGGTCGAGAACTCGTCCTCGTTCTCCTTGTAGTACTCGAACCGGAGCAGCAGGTGCTCGGCGATCGCGCGCGAGACGACGGCCGCGATCTCGCTGTCATCGCCACCGGCCACGGCAACGTGCAGACCCTCGCGTGCCGGATCCTCGCCGAGCGCGGCTACGACCTTCTCGCGTACGGTGGTGAGCGAGCCCTCCGGAATGTGCTCGCCGATCAGATCGATGGCCGCAATCAGCGCCTTGGCCTCGACGGGCAGCAGCCGTGCCGGCCGCGCGAACGAATCGCCGTAGGGCTCGGGGTCGATCTCGATCATGCCCTGATCGTCGATCTCGGCGTAGAGCACGTAGGTGCCGGCGCCGAAGTTCACGACGTTCAGGAGCGAGACGTCCTCCTGCAGCTCCTGATCGGAGAGGCCGAGCGCGGTGCACAGCTCGGCGGCGTTCAGGCGCCGGCTGGCCCGCCCGGCGTCGATCAGGATGCTGGCCAGGGTGACCAGCCGCGCGAATCGCTCCGGGCGGATCGCAGCATCGGGCTGGTGGCCGTTGGTGTGCTCGCCGTCGGTGGCCGAAACCTCCGGTGCGGAAGCGGGCTTGGCGTTCGTCTCGCCGGGCGCGACTTCGGGCTCGCCCGAGTGCCGCTGCACCAGCTCTTCGGCGCACTCGCGCAGCCGGGCCGCGAGCTCGGCCGGCTCCTCGATCCGTGCGTTCTCACCCAGCCCGAGAACCCACGCGATCAACTGCCGGGCGTCGGCGTACTGGGTGACGAACACGCGCGAGCCTTCCTCTGAGCCCGCCCGCATCTCCCCGTAGCGGCCGAAGTGACGCTCGATCTGCCAGGCGATTCGCTCGGACACCCAGATCTCGGCCTTCCCGATCGGCTCGCCGAACTGCCATGGGACTCGATTGGCGTAAGCCCGGGGGTCGAAGTCCTCGGGGCGCTGGAAGTCGTGCTCGGCCTTCGTCGCGTAGCCGACCTTGCCGCGTATGCGCGAGAGCCGGAAGACGCGGATCGCACCCCGCTCGTGCGAACGCCCGACGAGGTAGAACTGCCCGCCCTGGAAGAGGAGCTGGTAGGGATCGATGCGCCGCGTCCCCACCTCGCCGCGGCCGATCGTGAAGTAGTCGAAGATGATCGTCTTGCGGCGGAAGATGGCTGTCTCGATCTTCGCCAGGCGCTGGGAGATCTCATGGCCGCCGGCGGCGCCGGTGATGCCCAGCGCGATCGTGCGCTGTTCGGGGGAGCTCAGCGGGCTGGGGCGCCCCCAGGAGATCTGCTGCAGGGCCAGGCGCAGCGGCTCGGCATAGGCGAACTCCCCGTCCAGCAGCTGCAGGGCGGTGTGCAGGGCCGCCAGTTCCTGGTCGGTGAACTCGATCGGCGGCAGGTGGAAGTTCTCCGGCGGCAGCGAATAGGTCTCCTGCTCGACGACGCCGTCGACGGGCTTCTCGACCAGGAGAACGATGCCGAGCGCCTCGAGCTCGGAGCGATCGGCGTAGAAGCGGCGCGCGAACGCGTCCTCGTTCATCACGCTGTAGCCCTCGACGTCGCGGCGGATCTCCGGAGCGGTCACCGGTCGACGTTCGGCCATGAGATAGGAGATCAGCGACAGCTGGCGGATCAGCTTCTCGGTGTCCTTCGCCACCCGACCAAATGTAGACGGGCCCTCTGGGCCGGGAGCCACTGGCTTCGCTATTTGCGAGGATCTGGGGCCTGGTCAGGCCTGCGGGTCGATCGGGACGTCGCGCAGCAGCGCCTGCACGCGCTGACGGCTCACCCCGAACAGCCGGGCGATCCCCTCGGTGCTCATCCCCTCGCGGTGGAGCGCCCGTGCCTCAGTCCGGCGCACCCGCGTGCCGTAGGTGTGCAGCAGATTCGCGCTCTCGGTCAAGAGCTGCACGAGGAGGGGCGACTGCTCGGCCGGGACGATCTCGGGAAGCTTGTGGCCCTCGGACAGCTCGCGGCGCAGATACGCGATGCGACCCTGCATCCGCTCGGTCATCTCGATGTTGCGCTGGAGCGCCGCTTCGAGGTCGTGAAGGGCGTGCACGAACGCCTGGGTCTCGGGAGTCATGTCAGTGTGGCTACCCGCAATAGTTATTGCCGCAACGACTATTGCGGGCTATCTTAAATGTGTGGAAGGTCGCGGTGCGTCAGCTATGGGGCAGTCCGCGTCGTTCGAGTTCGATCGCGACTCGAGCTGCGCCGCGCGTGCCCGGCATGCGGTCCGATCGACGCTGGGCGGCAAGCTTCCGGATATCGCGCTGGAGCGTGCGCTGCTGACTGCCAGTGAGCTGGTGACAAACGCCTGCAAGCACGGTGAGGGCGCGATCGTGTTGCGCCTGGCCCACCTGCGCGACCGAGTGCGCCTCGAGGTGATCGATGCCGGCCTCGGCAAGACGCCCAGGATTCGCGACCGCGCCGACGAAGACGGCGGCTGGGGGCTGCGCATCGTCGATCAGTTGGCGCTGGGCTGGGGGTGCTTGGAGGGCACGACCCACGTGTGGGCGGACCTGGCCGTCGACTGACCCTGTCAGGCAGCCTCGCGCGCGAGACTGCCCGACGGGGGGTCGAGCGTACGTCGCGCGAAGTAGGCGCCTCCGCCGAGCGCCTTGTCGTAGGCCGACCACTGCCGGCCGTCGGGGAGCCCCTTCTCCAGCCGGTCGAAGCTGCCGAGCCGGCCCCCGAGGTTGTCGATCATGTGCACGAGCGTGGCCTCACGTGTGCAGGGGACGACGGGGCTGCCGTGCTCCAGCGAGCCGTGGTGGCTGAGGATGATGTGCAGCACGGCGTGCGCGAGGTCCTCGGGGAAGCCGTCGATGTCCTCGATCATGCTGCGCACGCGGTAGTAGCCGAGCGCGATCTCTCCGTACAGCCGGCCGTGGTCTGACATCTCGATCGCACCGTCGCGAACCTCGTAGGCCTCGAGCTTGCCGATGTCGTGCAGGAGGGCGCCCGTCACGGCGACATCGCGGTCGATGCCGGGGAAGGTGGCCGAGATCGCGCTCACAGCCTGGGCGACGCTCAGCGAGTGCTCGAGCAGCCCGTGCCGGTAGGCCTGGTGATATCGCTTGGCCGCGGGCGCCTCGCGGTAGCTCGGCCACACCTCTGAGGACCTGCCGAACACACCCTCGAGCAGGCGCCGGAGATGGGGATTGTGGACCGTGGCCAACAGCTCCCGCAGGTCGGCCTCCATGTGGTCGGGCTCTCGCACGGGACCGTCGTGGAGATCGTCGTGGCAGTACTCGCTCTCCTCCGCGGGCCGAACGCCGTCAAGCACGATCTGGGGCCCGTAGCGAGGGTGGACAGCGAAGCGGCCGCTGACGAACAACACCTCTCCCGGGCGTGCGTGCGCGCTCGCGGCCGCGATCTCCTCCCAGGCGATCGCCGACACCGTGCCGCTTCGGTCCGACAGCTCGATGCGCAGAAACTCGCGGCCGTCGGAGGCGGTCCCGGGCTGCGCAGAGCGCACGAGCAGCGCTTGGCAGATCTCGGAACCTTCTGCAAATTCCCGGACTTTCATCGCGTCCGCAAGATAGAGTGGCGCCCGGACAGCACGCGGGCGAACGGATAGAGTGGCGCCCCGGACAGCACGGGGGCGAACGGTCTTCATGAGCGACACGGCGATAGTCACAGGCGGCACGGGTGGGCTCGGCGCCGCGGTCGTCCACCGGCTCCTCGACGACGGCTGGCGGGTCGTCGTGCCGTGGATTGTCGAGCGTGAGCTCGAGCGCGTCGAGGAGCACGAGCGGCTCGAGCTCGTCAGGGCCGACCTGTTCGACCCCGAGGCCGTGGCGGGGGTGGTCGCGGCGGCGACCGCCGACCACGTGCTGCGCGGACTGGTCAACCTGGTCGGTGGCTTCGCGGTGGCCGACCGCGTGCACGAGACCCCGATCGAGAAGTTCGAGGAACAGCTGCGCCTGAACCTGCGGCCGACTTATCTGGTGAGCGCCGCCGCGCTCGGCCCAATGCTCGAGGGGGGCGGTGGTTCGATCGTATGCGTGGGCTCGCGCGCGGCGCTGCAGCCGTTTCGGGGCGCGTCGGGCTACGTCACCTCCAAGGCAGCGGTGATCGCGTTCGCGCAGGCAGTGGCCGCCGAGTACAAGAACGACGGCATTCGCTGCAACGCGATCCTCCCGAGCGTGATCGACACACCCGCCAACCGCGCCTCGATGCCGAACGCCGACCACGAGAAGTGGGTCAAGCCGGCCGAGATCGCCGGCGTGATCGCGCACCTGCTCTCGCCCGACAGCGCGCCGACGAGCGGAGCCGCGATCCCGGTCTACGGGCGGGCGTGACGTTGCCGGGCCGCCGGGGCCTATAAGCTCGGTGACATGGAGCGCAAGTGGTGGACGCTCATCGTCGTATGCGTGGCGACGTTCATGCTCCTGCTCGACATCACGATCGTGAACGTCGCGCTGCCGAAGATCGCGGTCGACCTGCACTCGAGCTTCTCCGACATCCAGTGGGTGATCGACGCCTACGCGCTGACGCTCGCATCGGTGCTCTTGACCACCGGGGCGATGGCGGACCTGCTCGGCCGCAAGCTCGTGTTCACGGTCGGCGTGGGCATGTTCTCGCTCGCCTCGCTGCTCTGCGGCCTCTCGCCGAGCTCGCTGTTCCTGATCGTCGCCCGTGGCCTTCAGGGCCTCGGTGGCGCGGTGATGTTCTCGACCTCGCTGGCGCTGCTCGCGCAGGAGTTCCACGGACGCGACCGGGGTACGGCGTTCGGGGTCTGGGGTGCGACGATCGGTGCCTCGGCGGCTGTGGGCCCGCTGCTCGGGGGCGGGCTCACGCAGGGCTTCGGCTGGCAGTCGATCTTCTTCATCAACGTGCCCGTCGGCGTGCTCACGATCGCGCTCACGCTGGCGAAGGTCGCCGAATCCCGCGACCCGGCGGGCAAGCGGGTCGACTGGGTGGGCACGGTCACCTTCACGGCAGCCCTGTTCCTGCTCGTGTTCGCGATCATCCGCTCGAACGTGAAGGGGTGGGGGAACCCGGTGATCGTGGCGATGCTGATCGGCGCTGGCGTGCTGCTGACCGCCTTCCTGATCTCCCAGGTGGTCCAGCCCCACGCGATGTTCGACCTCTCGCTGTTCCGCAAGCCGACCTTCAGCGGGGTCTCGATCGCCGCGATGGCGCTGTCGGCCGGGATGTTCGCGATGTTCCTGTATCTGACGCTGTACCTGCAGACGATCCTCGGCTTCTCTCCGCTGCAGACCGGGCTTCGCTTCCTGCCCTTCACGGTGCTCTCGTTCTTCGTCGCCGGGGTCGGGGGGAAGCTGACGGCGACGGCCCCTGCGCGGCTGCTGCTGTTCGCGGGGCTGCTGCTGACCGGTGTGGGGCTGTTCCTGATGCGAGGCCTCGGCGCGAACTCGGGCTGGACGGCGCTCCTGCCCGGGTTCCTGGTCGCGGGCGCAGGGGTCGGGCTGACGAACCCTGCGCTGGCCTCGACGGCGATCGGAGTCGTGCCACCGCAGCGCAGCGGCATGGCCTCCGGGATCAACTCCACGTTCCGCCAGCTGGGGACGGCAACCGGCATCGCGGTGCTCGGTGCCATCTTCGAGAGCCAGCTGTCGGGAAAGCTCGCGCCTTCGCTGGCGGGCACCCCGGTCGCGCACAGCCTCGGCAAGGTCGCCCACGCGATCGCCGGCGGCGCGGCCCCGGCGGTGCTGCACGGCGTTCCGGCAGGGTTCCGCGCCCGCGCCTCCGTGGCCGTGCACGCCGCGTTCGCGGGGGCGCTGAACGACATCCTGCTCGTCGGCGCGGTGGTCGCCGTCGTCGGCGCGGTGCTCGCCCTCGTGCTCGTGCGGGGCCAGGACTTCGCGGTCTACGGCCGCGAGGGCGCACCCGAAGCCGCCGTGGCCGCGGGCTGACCGGCCCCCGACCCTGTCAGGCGCCCGGCGGTTCGGGCGCCGACCGTGCACGTGCACCGCGTCCCAAATTCACCTGCGCGCGGGGCAATTTGGGATGTGGTGCTCGGATAGCGTGCTCGCGGCCCCAATCACGGGCCGTGCACGTACTTTGGGGCGCTGTGCACGCCAAGGGCGACCGCGCAACGGCGCACGAGGTCAGTCGTCGAATCGCCCGGCATAGAGCGCAAACACCGCGCCCTGCGGGTCCTGCATCGCGGCAAATCGGCCGGACCCCATCGCGATCACGTCGGTGATCGCCGTCCCGCCAAGTTCCTGGACCCTTTCCACGGCGGCCTCGAGATCGTCGACCCCGAAGTAGACGAGCCAATAGCAGGGCTCGGTGCTCGCGGCCTGGCGGATCCCGCCGTTGTCGCGGCCGTTGTGGTTCTTGATCACCAGATAGGCGGGCCCGGAGCCCTCCAGGGGCTCGGTCGTCCACCCGAACAGGCGGCTGTGGAAGTTCGCCGAGGCCTCCATGTCGGGAGTGGCGAGCTCGTTCCAGCACAGCGCGCCGTGTGTGTTCACGAGGCCCGCACCGATGTGCTCGCGGGGCTCCCAGACCATCAGGTAAGCCCCCTGCGGGTCCTGGATCACGCCCATCCGCCCGGCGCTGAACACGTCGAAGGCGGGGGCGTGGACGGTCCCGCCGAGCTGGCGCGCCTGTTCGAGCGCCTCGTCGGCACTCTCGACGGTGACGTAGGAGTTCCACATCGGCGGCGCGCCCGCCTCCCGCTGCCGGCTCGGCTGGGGCGAGATCGCGCCGACATATCTGCCGGCGATCGCGCCCATGGTGTAGACGACGCCCTCGCTGACCGGGCTATCGGTCATCTCCCAGCCCAGCAGGTCGCCATAGAAGCGCTTGGCGGCCTCCTGATCGGTCGTCGCGAGCTCCACCCACGAGAACGTCCCAGGTGTGTACCTCGCACGCTCGCCCATGCGCCGCACTCTACCCTTGCCGCCGATGCGACTTCTCATCACAGGAGCCGCCGGCATGCTGGGTCAGGACGTGCGCGCTGTCGCGCAGGCTGCCGGGCACGAGCCCCTGGCACTGGCGCGCGCCGATCTCGACATCGCGAACGTCGCGGCGGTGGATGCGGCCGTGGCGGAGCACCGCCCCGATGTGGTGATCAACTGCGCCGCCTGGACCAACGTCGACGCGGCCGAAACCGAGGAAGAGGCCGCGACGCTCGTGAACGGCGCCGGTGCGGGCAACGTCGCCCGCGCCGCCGTCCAGCATGGTGCCTGGACCGTTCACGTCTCGAGCGACTACGTGTTCGACGGCCGCGCGCGCCAGCCCTATCTCGAGTCGAGCCTCACCGGCCCGCTGTCGGCCTACGGCCGCTCGAAGCTGGCCGGCGAGCATGAGGTCGCCGCCGCCGCTCCCGGCGCTCATACGGTCGTGCGCAGCTCGTGGCTGTTCGGCGTCGGCGGGCCGTGCTTCCCGGCCACGATCCGGCGTCTGGCCTCCGAACGCGATGAGCTCACAGTGGTCGACGATCAGGTCGGCTGTCCCACGTTCACCGGCCATCTGGCCGTCGCGCTCCTGGAGCTCGCGCGCACCCGCCCGCTGGGTGTGGTCCACGTGGCCGGCGGCGGACGCTGCTCCTGGTATGAGTTCGCGCAGGCGATCGTGGAGGCCTGTGGGCTCGAATGCCGGGTCCGCCCGGGGCGCACGGAGGACCTCGCGCGCCCGGCACCGCGGCCGGCGTTCAGCGTGCTCGGCACCGAACGCGCGCACGAGGTGCCGAAGCTGGCAGACTGGCGCGAAGGACTGAGTGACTATTTGGCCGTGGGGGTGTCATCGGCATGAGGCTGTTGGTGTGTGGTGGGGCAGGGTTCATCGGCTCGACGTTCGTGCGCCTGCGCGTGCGCGAGCACGGTGACGACGTGACGGTGCTGGACAAGCTGACCTACGCAGGGCGCAGGGAGAACCTGCACGACGTGATCGACGACATCCACTTCGTGCACGGCGCGATCGAAGATCCCGCGGCCGTGGCGGAGGCCGTCGCCGGCTGCGACGCGGTCGTCAACTTCGCGGCGGAGACGCACGTCGATCGCTCGATCTCCGGTCCGGAGGCGTTCATCGTGACGAACATGCAGGGCACGCACGTCCTGCTCGAGGCCGCCCGCGAGCGAGGAGTGCGCTACCTCCAGGTCTCCACGGACGAGGTGTACGGGTCGATCGCAGAGGGCTCGTTCACCGAGGAGTCGCCGCTCCAGCCTTCGAGCCCTTACAGCGCGACCAAGACGGGCGCCGACCTGCTGGTGTCGAGTTACTTCCACACCTACGGGCTGGAGACGCTGATCTGCCGCGGCTCGAACAACTACGGCCCTTACCAGTACCCGGAGAAACTGATTCCGCTGATGATCCTGAACGCGCTGGCGGGCGACCACCTGCCCGTGTACGGCGACGGGCGGAACGTCCGCAACTGGCTGTTCGTGGAGGACTTCGGCCGCGGGATCGGACATGTCCTCGCCCACGGGGTTCCGGGCGAGACCTACAACTGCGGTGGTCCCGACGAGTGCGAGAACCTCACGGTGGTCAACCGGATCATCGAGCTGGCGGGCGCCGATGAGTCGCAGATCGAGTACGTCACCGACCGTCCCGGCCACGACCGCCGCTATTCGCTGTCGTGCGCGAAGCTGCAGCGGCTGGGGTGGCAGGCGCGCGTGCGGTTCGATGAGGGTCTGGCCCGGACGGTTGAGTGGTACCGGGACAACGCGTGGTGGTGGGAGCCGATCCGGTCGGGGGCATACCGCGAGTACTACGAGCGCCACTACGGTCGGGCTCTGAAGTCCTGAGCTCCTCCTCGCAGCTCGCCGCGCTGGAGCAGCAGGTGACAAGCTGTCGCCGCTGCCCGCGGCTGGTGGCGTGGCGTGAGGAGGTGGCGCGGGTCAAGCGAGCGGCCTTTGCCGACCAGGAGTACTGGGGGCGACCGGTCCCGGGCTTCGGGGATCCCCGGGCTCGCGTGCTCGTGGTCGGGCTCGCGCCTGCGGCGCACGGCGGTAACCGCACGGGGCGGATCTTCACCGGTGACCGCTCCGGTGATTGGCTCTTTGCCGCGCTGTACCGCGCGGGCTTCGCGAACCAGCCGACCTCGGTCTCCCGGGATGACGGGCTGGAGCTGCGGGACATGTACATCGCCGCAGCCGTGCGTTGCGCGCCACCGGTCAACCGCCCGCTGCCCTCAGAGCGCGACAACTGCCTGCCCTACCTCGTGTCCGAGCTCGAACTGCTCGAGGGCCTGCGCGTGATCGTGTGCCTCGGGAGCTTCGCCTGGGACGCCGCGCTGCGGGTCCTGGGTGCGCACGGCGCCGTGGCGCCCCGCCCGCGGCCGCGGTTCGGCCATCTCGCCGAGGGTCGGGTCGGCGACTACGTCCTGCTCGGCAGCTATCACCCAAGCCAGCAGAACACGTTCACCGGCAAGCTCACCGAGCCGATGTTCGACGCGGTGTTCACGCGCGCGCGGGAGCTGATGTGAGCGCCGCGTTGTCGGCACTCGACATCTCAGACGCCGCGGAGTCGTGGGCGGCACTCGGGTTCGAGATCCCGGAGGGGTCGGTCTGGCTGGACGGGGTCGAGCTCAGACTCGAGCGCCCCGGGCATGGGATCGTCGGCTGGAGTCTCGCCGGCATCGATCCGGTCGCGGAGATCGATGGGCTGGCGACCGAGGTCGCCGGCTCCGAACCGGGGGCCGAGGCCAGCCATCAGAACGGAGCGATCGGTCTCGACCACGTGGTTGTCGTCACTCCGGACTTCGACCGGACGGCCTCGGCGCTCGCCGGCGCCGGTCTCGAGCTGCGCCGGGTCCGCGAGGTTCCGAACGCCGGCATCCGCCAGGGCTTCCGCCGCCTCGGACCGGCGATCCTCGAGCTCGTCGAGGCCCGCGACGTGCCCGCCGGGCCGGCCCGCTTCTGGGGGCTGGTGGTTGTCGTGCGGGACCTCGACTCGCTTGCCGAGCGGCTCGGTGAGCTACTCGGTCAGATCAAGCCCGCAGCCCAGCCGGGCCGGCGCATCGCCACGCTTCGCTCCAGTGCCGGCCTGACGCCGGCGGTGGCGTTCATGGATCCCGAGGCTCAGCCGACGAGCTCGGCGAAGCGCGGATCCTCGCGCACCGTCGCGTAGTCGGAATCCTCCCGCGCCCAGCGCACGACCTTGGGGTCGAGCTCGGCGGCGCGGGTGAGCGCGGCCAGCGCTTCGTCGGGGCGCCCGCTGGTGGCCTCGAGACAACCAAGCTCGTAGTACAGCGCCGCCGTATCTGGATGGCTCGCCAGCCCCTCGTCGAGGATCGCCCGCGCCTTCTCCGGATCGCCGAGCGTGCGCGCGGCGCTCGCGCGGAACATCCACTCCCAGGCCGAGGGCGTGAACACCGGCGGGCCGCCGAAGCTGAGCACGGTCGTTCCCGGCTCGGCTGCGACCGCGTGGCGGTGCGAGGCCGGATCCGGGATGAACACGTAGGTGCCGGCGGGGGCGTCGTGGGTCACCCCGTCGATCGTGAACGTGGCGCGCCCGCTGGCGACGAAGTACAGCTCCTCGTGCTCGCTCGGCTTCTCGGTGTGTGGCTCGACGACGTCGTGTCCGGCCTCGGCCGCTCGGTAGGCGTTGCAGCCGAAGGCGCGGATCCCGAGGGTGTGCCGGACCGGCAGCCAGGTCAGCGTGTCTGGCCCCGGCAACTGGTCGAACTCGTCGAGATGGGCGATCCGCGGAGGCTCGGGCATGATGCCGGTAGGTTACGGTCAGCGGTGATGCGAGCGCCGCGCGCCGTTGCCGGTCTTCCCCGCGCGTTCTGGGTCCTGTGGGCCGGAACGCTCATCAACCGACTCGGGACGATGGTGCAGCCGTTCCTGGCTCTGTACCTGACCCGGGTTCGCCACGTGTCCCTGGCCGGCACGGGCGGAGTGCTGACCGTGTGGGCCGTCGGGTCGCTGATCTCCCAGCCGGTCGCAGGCGTGCTGGCGGATCGCATCGGACGCCGCGCGACGCTCGCGGGCGGCACTCTGCTGGCCGGCGCCGCGATGGTCGCCCTCGGCTACTCGCGGGGCCTGGCGGTGATCGTGCCGATCGTGTTCGTCCTCGGGCTGGCGATCGACGCCTTCCGGCCTGCGTCGAACGCGATCGTGGCCGACATCGTGCCTGCCGAGGAGCGCCCCCGCGCCTTCGGGCTGCTCTTCTGGGCGGTCAACCTCGGCTTCAGCGTGGCCGTGATCGCGGGCGGGTGGCTGGCCGGTCATGCGGCGGTCTGGCTGTTCTGGACCGACGCGGTCACCTCGGTGATGTTCGGTCTGCTGGTGTGGCGTGCCGTGCCCGAAACCCGAAGCGGGCTTGGCAAGGAGCTGCCCGGCGGCCTCCTCGACGTGGGCCGAGACCGGTTGATGATGGCCTATGTCGGGGTGTCGATCGCCTACGCGGTGGTCTACCTGCAGACGCTTGTCGGGCTTCCCCTCGCGATGAAGCTGAGCGGACGCTCGCCGGCGCAGTTCGGGCTGGTGATCGCGCTCAACGGGGTGCTCATCGTGCTCCTTCAGCCGGCCATCTCGGCCCGGCTGGCAAGGCGCGACCACAGCCGGGTGCTGGCCGGCGGCATGGCGCTCGTCGGCGCCGGGTTCGGTCTCACGGCGCTGGCCTCCGGCGTCCTGTCCTATGCGCTCACGATCGTGGTCTGGACTGCGGGCGAGATCGTCGTCAGCAGCGTCGGCGCGACGATCGTCGCCGACCTCGCTCCGGCGCACATGCGCGGCCGCTACAACGGGGTCTACGGCCTGGCCTGGGGCATGGCTGGACTGCTCGCTCCGACGCTCAGCACGCGGCTGCTGGCGCTGAATCACTGGAGCCTGTGGGTCGCGTGCGCGGCGCTGTGCGGCGGTGCCTCGCTGGCCCAGCTCGCGATCGCTCCGGGCGTACGCGAGCGCTCGCATGGGGCCGCGCCGGTGGCAGCGGCGCCCGCCCGTGCACAGGCCGGGCCGTAGGGGCAAGGCGCTCGCTACGCTGGGCAACCATGCCTCTCGAGGGCTTCAGCGAGCGCACCCGGTCCTGGTTTGAGTCGGCGTTCGCGGCGCCGACCGCGGCCCAGGAGCAGGCCTGGCCGGCGATCGCCTCGGGCGAGCACGTGTTGATCTCCGCGCCGACTGGATCGGGCAAGACGCTGGCGGCGTTCCTGTGGGCGATCGATCAGCTGGCCCGCCGGGAGGCTCCGGCGGACGATGGGCCAAGCGGCGGGATCGGGCTGGTCTACGTCTCGCCGCTGAAGGCGCTCTCCTACGACGTCGACCGCAACCTCCGTGCCCCGCTACGCGGAATCGCCGCCGAGCTGAGCGTGGCGGTGCGCACCGGCGACACCCCCCAGCGCGAGCGCCAGGCGATGCTCCGCCAGGCACCGGACATCCTGATCACGACGCCCGAATCGCTGTTCCTGATGCTCACCGGGCGGGCCCAGGCGCTGTTCGCGGGCACGCAGTGGTGCATCGTGGACGAGATCCACGCCGTGGCGTCGACCAAGCGCGGCGCGCACCTGGCGCTGACACTCGAGCGCTTGACCCGAGCGGCCGGACGCGAGGTACAGCGCATCGGGCTGAGCGCCACCCAGAACCCGCTCGAAGAGGTCGCCCGATTCATGGTCGGGCCGCGGCGCCACTGCCGGATCGTCGACACCGGCGTGCGCAAGGAGCTCGACCTCCGGATCCACGTCCCCGTTGAGTCGATGGTCGAGCCTGAGGCGACGCCCGCCCCGGACCTCGATCCGCTGGCCGGCGGCTCGGAGGCGACGCGGCGCTCGATCTGGCCGGCGATCTATCCCGAGCTGCTCGAGCTGGTCCGAGCCCACCATTCGACGATCATCTTCGTCAATAACCGCAGGGGAGCCGAGCGTCTGGCGCTGCGCCTGAACGACCTGGCCGGATCGGAGATCGCCCGCGCCCACCACGGCTCGCTGGCCCGCGAGGAGCGCACGGTCGTCGAGGAGCTCCTGAAGTCCGGCGAGCTGCCGTGCCTGGTGGCGACGAGCAGCCTCGAGCTCGGCATCGACATGGGCGCCGTCGACCTGGTGATCCAGGTCGAGTCGCCGAAGTCGGTGGCCGCCGGGCTGCAGCGCATCGGGCGCGCCGGCCACTCGGTCGGCGACGTCAGCCGTGGGCGCATCTTCCCCAAGTTCCGCGCCGATCTGCTCGAGTGCGCGGTCGTCGCCCGCAGGATGCGGGACGGCGCGATCGAGCGGACCGTCGTGCCGCGAAACGCGCTCGACGTGCTCGCCCAGCAGATCGTCGCCATCGCCGCCGCGGCCGGGGACACCGACCCCGTGCCGGTCGATGAGCTGCACGCGCTGATCACGCGCACCCATTCCTACTCCGAGCTCGGCCGGGCGCAGCTCGAGAACGTGCTCGACATGCTCGACGGCCGGTACCCCTCGAGCGAATTCGCCGAGCTCCGCCCCCGGATCATCTGGGATCGGATCGCCGGCACGATCCGGCCACGTCCCGGCGCTCGGCAGCTGGCCGTGACCAACGCGGGGACGATCCCCGACCGCGGGCTGTACTCGGTGACACTCCCCGACGGGCGGCGCGTCGGCGAGCTCGACGAGGAGATGGTCTACGAGGCTCGCCCGGGCCAGACATTCCTGCTTGGCGCGAGCACGTGGCGGATCGAGGAGATCGGCCGCGACCGCGTGATCGTCACTCCAGCCCCGGGCCTACCGGGAGCCGTGCCCTTCTGGAAGGGCGACGGTGTCGGCCGGCCGCGCGAGCTCGGGGAGGCTATCGGGGCCTTCGCGCGGTGGGCCGTCGACCAGCCGGCCGAGCGGCTCGAACAGGATTACGACCTCGACCCGCGTGCGGCCCGCAACCTGGTCGAGTTCCTGCGCGAGCAGCAGGCCGCGACCCGCGTGATCCCGTCGGACCGCGCGATCGTGATCGAGCGCTTCAGGGACGAGATCGGCGACTGGCGGCTGTGCGTGCTGAGCCCGTTCGGCGGGCGAGTGCATTCGGCCTGGGGCCTTGCTCTGTCGGCTCGCATCCGTGACGAGCTGGGCCTCGAGTCCGACGCGATCTGGTCCGACGACGGCATCATCGTGCACCTGCCCGACGCCGACGAGCCGCCGGGCGCCGAGCTCGTTCTGATCGAGCCCGACGAGCTCGAGGATCGGGTGGTGGCCGAGCTGGCCTCGAGCGCGCTGTTCGGCGCACGATTCCGCGAGAACGCCGCTCGATCGCTGCTGATCCCGCGCGCCCGCCCGGGGAAGCGCACGCCTCTCTGGCAGCAGCGGCTGAAGTCACAGTCGCTGCTCGAGGTGGCGCGCAAGTACGGCGAGTTCCCGGTCATCCTCGAGACCTATCGGGAGTGCCTGCGCGACGTGCTCGACCTCCCCGGGCTCGTCGAGCTGCTGACGAAGCTGCACCGACGGGAGATCTCGCTCGTCGAGGTCGAGACGGCGACGGCCTCGCCGTATGCGTCGAGCCTGCTGTTCGACTACGTCGCCACGTACATGTACGAGGGCGACACGCCGAACGCCGAACGCCGGGCGGCCGCGCTGTCGCTGGATCGCGACCTGCTCCGCGAGCTGCTCGGCCAGGAGGAGCTGCGCGACCTGATCGACCCGAGCGCGCTCGCACGGGTCGAGGACGACCTGCAGTTCCTCTCGCCCGAACGTCAGGCGACCGGCCGCGACGGCGTGCACGACATCCTGCGCACGCTCGGCGATCTGACCGCGGCCGAGGTCGCCTCGCGAGTCGTGGCGGGGCTCGACGTGACCGCAATGCTCGAAGAGCTGCGAGGCGAGCGCCGGGCGGCGAGCGTGCGCCTGGCCGGCGAAGAGCGCTGGATCGCTGCCGCGGACGCGGGCCTGTATCGCGACGCGCTGGGCGCCGTTCCGCCGGGCGGCCTGCCGGCCGCGTTCGTCGCTGACGTGCCGGACGCGCTGACCCGCGTGGCTCGCCGTTACGGCGCGACGCATGGCCCCTTCACGGTCGCTGACCTCCGCGCCCGCTATGGGGTCGACTTCGGCGCGCCGCTGGCCGAGCTCGAGCGGTCCGGCGATCTGGTGCGCGGCGAGCTGCGGCCGGGCGGAACCGAAAGGGAGTGGTGCGATCCGGAGGTCCTGCGGCGGCTGCGCCGGGCGTCGCTCGCAGTCCTGCGCAAGGAGGTCGAGCCTGTCGACCAGCGAGCGCTGGCTCGGTTCCTTCCGAGCTGGCAGAACGTCGATCGCCATCCCGCCAGCGGGGCGGGCATCGACCGTCTGCGCGAGGCTCTCGTACCACTCCAGGGGCTGGCGCTGCCGGTGGGCGCCTGGGAGCGCGACGTCCTCCCGCGGCGGGTCGGCGCCTACTCCCCGGCGTGGATGGATCAGCTCTGCGCCAGCGGCGAGCTCGTGTGGATCGGCGCGGGGGCGCTGGGACGGAGCTCGGGGCGCGTGGCCCTGTACTTCCGCGAGGATCTGGCCGTGCTGGGAGCTCCCCCGCTGCGCGGGAGCGTGCCCGACGGTCCGGCGCACGATGTGCTGCGAGCCCGGCTGGCCTCAGGGGCATGCTTCTTCACCGACCTGCTCGTCGATGTCGACCTGAGTCCTGAGGAGCTGCAGGAGGCGCTGTGGGATCTGGCCTGGGCGGGCGAGGTCACCAATGACGCCTTCGCACCGCTGCGGGCGCCGCGGCTGACGCTGGCGCGGGCGCAGCGCGAACGCGTGCGGATCGCGAGGCCAGGGCGCTTCGCCGCTGCCCGGCGCCGCGGCGGCGCCTCGGCACACCTCGCAGGCCGCTGGTCGCTGACCGCTGGGCTGCTGCGGGCAGCCGACTCCGATCCCGCAGGCCGCCGGCGGGCGCTGTGCGAGCTGCTGCTCGAGCGCTACGGCCTCGTGACACGCGAGCTCGTGCTCGCCGAGGGCCTGCCCGGCGGGTTCTCGGCCGTCTACCCGGAGCTGGGCCAGCTCGAGACCCTGGGCGTGGCCAGGCGCGGGTACTTCGTCGAGGGACTCGGGGGCGCTCAGTTCGCGCTGCCGGGTGCAGTCGAGCGCCTGCGGGCCCAGCCGCGCTCGGACGAGACGCCCCTGGTGCTCGCCGCGGTCGATCCAGCGCAGCCCTACGGGGCCGCGCTGGCATGGCCGGAACGGACCGCGGCGCGCCGGCCGGCGAGAGTGGACGGCGCGTACGTGGTGCTGATGGACGGGGAGCCTGTCCTCTATCTCGAGCGCAGCGGCCGGGCGCTCCAGACGCTTGTCGACGCCGAGGACCCTCGCGTCGAGCCCGCACTCGGCGCGCTCATCGGACACGCGCGCTCGGGCGCGATGAAGCGCCTGGCCCTGGAGAAGGTCGACGGCGAGCCGGCACTGGCCTCGCCCCTGGGTGAGCTCCTGCTCACGCTCGGGTTCCAGGAAGGGCCGCGGCGGCTCACGCTCAGTGCCTGAGGGAGACACGATCGCCTACGCCGCGAACCGGATCCGGCCGGTGCTGGCCGGGCGCGTGCCGGAAGAGATCCTCACACCGCATCCGCGACATGCCATGGACCATTGGCCGGAGCGGCTCGCAGGCCGCGCAGTGCATAGCGTCGACACCCACGGCAAACACCTGTTTCTGCGCTTCGAGGGCGACCTCATGCTCCACTCGCACCTGGCGATGACCGGGGTGTGGGGCGTGTACCGCTCCGGGCAGCGCTGGCGGCGCTCGCCGCGGCGCGCCTGGCTCGTCCTGCGCGCGGGCGGGAGCGAGGTGGTGCAGTTCGACGGGCCGACGCTCGAGCTGATCACCGAGGGGCGGCGGCGGTTCGACCAGCGGCTGGCGGCGCTCGGGCCTGACGTCCTCGCCGACGAGTTCGACGCCACGCAATTTCTGGTGCGCCTGCGCGGCGACGATCAGACCCGCAGCCTCGGTGATGCCCTGCTGGACCAGCGCAACGTCGCCGGCATCGGGAACATCTGGAAGGCCGAGGGTTGCTGGGAGGCGCGAATCGATCCCTGGCGGCGAGTGTCGGAGGTCAGCGACGCCGAGGCCCTGGCGGTGATCGAGGCGGTCCGCCCGCGGATGCAGCGCTCCGCGCTCGACGGGCCGCGCTCGATCGAGCCCCGCGTCTACAAGCACGCAGGCAGGGCCTGCTCACGCTGCGGGGAGACGATCCGCGCCCACGGCCAGGGCGATGCGAACCGCACGACGTACTGGTGCCCTGGGTGTCAGCGGTGATGCGCCGGGTTGGCCACAAGGGAGCGGAGCTGATCGCTCCCGGGAACACTCCCGAGAGCTTCGACGCCGCGCTCCACGCCGGCGTGGACATGATCGAGTTCGACGTGCTGCGCAAGCGAGATGGCTCAGGGCGCCTGCTGCTCGCGCACGACTACGAGGACGCGGACTCGAGACAGCCGCTCACGCTCGATCAGGGTCTCGCGCACCTGGCCGGCGAGGCGTTCGCCGAGCTCGAGCTCGACGTCGACCTGAAGCTCCCCGGGTACGAGCGCGACGTGCTCGACGCGCTGCGCTCATACGGGTTGCTGGAGCGAGCGCTGATCTGCACCCAGTATCCGCAGAGCCTGGCTGCGCTGCGCGCGCTCGAGCCGCGCGCCCGGATCGGGTGGTCGGTGCCGAGGCTGAGGCGCGATCCGTTCCGCACGCGGGCGCTCGCACTGCCGTCGCTGGTCGGGCTCCAGGTCGCTCGCGCCGGGTTCCCGCCCCGAGCGACGGCCGCGCTTCGAGCCCGCCGGTGCGACGCGATCATGGTCCACTGGCGGCTCGTGACCGGGCGGCTGGTGCGCGAGGTGCTCGCGGCCGGGGGAGAGCTCTACGTGTGGACGGTCGACGACCCGGCACGGATCCGGGCGCTCGAGGCGCTCGGGGTCACCGGCGTGATCACCGGCGACCCGCGCCTGTTCGCCTCACGCGACGGTGATCTCGCCGGCTAGATAGACGTTCTGGATCGCGTTCAGGATCTGGACGCCGTCGGCCATCGGACGCTGGAAGGCCTTGCGACCGCTGATCAGCCCCGTGCCGCCGGCGCGCTTGTTTATCACGGCGGTGCGCACCGCCTCGGCCAGATCGGACTCGCCCGATGACGCGCCGCCGCTGTTGATGAGGCCGGCGCGGCCCATGTAGCAGTTGGCCACCTGGTAGCGGCAGAGGTCGATCGGGTGCTCCGAGGTGAGCTCGCTGTAGACCTTGGATGAGGTCTTGCCGTAGCCGCCGTTGGCCGAGTTCATGGCTCCGTAGCCGTTGTTGTTCTCGGGCAGCTTCTGCTTGATGATGTCGGCCTCGATCGTCACGCCGAGGTGGTTGGCCTGGCCGGTGAGGTCGGCCGAGAGGTGGTAGTCCTCATCAGCCTTGAAGGCCGGATTGCGCAGGTAGCACCAGAGCACGGTGAACATGCCGAGCTGGTGGGCCTCTTCGAAGGCCTCCGAGACCTCGCGCAGCTGCCGCGTTGATTCCTCGCTGCCGAAGTAGATCGTCGCGCCCACGCCCGCGGCGCCCATCTCCCAGGCCCGGGTGACGCTGCCGAACGGCACCTGGTCGAAGCGGTTGGGGTAGGTGAGAAGCTCGTTGTGGTTGAGCTTGACGATGAACGGGATGCGGTGGGCATATCGGCGCGACACCGCTCCCAGCACGCCGAAGGTCGAGGCGACGGCGTTACACCCGCCCTCGATCGCGAGCTCGACGATCCGCTCGGGATCGAAGTAGATCGGGTTCGGAGCGAAGCTGGCCCCGGCGCTGTGCTCGATCCCCTGGTCGACCGGCAGGATGCTGAGATAGCCGGTGCCGGCCAGACGGCCGTGGTCGAAGAGCGCGCGGAGGTTACGCAGGGTCGCGGTGCTGCGGTCGCTGTTCATCAGGACCCGCTCGACGAAGTCCGGCCCCGGCAGATGAAGCAGCGAGGCGTCGATCGTCTGGCAGCGGTGTCCGAGCAGGTCCTCGGCGTCGGCGCCGAGCAGGTCGGCCACGGACGTGGCGGTGGGTTCGGTCGTGGTGGCCACTGGGTCTCCTTAGGGCGTCGGTCTCTAGGAACGACGATACCGCCAGACGCTCAGTGCCGCGCCCGGCGCCGGGGGGCGGGAAAGTCGCCCCCCGGCGCCGGGTGAGTGGCCGGGTGAACTCGCGCACCCGACCGATTGTTCAGCAGCCCTTTTGGCCCCCGGCTGCTGTGCCCCCTGGCCACCCAATGGTCTGTTTGATGGTTCCGACGCTTGGAATCCTGGCGCGCCCGCGCGCATCGCGCATCAGGGGAAATCCTGAATGTGTCTGAGGGCCGGACGCCCTATGCCGCGATGGCGGAAGCCAGGCGGCGGGTGAGCTCGCTGCGGGAGCGCACGCCCAGCTTGCGGTAGATCTGGCGCAGGTGGGTCTCGATCGTGCGCGGGCTCACGAACAGGGCGCTCGCCGCCTCGTCATAGGTCGCGCCGTCGATGATCACCTGCGCCACCCGGGTCTCGGCCGCGGTCAGCTCGGCCCACGGCGACTGCTCGGCGGGGACGCGCCCGCCGTAGCCCGCGGCCGCCAGTTCGCGCTCCGCGCGCTCGCCCCAGATCCTCGCGCCCAGGGCACCGAAGGTCGCGGACGCCCGCTCGAGCTGTTCGCGCGCATCCGACCGCCGGCGCGCGCGCCGCAGGCGCTCCCCGTATGCCAGCTCGGTGCGCGCGCGATCGAACGGCAGGGGCAGCCCCCGGTGCCAGTCGAGCGCGTCCTGGAAGTGATCGTCGATCTCGCTCGCCGGCGCCAGCAGCCCCCGGCAGCGGGCAGCGACAGCATGCGCCCAGCGCCTGCCGGTGCGACCGGCCTTCTCCTCCAGGTGCTCGAGCTCGCGCTCGGCCTGCGCCTGGCGCCCGGCGCGGAAGTTCGCCTCGATCACGACATCGTCGATGTGCTCCCAGCCCGGCTCGGCGACCCACTCGCGCACGTCCACCGTCACCTGCTTCCAGACCCCGGCCGAGGCCTCGTGTTCGCCCAGGCTGAGGGCCAGCAGGGCGAGCGCCAGCGCCGGCTCGGTCTCGAACGCCCCGGCCTTCAGCTGCTTGCACAGGGCCAGGCTCTCGCCCGCATGCTCGCGTGTGGCCTCGACGCGGCCCATCGCCGCCTCGATCTGGGCCAGCGCGGCAAGGCTCCCGGCGCGCATCGTGCCACCGAGCATCTCGCGGGAGAGCTCGACGGCCTCCTCGGCACCGGCCAGCGCGGCCGGCCAGCGCCCGAGCTGGAGGTCGAGCAGCGCCCGGCCGCTCAACGGATACGGGAGCGCACGGAGCGCCCCACGGTCGCGGGTGTACGTGACAACGGCGTTGAACAGCCGCTCGGCGGTCTCGAAGTTCTCGGTGGCGGCGTGCGAGCACGCATACATGCCGAGCAGCTCGGGCACGGAGCGCCACAGCTGCGGATGTTCGGCCACCGCTCCGTAGCGGTCGAACAGCTCGAGTGCGGGAGCGTTCTCGCCTGAAAGGAGCTGCCCGCATGCGAGAGCGAGCCCCGCGATCGCCTCGGCGTCGCCGCCCAGCGGCATGGCCAGCGTGAAGGCGCGCTCGGCAGTCGCGCGGTACGCCGGGACCGGCCCGGTCATCGTGCGCGCCACCACCGCGTCGGTCATCACCGCGGCCGCGAGCGTCCGATCGGTGTCCTCGAGCGTCTCGGCCAGCGCGACGAGCCGGTCGTGAGCGGCGTAGGGATCGCCGCGCAGGATCTCGACGCGGGCGCGCAGCCGCTCGCCCTGCACGCGTAGGGCCGGATCTTCGGTGCGTGTCCGGGCTCCATCGAGCAGCTGGAGGGCCTCGTCGGCCCGCCCCACGCTCAGCGCGTGCTCCGCTGCGGCGAGCTCACGCCGGGCGCGGTCCTGCTCGCGTGGACTGAGCGCGGCCGCGCGCGCGAACGCCCGCGACGCGGTGGCCGGGGCGCCGCGCCGCGCCGCCTCGCCCGCGACCTGCTCGAGTGCCTGCGCGACCTCCTCGTCCGGCGCCGGCGCCGCCGCTGCCAGGTGCCAGGCGCGGCGATCCGGGAGGCGGGCCTCCTCGCCCGTCTGGGCCAGCGCCGAATGAGCTGCCCGCCGGGCCGGTGCCGTGGCCCCGTAGTACACGGCCGAGCGCACGAGCGGATGGCGCCAGGCCAGCGCCCCGCCGGCGATCGAGACGAGGCCCTCCTCCTCGGCCGCCTCGAGCGCGCTCGGCGAGATCTGCAGCGCGGCCAGCGCGTCGAAGATCGTGTCGGTCGCGCCGGTGTAGCTGGCTGCGGCCACCAATAGCGCCTGGCGGCAGTCCTGGGGGAGGCCCGCGGCGGTCGCGGCGAACGAATCCTCGAGCCGCTGGCCGACTGGAAGTGGCTGCTCGAGCGCGCTGCGCCCGGCGCGCTGCTCGGGGCTCAGATGGCGGGGGATCTCGAGCAGGGCCAGCGGATTGCCTGCGGTCTGCGACCACAGCCTCCGGGCGACGCCGGGGCTGACCCCGTCGGCGCCGCGGGAAACGAGCTCGAGCCCCGCTTCCTCATCCAGGCCGCCCAGCCGGAGCTCGGGCAGTCCGGTGACGATCGGGTCCTCGCTCTCGCCCTCGCGGATCGCGATCACGCACGCGACCGCATCGGAGGTCAGCCGCCTGGCGGCGAACAGCAGGGCCTCGCGCGAGCCGGCGTCGAACCACTGCAGGTCGTCGGCCAGCACGAGAACCGGCTGAGCCCGAGCCGCCCCGGCGATCAGGCTGACCACGCCCGCGTAGCAGGCCAGCCGCTCGACCTGCTCGGCGGTCGAGAGGCCGACCGAGGCCGACAGAGCGCTCGCTTGCGCGGCGGGCAGTTCGGTGATGCCGGCGAGCAGCGGCTGCAGGAGTGCGGAGAGCGCGCCGAACGCGAGCGTGGACTCTGCCTGGACACCCGCGGCGGACAGGACGGCGAAGCCATCGGCCCGGGCGCGCGCGGCCTTCAGAAGCAGCGACTTGCCGACGCCTGGCTCACCTCGAAGGACGAGCGCGCCGCCGCTCCCGTCGCGGGCTCGGCGCAGAAGCTGCTCGACATCTGAAAGCTCACTGGCTCGCCCCAGCACGGGCATCTCTTGGATCTGGGTGGACGGCGTCACAGCCGAATCCCAGGATATTCCCGGATGCGCCGAACTCAAGCTCGTGCTAGGCGCGCCGGCGCCTAATGCAGCGTGCAGTTGGGCGCGCTATAGCCCTTCGGCTGCGCGAAGTCAGCGTTGTGGTGTCCGGTCGTCCGCCTGACGGTTGTCCCGACGATCTTCCCGCCGTGGTGCCACTCGAATGTGACCAGAGCACGCAGGCGGCCGTGATAGCTCGGGAACCTGAACGTGAAGCCGCCCTGCTGGTAGCCGTAGCTGATGAAGCCCAGCGCGATCGCCTGGGTGGTGCCAGGGTCGGGATCGAGCAGCCATTGCTGCTTGGCCGTGTCCCAGTACTGGACCTGGATCGTGATCTTCAGCCAGGCGTGGAAGCCGAGCGCAGGCTCCTGGGCGCGGACGCCGAACAGGTGCGGATGGCCCTTGGGCGCGCAGGCGTTGACCGTTGCCCACAGCCGGCTGGATTTTTCGGCCTTGGCGACCGCCTGGCGGATCTGCCTCTGGGTCGGGCCAGTCGCCACGCTGCTCTGCAGCACGCGAGCGGCAGGCGGCGCCGAGCCGGCGAGCGCGACCGCCGGCCCGATGGTGAGCGCGAGGATTCCGGCGCAGATGGCGGCGCTGAGACGGTGCTGCCTTGCCATTGCTGTTCGTGACGATAGCGTCGAAAATTGCTGGTTGGGCTCAAATTCCCGGCGGTTGTGATGAATATGCGTTGGGGCCGTAGTGAGGGTGTGAGTGAAACGCAGACCTTGACGACGCCGGAGGCCACGGATGCGTGGCGGCGCTTCGAGGCCCTGTACCGCAGCTCACGGGATGACGTGTATGGCTATGTCTGCACGCTGCTGCGCGATCCCGCGGCGGCGGAGGACATCACCGCCCAGGCGTTCGAGCGGGCCTACCGGCGACGGCGGACGTTCGACCGCCGGCGCGGGGAGGAGCGCGCGTGGCTGTTCGGCATCGCCCGCAACTCCGCGCTGGACGAGCTTCGGCGGCGGCGCCGGCTCGCGTCGATGGTCGTCGACCCTGAGGACCCCGACGCCGAGGAGGCGATCGAGGATGGTGCCGAGGTTGCGCTTCGGCGGACCGCAGTGCGGGCCGCCCTGGCCGAGCTCACCGGCCGCGAGCGGGAGATCGTGGCCCTGAAGTTCCACGCAGGACTCTCCAACGCCGAGCTCGCGCGAGTACTGGGCGTGAGCGAGACGAACGCGGGCACGCTCGTGTACCGCGTGATGGAGAAGCTGAGAAAGGCATGTAATGAGACGGCTTGACGACACCCCGCTAGATCCCGAGATCGAGGCCAGCCTCGACGCGATCGACGCGACGCTGGCCGGCGAGCCGGTCGACCCGCGCTTCGCCGAGCTGGCCGAGCTGGCGCTGATGCTCGCCGACGAGCGCCCGGCGCCGTCCGAGAAGTTCGCCCGCGAGATGGACGCCCGAGTGCAGTGGCGGTTCGAGATGCGGCCGGGCCCGCTGGGCGTTCCGTCGGCGTCGGGCCGCCGGCGCCGGTGGAGCTGGGGCGCGGTCGGCGGCGGCGCGCTCGCGACGGCGATAGCCGGCGCATTCGCGGCTCTGATCGTGGTGCTCGGGCCTTCGCTGGGTGGCGGCGCCTCGTCGAGCTCGAGCTCGACTTCCTTCACCTCCAGCTCCTCGACGGCTTCGACTCCCTCCGCCACGAGCGCGGCGTCCAGCAGCGGCGCCGGCTCGGCTCGGGCGCTGCGCAGCGCGCCCTCGTCGAAGTCTCTACACGCACCCGCGCCGAATTCCTCCGGCCAGCTGGGCTACGCGGCGCCCACCTTCGCCCCGTCCAGCGCGACGAATGCGCCAGCACCCACCCCGAACGGCCGCGTGCTGGTCCAGTCCGCCGAGCTCGACCTCGGCGCGCCTGCCAACCGCGTCGACTCGGTCGCCCAGGAGGTCTACAACGTGATCGGCCAAGCAGGCGGCATCGTCGACAAGTCGACCATCACCCAGACCGGCGGCACCGACGGCTACGCCGAGTTCCATCTGCGGATCCCGAGCGGCGTCCTCGCCCAGACCCTGAGCCGGCTGTCGGAGCTCCCGGGATCGACCGTGCTCTCGCGCACCGATAACACGCAGGACGTCAACGATCAGTGGATCTCGGCGCACCGCAAGCTGGCGGACGACAAGGCGCTCAGGGCCGCGCTCCTGAAGCAGCTGGCGGCGGCCACCACCACCGGCGAGATCGACAGCCTGCAGACCCGGATCCACGACGTCGAGGGAGCGATCGCCTCCGACGAGGGCGCGATCAACTCGCTCAGCGCCCAGATCAACTACAGCAAGGTCGTGGTCACGATCGCCCCGCACGCACTGCCCCCGGCCCCGGCGAAGCACCATCACTCGGCGGGCTTCCTCGGGCACTCGGCGCACATCGCCGGCCGGGTCCTGGTCGTCGCCGCCGGCGTCGCCCTGATCGCGCTCGCCGGGCTCGTCCCGGTCGGGCTGCTGGCCGCGCTCGTCGCCTGGATCGCCTACACCCTCAGGCGCCGGCGCCGCGAGCACGCCCTCGATCTGGCCTGATCCCTCGGCATGCGATTGCCGTTCAGCGGAACGCCTGAATACCCGTGAGCGCGCCGCCGATGACCAGCGAGTGGACGTCGGCGGTGCCCTCGTAGGTCACGACCGACTCGAGGTTGTTCATGTGGCGGATGACCGGATATTCCAACGTCACACCGTTGGCGCCCAGCACCTGACGAGCGCTCCGTGCGACGTCCAGCGCCGCGTTGACGTTCGCGAGCTTGCCCATCGAGACGTGCTCGGGCACGAGCCGGCCCTCGTCCTTCATCCGGCCCAGGTGCATGGCGAGCAGCTGCGCCCGGTTCACCTCGACCGCCATCATCGCGAGCTTGGCCTGCTGAAGCTGGAACGAGGCGATCGGCCGGTCGAATTGCCGGCGCTCCATCGCGTAGTCCAGGGCGGCCTCGAAGCACGCGCGGGCGGCGCCGACGGCGCCCCAGACGATCCCGAAGCGGGCCTCGTTCAGACACGACAGCGGCCCGCGGAGGCCGGTGGCCTCGGGCAGCATGGCCGACGCCGGGAGGCGCACGTCGTCCAGCAGCAGCTCGCTCGTCACCGACGCGCGCAGCGACAGCTTGCGGTGGATCTCCTGGGTGGTGAAGCCCGGGGTGTCGCGCGGGACCAGGAAGCCGCGCACGCCGTCGTCGGTGCGCGCCCACACGACGGCCACGTCGGCGACGGAGCCGTTGGTGATCCACATCTTCTGCCCATGGAGGATCCAGTCCTCGCCGTCGCGCCGGGCGCGGGTGCGCATCGAGCCCGGATCGGAGCCCGAATCGGGCTCGGTCAGGCCGAAGCAGCCGATCGCCTCGCCGGCGGCCATCCGCGGAAGCCAATCCTGCTTCTGCTCCTCAGAGCCCCAGCGCCAGATCGCGAACATCGCCAGCGAGCCCTGCACCGAGACCAGCGAACGCACGCCGCTGTCGCCCGCCTCGAGCTCAAGGCACGCCAACCCGTAGGCGGTAGCCGAAGCGCCCGCGCACCCGTACCCCGACAGATGCATGCCGAGCACGCCGATCCGCCCCAGCTCGCGCGCGAGCTCGATCGGGATCCGCGCCTCCTCGAACCACTCGCCCACATCGGGCAGCACGCGGTCGCGAACGAACGCGCGGACGGTGTCGCGGATGTCGCGCTCCTCGTCCGAGAGCAGCTGGTCGAGGGCCAGGTAATCCTTCGGGCGGATCTTTTCGGGGGCGGTTGTGGTGGCCATGCTGGACAACGTTACTTCCTTGGCAAACACCGTTCCGGCCCAGTCGTCAGAGCGGTTTGCGCCACCCCGACGCTTCTGATCAAATATCGACAGTGGTCTCGGGCGGTGACGACAGTGGTCTCGGACGGTGACGGCCCGCGTGCTCCTCCGGATCGGCGTCATGCAGCTCACGATGGAGCCGGTGGACGAGATCCTCGAACACGCGCGGCTGCTCGACCGCCACGGGTTCGACACGATCTGGCTGGCCGAGGCGTATCCGTGGTGGCGCAAGCACCAGATGGAGGCCCGCAGCACGACCGCCCTGTCGGCCCTGATCGCGCGCGAGACCGAGCGGCTGACGATCGGCTGGGGGATCATCTCGCCCTTCACCCGCCACCCGATCCAGGTGGCGATGGACGCCCGGGTCACCCAGGAGCTCGCTCCCGGCCGATTCGTCCTCGGCTTCGGGGCGAGCCGCATCTTCATGAAGGAGATCGGCGCGGAGAATGTGAAGCCCCTGAACCCGACGCGCGATGCCGTGCGGATCGTCCGCGGCGTGCTCGAAGGAGGGCCGTTCAGCTACGAAGGTCCTGCCTTCACCGCCACGGTCCCGGAGCTGTCGGCCGAAGCCCAGTCGCCGCGAACCGGCGTGCCGATCTACATCGCCGGCACGGGCCCGCGAATGCAGCGCTACGCCGGCGAGGAGGGTGACGGCCTGCTGACCCCGAGCATCACCACCCCTGGCTTCGTCCGCTACGCGCGCGAGAACCTGACCGCCGGAGCGCAGTCGGCCGGCCGCGACCCCAGCCGGCTCGACCTCGGCTGCACGGTCGTGGCCAGCATCGACGAGGACCGCGACCAGGGCAGACAGGGGGCACGCGAGATCGCCGGTATGTACCTGGCCAACAAGGTGCAGAACATCCAGGCCTCAGCCGACGTGCTGCTCGAAACCGCGGGCCTCACCCAGGACGAGATCCGACCGATCGCCGAGGCCATGGAGTCCGGCGGTCGCGTGGCCGCGGCGCGCGCCGTGAGCGACGAGATTCTCGACAAGTGCAACCCGATCGCCGGGACCGCCGCCGACTGCATAACGGCCATCGAGCAGTACGCGGACGCCGGTTGCACGCACATCATGCTCGAGCTCTGGGGTGAGCGGCGCGCCCACCAGATCGAGCTGTTCGCCAAGCACGTCCTTCCGCACTTCCGATGAGCTTCGCAGCCGACCAGGTGACAAGCCAGCGACTGATCCACGCCATCGACGAGCGCCGCCTGGTCGAGACGGCCTGCGCGTACGTCAACACTCCGAGCCCGACCGGCAGCGAACAGGCGATGGGCGAGACCGCGCGCGCCGCGCTCGCGGACGCCGGGCTCTCGGTCACCTGGCAGGAGGTCGAGGAGGGCCGGCCGAACGTGATCGGCACGCTCAAAGGTCAGGGCGGTGGGCGCAGCCTGATGTTCAACGGGCACATGGACACGTCCTACTCCGGCCGCGAGCCACACCTGCGCGGCATCCTCGGCTTCCAGCCGCGAGCGCTCGTCCGCGACGGCCGCATCTACGGCCTTGGCATCTCGAACATGAAGGGCGCGCTGGCCTGCTACCTCGAGGCCGTCCGGGCCACCCAGGACGCAGGCCTGCGCCTGCGCGGCGATGTGATCATCGCCTGCGTCAGCGGCGAGATCGAGAAGACGCAGTGGGGCGAGGAGTTCCGCGGGCGCGAGTACCGGGGCTATGCCGCCGGCAGCCGCTATCTGCCCACGCACGGAGTGATGGCCGACATGTGCATCCTCGGTGAGCCGACGGAGCAGCGGGTCGTGCTCGGCCATTTCGGGACGTTGTGGGCCCGGATCAGCACGCGGGGCCCGTTCGTGCACACAGCGTTCTCCGCCGGGCGCATGAACGAGAACTCGATCGTGCGCATGCGCGGCGTGCTCGACGACATCCTGGCCTGGATCCCGGAATGGGAGCAGACCGCCGAGTACCGGGGCCTCACCAGCGTGGTCAACCTGGGAGCGGTGCGCGGCGGACAGCCGTGGCGCGTCAGCCGCACCCCCGACCGCACGGACCTGTTCCTCGACGTCCGCGTGCCCCCGACGATGCCCATGCAGGACGCGGTCCGCGCCATCGACGCGCTGGCGAGCAGGCTGCGCGAGCGCCACCCCGAGGCGGGGATCGAGCACGAGGTGTTCGTCACCGCGCCCGGCGCCGAGATCGAGGAGTCGCACCCGCTCATCCAGGCGATCGACGCCGGCCACGAGCGGGTATTCGGCGAGCTGCCGGAACGCGACGTGGTGCGCTGGTTCTCCGATGCCTCGGCGCTCACCCGCTACGGGATCGAGACCGTCAACTACGGGACCTCGAGCGGCCTGCCCGGACCCGACGGCGAGAACCTCGACATCGAGGGGTTGCGCAAGGTCGCGACCGTGTACGCGCTCGTCATCGCGCAGATCTGCGAGGTCGTCGCGTGAAGCTCGTGACGTTCACCGATCCGGACTCGAGGACCCGGCCGGGGGTGCTCGAAGGCGACCACGTAACCGCGATCGACGGCCTGCAGACCATGCGCGAGCTCTTCGAAGTCGGCGTGGAGGCGGCCACCCAGCGGGGCGAGCGCGTGGCGCTGTCCGACGTCCGGCTGCGCGCCCCGATCATCCCGCGCAAGTTCTTCCACACCTCGGGCAACTATCGCGAGCACGAGGAGGAGTCCAAGATCGTCGGGTGGTCGCACGAGATCGCCCCGTGGATCGTGTTCTTCCAGAACGTGGACGCCATCATCGGCACCGAGGACCCGGTCGTCTACCCGGAGCACCTCACCGACGAGCTCGATCACGAGCTCGAGCTGGCATTGATCATCGGCCGGGACTGCCGCCATTTCGGTCCCGAGGAGGCGGAGTCCTACATCGCGGGCTACACGATCTTCAACGACATCACCGCTCGCGACATCCAGCGCCGGGAGATGCGCTCGGGAGTGTTCTCGTTCTGCAAGGCGATCGACACCTTTTGCCCGCTCGGCCCGTGGATCGTCACTCCGGATGAGATCCCCGACCCCTACGCGCTCGACATGGAGCTGCGGGTCAACGGCGACGTCCGCCAGAAGTCGCGCAGCGGCAACATGGCGCAGACGATCCCGCAGATCGTCGCCCACTATTCGCCGCTGGGCTACAGCGCCGGCGACGTTCTGAGCCTGGGCACGGTGTCCGGCGTAGCGGGTTTTCGCGAGGACGCCAAGGACTATTACCTGCGGCCGGGCGACGTGATGGAGTGCGAGATCGAGCGGATCGGCGTGCTGCGCAACCCCGTGATCTCCTGGGAGGAAGCGCACGGCGTGCCCGCGCCGCCGCTCGAGCGCTGGTGAGCTGGCCGCGCGACACCGCGAAGCTTCGCCGCGTGCGCGAGCTGATGGCCGAGCAGGAGCTGGACGCGCTCGTCGTCCGCGCGCCCGACAACATCCTCTACCTCGACAGCTACTGGTGCATGAAGGGCTACGACGTGCTCGTGTTCCCCGCTGACGGCGAGCCCGTGCTGATCGTGCTCGAGCCGCAGCTCGAGGAGGCGCGACGCACGAGCTGGACGCAGGACATCCGAACCTTCGCGGGCTATCACCCTGACGACCCGCGTCCACCGTGGTACCGCTCGCTCGACATCGCGGTGGGGGTGCTGAAGGAGCTGGGCGCACACCGCGTCGGGCTCGAGCTGAGCCAGGGCACCCAGGCCGCCGACCTGATGGTGGCCGAGCCGACCGTGTTCTCGCAGCCGTGGTTCGACGCGTTCGCAAACGAGGTCATCGATGCCAGCGGCCTGCTGGCGACCGCGCGGGCGATCAAGACCGAACAGGAGGTCGAGCGCATGCGCCTCGCCGCCGAGCTCGCGGCCGAGGCGATGGAGCACGTCCGCGATCAGCTGCGTCCCGGGATGAAGACGAGCGAGGTGGGCGCGATGTACGAGGCGTATGTCCACTCGGTCGGCGTCGGCTACCAGGGGCGCGTCGACATGGCGCGCGCATTCACGCTCGTGTGGTCGGGACCTGGCATCCGCACGTTCACCGCCACGAGCGACGCGCACGTGAGCGCGGATGAACCGACGCTGCTCGAGATCTGGGTGGCCACCGACGGCTACTGGTGCGATCTGACCAAGAACGCCTGCCCGGGCGAGCTGACCGGTGAGTACGACTCGCTGCTCGACGGCTTGCTGACCGTCTACCAGCGGGCAATCGAACACTTGAGGCCGGGAGCGAGCCTGCCCGAGCTCGACCGCCTGGTCCGCGACGGCATCGGCGAGATCGGATACCCGGGTCAGCCGTCGCACCCGATCGCCCATGGCGTTGGCGCCCGAGCCCACGAGCCGCCGTACGCCCATCAAGCGGGAACCGGGGAGCTGCGCGAAGGCATGGTCCTCGCCGTCGAGCCTGGGTGCTACTGGCCCGGCGGCGGGGGCCTGCGCGTCGAGGACAACTTCCTGATCACCGCCGACGGCTGCGAGCAGCTCGGGCGCTACGCGGACGACTTCCGGACGGTGCACCGGTGAATCGGGTCTGCATCGTCGGGGCCGGAACGATCGGGAGCCTGCTCGCGGTGCACCTGGGCCGAGTGAGCGAAACCTGGGTCCTCACGCGCCGGGCCGACCACGCGCGGCGGCTGAACGAGGACGGGTTGACGGTGAGAGGGAAGAGCAGCTTCCACGCCCAGGTGCACGCAACCGCAGACCCAGTCGAGCTGCCCGAGTTCGAGCTCGGGATCGTGGCCTGCAAGGCCACCGAGCTGGAGACAGTCGCGACGCGGCTCGAGGGAGTCGCCCCGGAGGCCGTGATGATGACCATCCAGAACGGCCTCGGCGCCGAGGAGGTGGTCGCCCGCCACGGCGAGTGGCCCCTGATCTCGGCCGTTACGTTCATGAGCGGGCGCCGGCACGGCGACGTCGAAGTCGAGTACGAGCTCGACACCGCGACCTGGCTCGGGCCGTGGGCGGGCACGGGCACCCCGCTCGACGCGGTGAGGGCGACTGCGGACCTGCTCGTGGCAGCCGGCCTGCGGGCCGAGTGGATGGCCGACCTCCTCCCGGCTCAGTGGTCGAAGCTGATCTTCAACTCGGCGGTCAACGGCGTGGCCTCCCTGACCGAGCTCCCGCACGTGCAGATGTTCGCCGAGGAGGACGAGCCGACGGCGCTTGGTCACGTCGTTCGGGCCCTGATCGACGAGGGCAAGGCCGTGGCCGCGGCCGCGGGGGTCGAGCTCTACGAGGACCCGTGGGAGATGAATTGCCTGGCCGTGGCCCGTGGCGAGACCGCGGCCAGCGCATACGCCCATGTGCCCTCGATGCTCCACGACGTGCTGATGCGGCAGCCGACCGAGGTCGACTTCATCGCGGGCGCGGTGGTCCGGGAGGCGCAGAAGCACGGAGTCTCCGTCCCGATCACCGCCACCGTCCACCGGCTGATCAAGGCCAAGGAGGCCTCGTGGGCGCTGGCCCGTGAGCGCCCGGAGGTGGTCGGCGCGTGAGGGTCGCGGTCGTCGGCTGCGGCGCTGTGGGCAGCCTGTTCGCCGCTCATCTGGCTCAGGTGGATGGAGTCGAGGTTCACGCCTACGACGTGAGCCAGGCCCACGTGGACGCGATCAACCAGGACGGGCTGCGCCTGGTCGGCGAGGCGGAGCTCACAGCTCGCGTCAGGGCGACCACCGACCCGGCGCAGCTCCCTCTGTGCGACTTCGGGGTCGTGGCGACCAAGAGCATGTTCACCGGCGCTGCGCTCGAGGCCTGCGCACACGCCTTCCGGGAGGGCGGCGCGGTCGCGTCCGTCCAGAACGGCGTGGGCAACGAGGAGGTGATCGCCGAGCACGCCGAGCGGGTGATCCGGGGCACGACGTTCCCGGCCGGGCGCGTGCTCGAGCCGGGGGTCGTGCAGATGGACACGCGCGGGGACACCTGGCTCGGGCCGTTCGAGCCCCGGCCGGCCTCGATGTCCCAGGTCCAGCGCCTGGCCGAAGCGATGACGGCCGGCGGGATGCCGGCAAAAGCGCTCGAGGATGCCCGTGGCGCCCAATGGACGAAGCTCATCTTCAACGCCGCCACCAACCCGGTGGGCGCGCTCACGCAGCTGACGCACGGGCGCGTGTGCGAGCTCGAGGGCACTCGGGCGCTCGTCACCGCGCTGGTCGACGAGGGCAAGGCGGTGGCCGACGCCCAGGGCATCGAGCTCGATTCCGACCCCGACGAGCTCGTCGACCACGCGGCGCGCGTGGCCTACGAGCACCGCGCCAGCATGCTCCAGGATGTGCTCGCCGGGCGCCCGACCGAGATCGAGGCCATGAACGGCGGGATCGTGCGCTTCGGGCTCGAGTACGGCGTGCCGACGCCGCTCAACGCCGCGATCGCCGCGCTGATCCGGGGTCTCGAGCACAGCTGGTCGCAGCGATGACTCCGGCGCCGCAGCGACTCGCGGCGCTGCGCCCCGCCGGGGGCCACCGCACACTGGCCGAGCGGGCATACGCGACGCTGCACGAGGCGATCGTCACCGGCGTGCTCTCGCCCGGAGAGCGACTGCCGATCGAGGATCTCGCGGAGGTGCTCGACATGAGCCCGATGCCGATCCGCGAGGCGCTGCGGCTGCTGGACGCGGTGGGGCTGGTCGAGAACGTCCCCCATCGGGGGGCGCGGGTGACCGAGCTCTCGATCGAGGATCTGCGCGAGGTATACGAGGCCCGGCTCGCGCTCGAGACGCTGGCCATCCGCCATGCGGCCGAGCGATTCGGCGAGCAGGACGCGATCCTGGCCTCGGAGAAGCTCGCCGCCTACGTCAGAGCCAGCCGCCAGCAGCGCGATCTCGCGCGGCTGTGGGCGACGCACACGGCGTTCCATTTCGCCCTCTACGACGCGGCTCGCTCGCGGTGGATGTCGCGGCTGATCCGGCCGCTGTGGGAGAGCAGTGAGCGCTACCGCTTCGCCGTGCTGCCGGTGCGCCAGAACCTCGAGGAGCGCCAGCGTGAGCACGAGCGGCTGCTCCGAGCCTGCGTCGAGTGTGACCCCGAGGCCGCAGCGTTCGAGCTTCATAACCACCTGGCCCGCACGGCCAACCTGATCGCCCAGCAGATGGGCGGCGACGAGCTGTTCTCGCTGCGGGCGGGGGCGATGCCGTCTTGACGGACTTGATCAAATGTACGAGGATCGGGTGCGAGCGAGGAGAGGGTCCCGGTGCTGCTGCGGTCACTTGAGTACGAGCGTCCAACCTCGACACAGGCCGCTGTCGAGGCGCTGCGGTCCAGTCGCCGTGCGCGCGCCCTGGCCGGCGGGCAGAGCCTGATCAACGTCCTCAAGCACCGGCTCGCCGAGTGCGACCTGCTCGTCGACATCAGCCGCCTGGAGGAGTTGCGCTCGATCGACGTCGCAGTCGACGGCAGCGTGCGCATCGGGGCGGCGGTGACCTACGACGAGCTCGACAACTCGGCCTCGCTGCGCGGGGCACATCCGAAGCTGGCCGAGGTGGCCGGCGGGATCGCCGATCAGCAGGTGCGCTGCCGCGGCACGATCGGCGGCAACGCCTGCTACAGCGACCCGGCCTCGAACTTCCCGCCGCTGCTCGTCGCCCTCGACGCCAAGATGGAGATCCTGGGGGCGGACGGTCTCCGCTCGGTGTCCGCGGAGGAGTTCTTCCACGGTCCCTTCGACACGGCCGTGCGACCCGGAGAGCTGCTGATCGCGATCCACGTTCCGGCGCGCGGGGAGCTCGGCGTGGGTTACAGCACGGTGACCGTGGCCGACGAGGACTCGTGGGCACTTGCTCGGGCGTGCGCGGCGTTGAAGGTGAACGGGACGATTTCGGGCGCGCGAGTGGTTGTGAGCGCCCTGGCCGGAGCGCCCGTCCGGCTGCCCGAGCTCGAGGAGCGGCTGAGCGGGCTCGAGGCGAGCCCCGAGGCCATCCGTGAGGCGTGCGCCAATCTTGGCGCGGGCCTCGCAGCCGTCTCCGACGTCCATGCCAGCGCCGAGTACCGCCGGGAGATGGCGGCGGTCGTGGTCCGGCGCGCGATCGTGGAAGCGACTGAGAGGTGAGCCGATGGCAGGCGCCCACGCCATAAAGGTGACGATCAACGGCGAGCGTTACGAGCGCACCGTGCTCGCGCAGGAACTGCTCGTGCACTTCATCCGGGACACGCTCGGCCTGCGCGGCACGCACATCGGCTGCGACACGGGCAACTGCGGGGCCTGCACCGTGCGGTGCGACGGCCGCCTGATCAAGAGCTGCATGATGCTCGCCGTCCAGGCCGACGGCTGCGAGCTCACCACGGTCGAAGGGCTGGCGCCGCCGGAGGCCGAGCTGACGCCGCTCCAGCAGGCGTTCAACACCGAGCATGCGGTCCAGTGCGGCTACTGCACGCCGGGAATGGTCCTCGCCGCGAGCTACCTGCTCGAGCGAAACCCCGATCCCTCCGAGCACGAGATCCGCCGCGCGCTGAAGGGCAACATCTGCCGCTGCACGGGCTATCAGAACATAGTCCGCGCGGTGCGGGCGGCGGCGTCCGGCGAGGTGGAGGTGGGGGTGTGACCCGCGCGGTGGTCGAGACGATCGAATCGGTCGAGCACGAGCTCGGCCGCTACACCGGGCGCAGCCTTCCGCGCACCGAGGACCGGCGCCTGCTGAAGGGCCAAGGGCAGTTCGTGGACGACACCTGGATGTTCCGCCAGGGCTACGTGCACTTCCTGCGCTCCCCTCACGCCCACGCGAACATCCGCCGCATCGACACCTCCAAGGCCGATGCGCTGCCGGGGGTGTACGCCACGATGACCGCCGCCGAGATGGCCGAGCGCTGCGAGCCGTTCTTCCGCATCGCGCCCGATCCCGCGGCCAGGATCGTCGAGTACCCGCTCGCCCTGAAGGCCCGCTACGAGGGCGACGCCGTGGCGATGGTGATGGCCGAGACGCGGGAGCTGGCCCGCAGCGCCGCCGAGCTGATAGAGGTCGAGTACGAGCCGCTGCCCGCGGTGGTCGACGCGGTCGAGGCCGCCGACCCGCGCAGCCCGGTGCTGCACGAAGAGGTGGGCTCGAACCTGGCCTGGCAGGGGATCTACGACTACGGCGACATCGATTGGGCCCTCGAGAACGCCGACCACGTCGTGCGGATCGAGCGGCTGCACTTCCACCGCTTCTCCTCGACGCCGCTGGAGTGCCAGGGCGCGCTCGTCAACTGGGACCTGGGCACAGGGCAGGTCGAGATCGTCTCGAACATCCAGTTCCCGATGTTCGCCTCGCAGGTGATGGGACCCTCGCTGGGCGTCCGCCAGGACCAGCTGCTGTGGCGCTACCAGGACTCGGGCGGCGGCTTCGGCAACAAGATCGCGATGTACCCGCAGGTGGCCGCGTTGGCGCTGATCTCGCGGAAGGCCGGACGGCCGGCGAAGTGGACCGAGTACCGCTCGGAGAACCTGCTCTCGTGCGGGATGGGCAACGAGCGCACGTTCCTGGACATCGAGGTGCCGGTGATGGCCGACGGCACGATCCTCGGCTTCAAGCTCCGGGCGTTCGACGACGCCGGCGCCTACCTGCACTACGAGCCGCTCGGAGCGGTGATCTGGTCGCAGGTCACGCCGGGCTGCTACCGCTTCAAGCACGTCCACGTCGACTACACCGAGACGATGACGAACAAGTGCCCGACCGTCCCCAACCGCGGCTACAGCCGCCTGCAGCACCTGTGGATGATCGAGCGGATCGTGGACACCGTCGCGCGGCGCCTGGACTTCGACCCGGTCCAGCTGCGCAAGCAGAACTACGTGCAGCCCGAGGACTACCCGTATGAGACGCCCAACGGTTGCGTGTACGACTCGGGCGACCTGCCGGGAGCGCTCGACAAGGCGCTCTCGCTGATCGACTACGATGGAGCGCGCGAGCTTCAGAAGCGAGGGTCCGCGGGGAAGCGGATCGGGATCGGGATCGGCTCGACGCTCGACTCGGGCACGAACAACTTCGGCCAGGCCCGGATCATCAACCCCGACCTTCCGTTCTCGGGCAACGGCGAGGCGGCCACGGTCAAGCTCGACCTGTACGGGGAGATCTACTGCACGCTCGGGACGAGCCCGACCGGTCAGGGACACGAGACGACGGCGGCCCAGGTGATCGCCGACATCCTGCGGGTGGAGCCCGGGGACGTGAGGGTCAACGCCGGGTTCAACAAGGAGCACAGCGCGTATGTCGGGTTCTCCGGCACCTACGCCAGCCAGTTCGCGGTGACGGGAATAAATGCGGCGATCGGAGCCGCCCGCCGGCTGCGGGCCGAGATCATCAAGGTGGGCGCGGCGGTGCTCGGCTGCGAGGAGGCGGACATCGTCCTCGACGGAGGGGTGGCGAGCTATCGCGGCGACAGCGAGCGGGCGATCCCGTTGATCGGGATCGCGAACGTGGTCTACGCCAACAACGCCGTGCTGCCGCCCGAGATCGCCGACTCCGTGAGCCTGAACTGCCGGTACGTTTACCGGCCCCCGTTCCAGGTGCCCGACCCCGAGACCAAGCGCGGCAACCTCACCCTGACCTACGCGATCCAGGTCCATGCCTGCGTGATCGAGCTCGATGAGGAGACGGGCCAGGTGAGGATCCTCCAGTACGGCGCCGTCGATGACTGCGGGCGGCGGATCAACCCGCAGATCGTCGAGGGGCAGGTTCACGGTGCGACCGGGCACGGCATCGCCGCGGCGCTGCACGAGGCGTTCAACTACTCGCCGGAGGGCCAGCTCCTCAATGCCAACTTCTACGACTACCGCGTGGCCACGGCGCTCGACATTCCGGAGCTGAAGACCGACCACATCGAATCGCCCTCGCCGTTCACCCCGAACGGCGCCAAGGGGATGGGCGAGGGTGGCGGCGCCCCGCTGGCGACGATCTGCTCCGCTATCCAGGATGCGCTCGGTCCGGACGCCCCGCTGGTCTCAGACAGCCACAACTCCTCGGAGCGGGTCTGGCGGCTGCTGCGCGGGCAGGAGTCGAGCCACGTGGATGTGAGCTCGCGATGAGGGCCGACGGCTCGCTGAGCGTGCAGGCATCGCGCGAGGTCATGTGGTCGCGCCTCAGCGACCCGCGCGAGCTCGAACGTGCCCTGCCTGCGGTCGAGGAGGTCGAGGTTTCAGACGAGGACTCGTTCTCGGTCCTCGTCGCCCCCAGCACGGCACTCGGCGAGACGCCGCTGTGGGTCGATGTGCAGGTGGCCGAGCGGCGCGAAGGCGAGCACGTGCGACTGGTGTGCCGCGGCCGCGGCGGCGAGTACGACGCCGAGCTGGCGTTGGAGATCAGTCTCGACGGCGATGGTGACGCCGATGGCTGCGAGGTGCGCTGGAGTGCCGAGGCGAGCTTCAACGGCATCTTGAGCGCGCTCGGTCAGCGCGTGCTGCCTGCGATCCTGGCCTCGCAGGTCGAGGGAGTGCTGCGGGCCGCGGCCAGCTGATTGGCGCTCAGCGCTCGACGATCGATCGGGTGAGGGCGATCAGCGTGATGAAGGTGCGGTAGAGGCGCAGCGGGTCGTCGTCGGTGAGCTTGACGATGCGGGCCTCGGTTCGCTCGACCCCCGGCAGCCAGCTCGACATCTCGGCCATGTCCGAGGTCAGGAAGGTGACCTCGAGTGTGGCCGGCAGCTCGATCGCGGGTGGGGCGATCGCCTGGGCTCGCCCCAGGGCGCGGATCGCTCCGTCTCGGATCAGCTCGCACGCGCGGTCCGGGTGCAGGCTCTCGGCCGAGAAGCGGGTGATCGAGCGCTTGACCACCACGGCCTCGATGCCGGGCATGAACGGCCGGGCCTCGTCGGCGGTGGCCTCGTCGCCGGTGATGAGCACGACCGGCACCCGGTGATGCAGGGCCACCAGCGCGTTCAGGGCGCTCTCGCCGACGGGCACGCCGTTCAGGCGGACCTCCCAGATCGCGAGTGGGTTGTAGGTGTGCGAGAGGACCGCGCGCTCGGCGCCGATCGAGCCGTGGTAGGAGACCATGAACACGGCGTCGAACGTGTCGTCGAGGCCCTCCATCATGTACAGGGGCTTGTGCCGGCCCGAGAGGTAGGAGGCGCCGTGAAGCGCGCCCGGGTGGAGGTTGAACATCGTCCGGTGGGCGTCATTGACGAGGACGTGGGTGGCGCCCGCCTCGACGGCACCGTCGATGGCCGCGTTCACCTCGTCGAGTAGGAGCCGGCGGCCGATCTCATACTCGGGGCCCGGACCGCGCACCTGCTCCCAGTCGACGATCCCCGCCGTGCCCTCGATGTCGCTGGAGATGAAGACCTTCATGGCGGTGGTAATGATGGCGGGAGTGATGCGAGCGAGCCTGGGCGCGGCTAACCGCGCCCACCCCCGGTCCCGGCGCGGGGTGAGCGCGTCTGGCCGCGCTGAGCGCGGATGAACGGGCCGACCCCTGGATCCGACCCGGGGTCCGCGCGGTTGGCCGCGGTTTCAGGCGCCCAGGTAGGCCCGCTTGAGGTCCTCTGACTTCAGGAGCTCCGAAGCCGCGCCCTCGAGGACGATCTGGCCGGTCGAGAGCACGTAGCCGCGATCCGCGATCGACAACGCCATCGTCGCGTTCTGCTCGACCATGAGCACCGCCACGCCGGATTCGTGGACCTCCTTGATGATGCGGAAGTTCTGCTGCACGAGCGCGGGGGCGAGACCCATCGAGGGCTCGTCCATCAGCAGCAGACGGGGATGGGACATGAGCGCCCGCCCCATCGCGACCATCTGCTGCTCGCCGCCGGACAGCGTTCCCGCGAGCTGAGCGCGGCGCTCGTAGAGCCGCGGGAACAGCGTGTGCACGCGCTCGAGATCCTGGTCGAAGGTCGAGCCATCGCGCAGGACGGCGCCCAGCTCGAGGTTCTCGCGCACGGTCATGTCGCCGAACAGCCGGCGGTTCTCGGGCACGATCGCGATTCCCCGCGCGATCCGATGCGGAACCGGCCGCGCGGTCACGTCCTCGCCGTCCAGGACCACCCGACCGGCTCGCGGCTTGACCAGGCCGAGCACGGTCTTCAGCGTCGTCGACTTGCCCGAGGCGTTGCCGCCGAGCAGGCACACGAGCTCCCCGGGACCGACCTGGAGCGAGATCCCCTCGAGGATCCGCATCTGGCCGTAGTAGGTGGTGATCCCGTCGAGGCTAAGCAGCATCGCCCGCCAGAGCCTCCGGGTCACGGCCCAGGTAGGCCTCGACCACCGCCGGGTGGTTGGCCACCTCCTCGAAGCTGCCGGCCGCGATCTCGATCCCGTGGTCGAGCGCGATCACGCGATCCGAGCACCCGGCGACCACGTGCATGTCGTGCTCGATGACCAGGATCCCGATCCCGAGCTCCTCACGCAGCCGTCCGATCAGCTCGGTCACCTCGTGCGTCTCGTTGGGGTTCATTCCCGCCGCCGGCTCGTCCAGCAGCAGCAGCTTCGGCTTGGTGGCCAGCGCCCGCGCGATCTCGAGCCTCCGCCGGTTGGCATACGACAGGGAATAAGCGGGCTGCTCCCAGCGGTAGCCGGCAAGTCGTTCCCCGAAGAAGGACAGCAGGGCCTCCGCCTCGGCCCGCACCCGGCGGCCCTCGCTCCAGCGGCGAGGTAGCAGCAGGATCTGCTCCAGCGGCGTGGCGCGTGTCCCGCCATATGTAGCGGCCATCACGTTCTCGATCACGCTCATGTTCAGGAACAGGCGCAGGCTCTGGAACGTGCGCGCGACCCCGCGCCGGGTGATCTTGTCCGGTCGGAGCCCGACCAGCGAACGGCCCTCGAAGCGAACGTCGCCACCGGTCGGGGTGTAAAGGCCGGTGATGACATTGAAGACCGTGCTCTTGCCCGCGCCGTTCGGGCCGATGATGCTCACCACCTCGCCCTGGTCGACGGTGAGCTCGAGCTCGGACAGAGCTTTCAGCCCCCCGAAGGCCAGCGAGACGTGATCGAGCTCGAGCAACGCCATGGCTAGACGATCTCCACTCGCCTGACTCCCAGCAACCCCTGCGGGCGAGAGTTCATCATCACGATCAGCACCGCGCCGGTGAGGATCACGCGCGTGATCGAAGGCTGGCCAACCAGGCGCGACTCCCACGCGCAGGCCGCCAGGTAGATGGTCGGGATCATGAGGATCGACCGCCAACGGCCGCGAAGCTGCACGAGCGCGATCAGCAGGCAGATCACGGCCGCGAACTCGAGATTTCCAGGCCCGGCCGGGATCGTGCCGGCCTTGGGGGCCGGGACGATCACCCAGTTGCGCACGAGGTCGGCCACGAACCCGCCGGACTGGGGCCCGCCGGCCGTGGCCGACGGGCTGATGGCGTGCACGATCGCGTAGACGACGAACCCGAAGACGACGGTTCCGACGAGCACGCCCGCCAGACGTCTCCACGGGCGGAGCTTCACCAGCAGCGTGAGCAGGATCAGGCCATAGAAGATCACGCCCGCCCAGTGCGGGCTTCGCAGGAAGCCGTCGTAGGTGGCCTCGATCACGACCGCGCCGAGCACGGCGCCCGCCATGCTGCCCGCGCCCCCGAGGATCAGCGCCGCGTAGATCAGGATCAGATACGAGGTGTCGAAGTTGGTCGGGAACACGTTTGTCTGCTCGGCGGCGAAGGCGGCCCCGGCCAGGGCGGCGACCATCGCGCCGAAGCTGAACGCCATCAGCTTCACCCGGTTGACCGGGACGGTCATCAGCGACGCGGCCAGCGGGTCCTCACGGACCGCACGCCACGCTCGGCCCGTGCGCGAGGTGTCGAGCAGTCGCAGGACGACCATGGTCACCACGAGCAGGACCAGCATCAGGTAGTAGTAGCCCTTGAGGCTGATGATCTGGCTGCCGAAGCCCCGGATCGGATCCAGGCCGAAGATCCCGTTCGGGCCGCCCAACTTGGACGGTGCCACGTTATTGGTGAACTCGACGAACGCCTCGCCGAAGAACAGGGTCACGATCGCCAGGTAATCGCCGATCAGCCGCCGCGACGGCAAGCCGACGAGCAGGCCGAGGATCGCGCCCCCGATCATCACGAGCGGCACCGACTCCCAGGCCTGAAGGTGCACTCCGCTCGAGCTCAGCTGGTTCGAGGACAGCAGCGCGAACCCGTAGGCGCCGAAGCCGAAGAAGCCGATGTAGCCCAGGTCGAGCAGCCCTGCCCAGCCCACGGCGATGTTCAGCCCGACCGCTAGAAGGGCCAGGAGCAGGGCGTTGAACGCCACCTGCATGACGAAGCTGCTGAAGCCGGCCTGCCCGAATGCGAAGCCGATACCCGCGGCGAGCGCCAGTCCCAGCCACCAGTTGACGCGATCGTTTATGCGCTCGAGCAGGCCGTCCCAGCCCGGGGAGTAGCCACGCCTCTCACCGGAGCGGGCCACCCACTCATCGACGCCGATCGAGGGGCCCTGCGAGCTCATACCTTCTGCAGCTGGACGCGGCCGAGCAGGCCGCTGGGACGCAGGAGCATGACTGCGATCAGGATCCCGAACACGATCAGATTGGTGTAGGTGGAGGAGACGTAGCCGGTGATGAACGATTCGGCCAGGCCGATCAGCAGACCGCCCAGGACCGCTCCCGAGATCGAGCCGATGCCGCCGACCACGGCTGCGGTGAACGCCTTCAGGCCGGCGAGGAAGCCCATGTAATTCCAGACGCTGTTAAAGACGAGTCCCCACATCACGCCTGAGACCCCGGCGAGGGCCGAGCCCAGGAAGAACGTCGCCGCGATCGTGTAGTCGACGTTGATGCCGAGCATCTCGGCGGCCTCGCGGTCCGTCGCCACCGCTCGCATCTGCCGGCCGAGCTGCGTGCGGTTGACGATCAGGCGCAGGCCGATCATCAGCACGACGCTCAGGACGATGACCATGATCCGCGCCATGTCGATATCGAGCGCCCCGATGTGGATCCCGCTCGAGAAGGGGATGAAGTCCGAGGTGTTATAGATGTGGTACGAGGCGCCGAAGAACAGCAGCGCCGTGTTCTCCAGGAAGAACGAGACGCCCAGCGCCGTGATCAGCGGCGCGATCCGCGGCGCGTCGCGCAGCGGCCGGTAGGCGAAGCGCTCGATGACCACCCCGAGCGCGCCGACACCCCCGCCGGCCAGAACGAACATGACCAGGAGCACGATCGGCACCGGGACGCTGAGTGCCGCCGGCCCGCCGAACCACTGAATCACGAAGTAGCCGATGAACGCCCCGACCATGAACAGGTCGCCGTGGGCGAAGTTCAGGAGCTTGAGGATCCCGTAGACCATCGAGTAGCCGAGCGCGATCAGCGCATAGACGCTGCCCGTGGTGAGACCGTTGACTAGTTCCTGGATGAACTTGTGCATGTGCCCGAAGGCCGGGGGCGGCGCCCGCAAGCGCCGCCCCGGGCCAGGTCAGCTGCTCGGAATCAGGTTGTAGTTGCCCTTCGCGTCGATCTTGAACAGGAAGAACTTCCCGCCCGCGAGGTCGCCATGAGGGGTGAACGAGATCGGCTGGCCGAGGATCGAGCTCGACTCGTTGGTCTGCTTGATGGCCGCCAGCACGTTGCTGCGGCTGGGCGTCTGACCGCCCTTGCACACCGTCGAGATCGCCTCGTCGATCACGTGCTCGGCCGCGTACACCGGGGGTCCGAACGTCCCGAACTTCGGGTAGGCCGCCTTGGCCTCGGTGACGAGGTTCGAGTCGCTGGGGATGCCGCGGATGTCCGGCCCGAACGAGGAGACGTAGGAGCCGTTGATCGTGAACGTGCCCGGCGAGAACAGACCGTCGGTGCCGAAGATCACGGCGCTCTTCTTCTGCTCGGCCAGGTTCTTGCCGAACTGCTGCGCGTTGGCCGCAACCTGCCATGGCAGCACCACGACGCTCGTCTGCGGGGTGACCTTGGCCACCAGCGAGGAGAAGTCGGTCTGCTTCTGGCTGACCGACTCGTGGTCGACGGTGATCCCGGCAGCCTTGAAGATCGGGATCATCACGCTCACCAGGCCGGTCGAATAGGCCTCCTGATCGTCGACGATCATCAATGCCTTGGGATGCAGCTTGTTCACGATGTAGTGGGCATCCTGCGGTCCCTGGACGTCGTCGCGCGACACCACGCGGAAGAACGTCGGGTTCTTCCCATCGGTGAGTGCCGAGTTCGTCGCCGAGCCCGAGATGAACGCCATGCCCGCCCGTCCGAACAGCGGACCCACGGCCTCGACCTCCTGGCTTCCGGCCGGTCCGACGACCGCCACGATCTTCGAGTTCGAGATCATCTGCTGGGTCACCGTCGTGGCGATCGACGGCGTCAGCTGGGTGTCGCCCTGGACGACCGTGATGTTCGTCCCGTTGGCCTTGTTGTCATCCTGCGCGGCGAGCTTGGCGAAAGCCAGCTGCTCCTCGCCGAGCACCGCGACGGGGCCTGTTATCGGTCCCTCCATGCCGACCGACGCGGTGCAGGAGGTGCTGCCGCCGGTCGAGGCGGATGTGCTGCTCGAACTGCTCGTGTTACTGCTACTGCTGCTGGTGCTGTTATTGCTGCTGCTCCCGCAGCCCACGACGAACAGGGCCGTGAGCGCGAGCACAGCAAGTCTGCTGCGACTCATGACTGCGATGTACCTCCTCCTATGGGGGTTCCTCATGGCTCCGGCGCTCCTCAGTGGGCCGGAGTTCCATCGGGGTAGTAGGCGGCGGCCGGCGAGCCGGCTGGTCGGAAGACTCCCAGGACTCGCATCACGCCCGGGCCTGTGTTCTCGAGGCAGTGCACGAGCCGCGCGGGGAGCCCGATGCACGTGCCGGGGCCGACGGGATGGGCCTCTCCCTCGGCGTGGAAGCGTCCCTCGCCCTCGAGCACGTAGATGACCTCGTCATAGGTGTGGAAGTGCTCTGGCGCGCGCACCGTGGGGATGTAGCCCACGAACGCGGTGACCGAGCCGGCGTCCGCGACGATCCGGAACTCTCGGTCGGTGGTCGCCTCCTGCGAGGCCTGGTCGGCGACGCGCCGGAGGGTTGCAGTGGTCGCGGCCGGCTCGGGCTCGGGGACGCGTACGCACACGAGCCGCAGGCCGGCCTCGCCGGCCGCGAGCTCGTACTGCTCGCCGGGCGGAAGGTCCGCGCCGGTCTCGGGTTCGAGCTCGTGGCGCTGGCTGCCGAACGCGAGCTCGCCCGTGCCGTGCAGGACGAACAGGATCTCCTCGGCGTCCCGCGTGTCCCGGCTGTGGCGAGCGCCGGGTCGCAGGGACAGCACGCTCTGCTCGAGGGGTTCGAAGCCCGCCTGCGGCCCGGCGGCTGCCTGCTCGCCGGACGATGCGGGCGCTGCCGGCGGGAGGACGCACAGGGTCATCGACTCACTCCATTCGCCTCATCCCGGCTGGTCCCTGTGCGCATCAGTCGAGCAGGCTCGCGGTGACGCGGATTTCGGTCCCGGCCAGCGCCCGCGAGACCGTGCACGTGTTCTTGGCCTCCGACGCCAGGGCGCCGAAGCGCTCGCTGTCCACGCCCGGCACCTGACCGACCGTGCTCAGCTCGATCACGCTGATCGTGAAGCGGCCCTCCAGCTGCTCCAGGCGCACTTCGGCGGTGGTCTGCAGGTCGGCGGGCGGGTGCCCGGCCTCGCCCAGCAGGTTGGCCAGGGACATCGTGAAGCAGCCCGCCAGCGCGGCTCCGATCAGCTCCTCGGGGTTCGTGGCCTGCTCGACGGCCTCCGTGCGGGCGCGCAGGCTGAACGGTCCCTCATAGGCGCCGCTGCCCACGGACAGCCGACCGCCACCGGCGGGGACGGTTCCCTGCCAGGACGCCTGCGCGCGGCGAATGACGCGGAAGCTCAAAGAGTCTCTCTCCTGTCCCCGAGCTGGGCTCTAAAGTTTGATCAAATCAGGGCCCGCGAGCCTGTGCAAGCTCGCAGCGTGTGTTTTGGG
>DATGJM010000012.1:0-5482 GCA_035295205.1 Solirubrobacteraceae bacterium | reverse complement strand
CCGTGCGCGGTCTGGCCTGGGAGGGGTTCGCCCGCCGCGACCCGCAGTACTACATCGACCCGGCCCTGGGACCCGGGCGGGGCCTCGAGGAATTCCGCGCGGGCGGGCGCGATGTGGTCCAGTGGGCGCTGTCCTGGGCGGGGCGTCTCCCCGACCGCGACCGAGCGCTCGAGATCGGCTCCGGGCTCGGCCGGAACACGGTTCACCTGGCCCGCCACTTCGCTCACGTGGACGGCGTCGACGTCTCGGCGACGATGGTCCGCCAGGCCCGGGCGCGGGGCCTGCCGGCGAACGTCGCGCTCCACGCTCTCTCCGGGCGCGACCTGCGCCCGATGGCGGACGCGAGCTACGCACTGGTGTTCTCGCATCTGGTCTTCCAGCACGTCGAGTCGTGGGAGGCGATCGGCTCCTACCTACGCGAGATCGGCCGCGTTCTCGAGCCCGGTGGGGTCGCGGTGCTCCAGTTCGACACGCGCCCGGCTTCGCGGCTCGTCGCGCTGGGCTACCGGCTGCCCGACCCGCTCCTGCCCCGTGCGCGCCGGCGCGGCATCCGCCGCCGGCGCCGCAACCCCGATGCCATCCGGGCTGTGGGCACGCAAGCCGGGCTCGAGCTCGAGGAGGAGCTTCATCCGGGCAGCGCCGAGCACTGGCTGCGCTGGCGACGGGCCTGGCTCAATACGGATGCAGGCACGCCGGGGCCACCGGGCCCTTGACCCGGCAGCGCTCGAGCTTCAGGGCGGCGCTCGCGTACGCCTTCAGGGCCGGCTTGGCCGTGAACCCCGTGCCGTCCTCCCTCAGCAGCCCGGCGAAGTCGAAGGCGAGGCCGTTAGGGACCTCCTGAGTGGCCCACGTGTAGTAGTAGACGCCGATCAGCCCCAGCTTCACGCGGTCCGCCGCGAGCAGCGGCAGGACGGCGGCGACGTTGCGGGCCTGGCCGGCCTCGGTGGTCGCGAAGTCGTAGCCCGTGTCGTGCACGGTCTTCCCCAGCGACGAGGGCCAGCTGATCTCGTCGGCGAGCATCGGCTTACGAGCGTCACCCGCGAGGCGCATCACATTGCGCGCGCGGCTGAGGATCACGATCACACCCTGTGGAGTCTTCGTGTAGGGGTGCAGACCGACGATGTCGAACAGGCTCCGGGCGCCGTGGACGTGGTAGATCTGGCGCAGCGCCGTCCACGAGTAGTTGGCCAGCCCGGCGAGGACGATCAGCGCGTGGCGATCGGCGCTTCGGATCGCCTTCCGAGCGGCGCGCAGCAGCGCCACGTAGCGGCTCGCAAACGGCTGCGGCGGCCAGAAGGCGGGGACGTTCGGCTCGTTCCAGACCTGCCAGGCGGTGATCGGCAGCGCCGGGGAATGGGTGCGCCAGAAGCTCCCGTGTGGCCCGTAGCGCAGCACCAGCGCCCTGCAGAAGGCGGCGTAGGGAGCGTCGTTGACCGGGATCCGCAGGACCGCGTGGTCGTACATGGCGCCGTCCCAGGTCGGAGCGCCGACCAGCACCGGCAGCACTCGCAGGCCACGGGCCGCGCTCTGGGCCATGAGCGAATCCAGGGCGGTGAAGTCCGTCGGGGTGTTGTCGACGCCGTCGTCGGTGAAGTTCCCGGCCTGGTCGCTCGGGACCTGGCTCCAGCTCTGGTAGGGCTGCGCCGAGGCCCAGTCGAAGACCACGCGCACGCCCTCGACTCCGCTCGAGACCATCAGGTCGAGTTGGGTCCCGAGCTCGGAGTCCTGGGCCATCGACGGGAAGACAGGATCGCCGAGCACCGTGCCGAAGAACCCGAAGGGCACCCTCGGCGGCTTGGGACGTCGCGCATGGGCGGCGGCCGCAGAGCCCGCGACGATCCAGAGGATCACGAGCAGCGAGCCGAGCGCCAGACGCCGGACGGTCCTGAACGAAGCGGAGGTTTGCACCAGGGCTTTAACTCGTACGGGCGGCGATTGGAGCGCCCTCGAGCGTGGCGGTTATCGCCCCGTCCGTCAGCGCCGCTGTCGCACTCCAGGTAAAGCGGGCGGCACGACGCCGCCCCGCGTCGCGCAGCTTAGCGCGCAGCCCAGCGTCAACCATCACGTCGCTGAGCGCGGCCGCGAACTCCTTGGAGTCGTCCGGATCCACCAGCAGCCCGGCCTCGCCGACCGTCTCAGGCAGAGCGCCCCGGGCGGCGGCCACGACCGGCACCCCGGCCGCCATCGCCTCCAGGCACGGCAGCCCGAAGCCCTCGTAGCGCGACGGCATCGCCAGCGCCACGGCCCCGGCGTACAGGCTGGGCAGGTCGGGCTCGGGCACGTAGCCCAGACGCCGCAGCGACCCGCTCGCGCCGCGCAGGTAACCCCGGTCCGAGCCCGCGAGCACGAGGTCGGCGCCGCGGCTGCGCAGCGCCCGCTCGGCACGCTCGAGGACGGCCAGGTTCTTACGCGCGGAGACCGTGCCCACCACCAGGACGTACGGCCGTTCGAGCCCGTAGCGCGCCTGAATCGCCGGGTCGGCGACCGCGGCCGCGAAGCGCTCGTCGACGCCCTCGGGGATCACCGTGACGCGCTCGGGCGCGACGCCGAGGAGCTCGACCAGCTCGCCCCGGCTGAACTCAGAGACCGTGATCAGCAGCCGGGCCCGCCGGGCCAGACGCGGCAGGAGCCGGCGCTGATAGGCCACGTACGCCGGCGAGTAGGCCTCGGGGTGGCGCAGGGCGGCCGCGTCGTGGATAACCACGGCGTTGCGGGGATGGAGGACGGGGGCCAGGTTCGCCGGGGAATACAGCAGCCGGCTCGAGGCGGCGAGCGCCGGCAGCAGGCACTGCTCCCAGGCATGTCCGGCGCGGTGCGCGAGCGCGGCGGTGGGGGCGAGCACGCGGTAGCGCTCGGGGCGCAGCGCGGGCAGGCGGACAGCCATCTCGCGCGCCAGGCGCTCCACGCCCCCGATCTGGGCGCGGACGGCAGCCCGCGCGTTTATGACTACCTCAGCCGTCGTGTGCCGCCAGCCGGCGGAGCACCAGACCGCCACCGACCAGCGCCACGGCGATCACGATCACCGGCACGAGGTTCAGCCCCGTGAACGGGAGCGACTTCGAGCCGGGGTCGCTGCTCGCGGCCACGGTCACGGTGGGCTGCGTCACGGTCGGGTAGGTCGTCACCGGCGGCGGGGTCGAGGATGTGTGCGTCGGCGGGGGCGGCTGCGTGTTGCAGCTCTGCAGTGGGTCGAAGTACTGCGAATTGCCTGCCGATCCGCAGCCGTCGGCGAGCGCATTGCTCGGGGCGATCACGCTGAATGCGAACAGCAGCGCCAGAGAGAAGAGGACGCGGCGCACGCCGGGAGTATGGCAGCGCGCTGTCACAGAGCGGCCGCGCTGTCAGAGCGCCGCGGGTTGCCAGCGAGCCGCGGGCTGTCAGCGAGCCGCGCGCGGATGGACGAGACGTCCGGCGCGCAGCGCCTGACGCTTGAGGCTCATCGAGGCCGCGCCGCCCGGGCTGAAGGTGACCGTGAACGCAGTCCCGCCGGCCGACAGCGCGGACGGAATCGCCGAGCCCTGGGGGCCGCCCTGGGCGCCCGCCGTGTGGGCTCCGCTCGGGCTCAGGCTGATCCTGGTCGCATGCCAGGCGGGATTGGAGATCGTCCCCCAATGCCCGCCGGCCTCGGCGCGGGCGCCGATGAAGGCCGTGCTGCCGAAGTTGGCCAGCGGCAGGGTCACGCAGGTGCTCGAGCAGTCAGAGGGCGCCTCGACGATCCATTCCGCGGAGCTCACGTCGACCTGCGACACGGGCGGCGAGACCTGGAAGCTCCGGTGACGCGTGAGGTCGCGCAGGATCAGGGTCGCTCGGTGACTCGTGACGGTGACCACGCCCTCCATCATGTCGCCCGGATTGATCCGCAGCGACACGGTCATCGAGGCCGCCGGAACCAGCTCATACCAGGCGGTCAGCTGCGGTTGGCCGCTGGCCCCGCAGTCCGCCTCGGTCCCGATCTGCTCGAGCGCGCTGCCGCTGTAGCCGCCCAGGCCGACCCAATAGGCGGAGTAGGAGGCCTGACCGGGGTTGCAGGTCACGCCCGGCTGGCGCCACAGGCCCACGACACGGTGAAAGCTGGTCCCGTGCACGGCGAACCCGGCCCAGTTCGAGCTCGAGCCGTCGTCGGCGAGCGCGGTGGCCGGCACGCCGATGCAGGCAGCGGCAACCAAGACGCTCACGAACCAGGCGCGCATGAACCATGTTTTCGGTCCCGCGCGCCGGGTCTTGAGGGTTACCGGGGCCGGCTGGACCCGTTCACGACTGGTCCGGGGCCCGGTGGGTCTCGCTCAGCACGCCGAGCAGACCGAAGAGCGCGATCGCGCCGGCGGTGATTGTGAGGGTCGCCTTTCTCATTGCCGAGACGATCGGCCGGAGCGCGAAGTCGCCTCGAAGACAGCCCTAAGAGGCTTCTATGAGGGCACCCCGAACCGCAGCGAGCCTCGGATCTCATGGCTGAGCTGACCATCCCCGGATCTCGAGGGCCCGACCAACACCTCGCCCAAGAACTCGTCCGCGTGCTCCTCGCCGACGAGCCGACCGGCGAGGAGCCTCTCATGGCGATCCTCGAATACGCCCTCCGAGCACTTCTCACGCGGCCTGTCCTCGCGCCCGGCCAGGAACCGACCTGGACCGTGGGTTAGCCCCGTCGGAGAGCTCGCGCGGGCGGGGCACTCTTCGACCGGCCTGGACCGCGAAAAAGGTGAACACCTTGCAGAGCGCGTCGTCTGTTTGCACGAACTGTGCTCTGGGGGAACAAAACGTGCGAACGGAACCGAGCGGCTGCACGGTTTGCGCCTTTTTCGCGGGAGGCGAGGCAAGGAGCGGGGTGTGCGGCGGAGCGACGCGGCCCCGGCGGGGCGAGGCGCGGGGGCGCGGCGAGGCGCGGGGGGCGGCGAGGCGCGGGGGCGCGGCGAGCGCGACGCGACGCGGGGCCGGCGAGGCAGGACGCCGGGGGTGCGGCGCAGGACCGATGCCCGCTGCCCGCGGCCTGTAAGCGGGCAGACCCCTACAGTAAGAGGTACCCGAACTGGAGAACGCCAAATGTCTACGAACAGCTTCGACGCGAAGGGCACGCTGAGCGTCGGCGACCGCTCCTACGAGATCTTCCGGCTCGACGCGCTGCAGGCGAAATACGACGTCGCGCGCCTTCCGTTCTCGCTGAAGATCCTCCTCGAGAACCTCCTGCGAAACGAGGATGGCGAGGCGATTCGCGCGCAGGACATCGAGGCCCTGGCGCGCTGGAACGCCAAGGACGAGCCCAGCCAGGAGATCGCTTTCACGCCCGCGCGGGTGCTCATGCAGGACTTCACCGGGGTCCCGGCGATCGTCGACCTGGCGGCGATGCGCGACGCGATGAGCGAGATGGGCGGGGACCAGAACAAGATCAACCCGCTGGTGCCCGCCGAGCTCGTGATCGACCACTCGGTGCAGGTGGACGCGTTCGGCTCCGCGGGGGCGTTCCAGAAGAACGCCGACCTCGAGTTCG
>DATGJM010000011.1:0-4115 GCA_035295205.1 Solirubrobacteraceae bacterium | reverse complement strand
CAGGTTCTTCGAGACGCTCTCGCAGACGCATCGCGTCGTGCTGTTCGACCGGCCCGGCATCGGGCTCGGCGACCCACGTGGACACACCGTCGGGCTCGAGGCGGATGTGGCCGTGCTCGAGGACCTCGTCGACGCGCTGGGATTGCAGACGGTGGACCTCTTCGGCGCGTCGCAGGCTTCGGCCACGATGGCCGCCTACGCCGCGCGGCATCCGGAGCGGGTCGGGCGGCTCATTCTGTTCGGCGGGTACGCGTACGGGCCGGCGCTGGCCCGGCCGGAAGTGCGGGATTCACTGCTGCAGCTGGTGCGTGCGCATTGGGGCCTGGCGGCGAGCACATTCGCCGGGATGTTCGTGGCGGATGCGGGACCGGACGCGTACGAGGCGTTCGCCCGGTTGACCAAAGCCGCGGCTTCCGCCGACGTCGCGGTGGAGCGGCTCGCGGCCGGCTACGAGGTCGACGTGCGCGAGTTGCTGCCGCTGGTGCGGGCGCCGTCCCTGGTGATGCACCGCCGCGACGACCGCGCCATCCGGTTCGAGCTTGGCCGCGCGATGGCGTCGGAGATCCCCGGCGCGCGATTCGTCGCGCTCGACGGGTCGGCCCACATCTTCTATGTCGGTGGCTCGGACGCGGTCCTGGGCGCCGTCATGGACTTCCTCGGCGACCGCCGCCGCCCGCCGCGACGGGAGCTCGGCCGGCTCACCAACCGAGAAGGCGAGGTGGCGCTGCTGGTCGCCCAGGGTTTGAGCAACGGCGAGATCGCGGCACGACTGCGCATCTCGGAGCGCACCGCCGAAGCTCACCTCGAGCACATCCGGAACAAGCTGGGCTTCCGGTCACGCTCGCAGATCGCGGCATGGGCCGCGGACGGGAGCGCCGAGTAGGTACCGCCGGCTAGGTAGGAATCCGGATGCGCCGTTGGACGCGGCGCGCGAAGTTGTGAGCACCACAACTTTTGAGGAGGGATTCCCATCATGGCCACCAGGACCGCGGTCGTCGACATGTCCGTGCCCGCAGACAGGCTGGAGCTGGGCGGCCGGCTCATCGCTCTTGCCGGGCTCGCCGTCTTTCTCTATGGGCTGATGTTCCTGATCATCGACTTCACGAGCTTCATCGAGCTCGGGCTCTCGTCGCAGCAGGTGGGCGGCGACGCGTCTGCGATCCATTCGTTCAGCCCTGCGCTCTACAACTACATCAGCCACCTGCAGGTCGCGATCAGCGCGTTCATCATGGCGTTCGGCCTTCAGCTCGCGGCATTGGCGTGGTTCGGCGTGCGGCGCGGCGAGCGATGGGCGCTGTGGACGGCCGCAGTCGCGACGGCGCTCGGTTACCTGGTTGCCGTCCCGCTGCACTTCGTCTACGGGTTCGCGACGGTCGTGCACCTCGGACCGTTCGGTGTCGTGGCGGCGGTGATGATCGCGGGAGTGTGGATCGCGATCACGGGAATGCCCGCTCGTGCCGAGCTCAGGTCGTCGACGCGCGGAGATAGGTGAGGACGGCTGCCACGCGCCTGCTCAGCAGGCGCTCCTCGGACAGGCCGAGCTTGGAGAAGATCGCGTTGACGTACTTCTCGACCGACGACTCCGAGAGGTGGAGGCTCGAGGCGATCGCGCCATTCGCCTTCCCCTCCGCCATCTCGCGAAGCACGTCGATCTCCCGCTCACTCAGCAGTCGCAGCGGCGACTCGGCCTGGCGCGAGCGGTAGTCGACGAGCCGTTCGACGACCCCGGAGTCGACCACGGACCGGCCCGCGGCGACCTCGCGGAGTGCGTGCAGGAGCTCGTCGAGCTCGCCGACCCTGGTCTTGAGCAGATAGCCGAGCCCCTCGGTGCCGTCCTTGAGAAGCTGGACGGCGTAAGCGGCGTCGGAGTGCTGGGAAAGCACTACGACGCCGATCGACGGATGGCGCCTGCGGATGGCGTGCGCCGCTTCGATGCCCTCGACCCTATGACCTGGCGGCATCCTGATGTCGGTGAGCACCGCGTCCGGGCGCAGATTGTCGACCGCCTGCAGCAGCTCCTCGGCGTTGGCGACGCAGGCAATCACCTCCACCTGGCCGGAATCCTCCAGCAGGCGGCGCGTGCCCTCACGCACGAGGTAGTTGTCCTCGGCGATCACCACGCGCAGAGCCACCGTCACGGGGCAGCCCGGGGAAGCGGCAGATCGGCGCGCAGCCTGGTGCCTCTGCCGGGGCTGCTGTCGACCTCCATCCGGCCGGCCAGCGCCTCGACCCGGTCCTGAAGGCCTCTCAAGCCGGAGAGCGTGACATGGCCGGGATCGAAGCCCTTGCCGTCGTCCTCGACCTCGACTTCGAGCCCCCCATCGCGGGTCCCGAAGCGCAGGTCAACCCGGTGCGCGGCGGAATACTTGAGCACGTTGGCGAGCCCCTCCGAAACGAAGAAGTAGGCCGCCCCCTCGACCTCGACCGGAAACCGCACGCCCGACGCCAGGCCGTCGGAGTGGACATGGACCGGGATCGGCATCCGGGTGGCCCGCTCGGCGACGGCCTCGAGCAGTCCTCGGTCCGTGAGCACCGCCGGGTGGATTCCACGGGCGAGCTCCTGCAAGCTCTCCAGCGCGCGCTGGGCGTCAATCTGCGCTTCGCGCAACGTCGCCTCGGCAAGGTGCTGGTCGCGCCGCATCTGGTTGCGCGCCAGGCCAAGGCGCGCCAGCACTCCTACGAGCTCCTGCTGTACGCCGTCGTGGAGGTCGCGTTCGAGCCGCCGGCGGCCCGCCTCCTCGGCCTGGACAAGGCGCGCCCGCGAGGCCGCGAGCTCCTCGAGTCGGGCGGCGAGCTCGGCCGAGAGCTGCGAGTTGCGGATCGCCAGGGCGGCCTGGCGGCCGAGCGTGCTCAACAGCTCCTGGTCGGCCACCTGGTAAGCGCCATCCCGCTTGGCCCCACACTCGATCAACCCGATCGAGCGACCGTCGTGAACGAGCGGTGCCGAGAGCGTGGCATGAGCACCCGTCGAAGGGACCTCGCCGGCAGCCGCGATAGTCGTCGGATGCGAGCCGTCGAGGACGACCCGCACCCAGCTTGCGCCCAGGCCGGCGTGGACGGCCCCAGCCACGCTGCCCGCCACGTCCTCGGCGGCGCCGGCGGTCTGAAGGCGCACCCCGAGCTGGCTGATCAGGTCGTAACCCGAAACCCGGCGGCCGAACACCAGGCGGTCCGCCAGCCGCTCGAGCCTGTGGCGCGCCGGCTGGAACAGGAGCGCCGCGACGATGGCCAGCAGAACAGCGAGCGCCAGCGGAACGCGCTGGCCTGCCGCGATCCCGAATGCCGCCGCGACCACGACGTACGCCGCGGCGATTATCGCCCAGAGGGCGCCGTAGACCACGGAGCGCCGGATGACGTCTTCTATGTCGACGCTCCGGTGCACGACGATCCCCATCGCCAGCCCGGCGGGAAGCAGCGCCTGCGTGCCGACGTACTGCACCGCGGCCACCCAGAAAGGAATCAGGGGCGGCCCGGCGCCCAGCGCGAGCACTCCAATGCTGATGGCCGACAGCATGATCGCGTAGAGCGGCCACTTGATCTGGCGGCGCTGATCAGGCCCAAAGCGGCGGAAGCGGAGCACGAGCAGTACGAGCGCCGGCGCGACGACGAGGATGTTGGCGTCGATCAGGGCTCCGGCGATGGACCCGATGGGATCCAGTCCGCGAACGTAAATGGGGCTCGACGCGTCGAGGGTCACCCAGCCGACCTGGTTGCTTCCGATGGTCTTCGAACCCACAAGGTGTGCAAGCTCGAGGGGTATGAACGCCGCCGGCAAGCCCCGTGCAATCCACCGCTCATACGCGCGCTGATACCTCCCGTCCGGGTACATCGCGAAGAGCGCCATACCGGCGGAGGCGATTGCCCAGCCGGCAACGTCGACGAGCACCACGTATGGCCACCCGTGGGCGATCTCGGGAGTCCCGGCGGCCGCCAGCGAGACCGCCGCTCCCGTCGCCTTGCCCACCTCGAGCAGGGTCGCCATCAGCAGGAACAGCGAGGCTGTCCGGTTGCCCGGGCGGGCCATGAATGCAACGGCAGCAGCGACGTACCATGCGGCACCCGTGGTCACGTCGACCGCGCCGCCTGACAGCTGGCCGCCGCTGAGATCGATGACC
>DATGJM010000010.1:0-10839 GCA_035295205.1 Solirubrobacteraceae bacterium | reverse complement strand
AGCTGGCGGACGACCTCGTCGGCGGCCTCCAGGTTCGTCTTCGTGATCGTGTCCTCGAGGCGGGCTCCCTTCCCGCGCCCGATGAACGAGCCCGAGTTGACGTCGATCACGGTCAGCGCCTCGGCGTAGTCGATCATCAGGTAGCCGCCGCTCGGCAGATCGACCCGGCGCGAGAGAGTCGACGCCAGCACATCCTCGACTCCGAAGGCTTCGAACAGCGGCTGCGAGTCCTCCCACAGCTCCACGTGCTCGACCAGCTCGGGCGCCGTGCGCGAGAAGAACGACGCCAGGCGGTGGTGCTGCTTACGGTCATCGACGATCGCGCGCTCGAAGGCCGAGGAGTAGATGTCGCGCACGACGCGCACCGACAGGTCGGCCTCCTGGAAGACGAGCGCGGGCGCCGGGATGTCGGCCACCCGCTTCTGCAGCACCTCGTTCAGCTTGAACAGATAGAGGAGCTCGCGCTCGAGGTCCGCGCGCTTGGCACCTTGAGCGGCCGTCCGGATGATCGCGCCCGCCCCGCGCAGGTCCAGTTTCGCGGCCTCCTTGCGCAGGCGGTCGCGCTCGGAGTCATCCAGCCGACGAGACACCCCGACGCCCTCGCCATAGGGGGCGTAGACCATGTAGCGCCCGGCGATCGTGAGGTCCATGGAGAGGCGCGCGCCCTTGCTCTTCAGGGGGTCCTTGACCACCTGGACGACGATCTCCTGGCCGGGCTTCAGCATGTCGGTGATCTGGCGCGAATCACGTCCGGATCCGCGCCCACGGCGAGGCGCTTCCACGCCGGGGAGCACGATCTCGTCGACGTGAAGGAACCCGTTCTTCTCGAGGCCGATGTCGACGAACGCCGCCTCCAACCCCGCCAGGACGTTGTCCACCCGGCCCTTGTAGATGTTGCCCACGATCGAGCGAGCGCCGCGGCGCTCCAGGTAGAGCTCGGCGACCGTCCAGCCGGCCGAGCGTGTCGACGGCCTACGGCGCCGGCGCGAGGAACGCGCGGCTGGGTTCCCAGCCGAGGCGGATGCCGAGCCTTCCAGTAGCGCGACGCGAGTTTCCCCACGGTCGACGCTTACGAGTACTAGCTTCTTCAATTGTCTTTCAGTCCTTTGGATGCCGCTCGCGCCGTGGGCGCGGGGCAGGTTGTCGAGCCGGCCGTAGCGGGCCGGCGGGGCTCAAATCAGTACTCGACCCTTCCCGGCGGCGGTGACCCGCGCCTGGATGTGGATCGATTGCAGAAGTCCGATGCACATGAACGTCACGAGGACGGATGAGCCGCCATAGCTCATCAGTGGCAGTGGCACTCCTGTTATCGGCATGATCCCGATGGTCATGCCCACGTTCACGAACACCTGGAACATCAGCATCGCGAGGATGCCGCCGGCGATCAGCGTGCCGTACAGGTTCTTGGACATCGTGAGAATGCGCAGCGATCGCCAGATCAGCAGCGCATACAGCGAGAGCACCAACGCGGCGCCGGCGAAACCATAGGTCTCGCCCACGACCGCGAAGATGAAGTCGGTCTGGTCCTCAGGGAGGAAGTGCAGGTTCGTCTGGGTGGCGCCGAGCACGCCGCGCCCGGTCTTGCCCCCCGCCCCGATCGCGGTCAGCGACTGGGTGATGTTGTAGGTCTGGTTGCGCGGATCGTGCGAGGGGTTCAAAAAGCCGGTCAGCCGCTGGACCTGGTAGGGCTTCAGCACGTGGTGGCCGGTCGCCGGCGCGACGACGAGCACGAGCACGAGCGCGACCAGGAACAGGGAGACGAGCGCGAGCAGCTGGCGCCACGGGGTACCGGCCACGAACAGGATCGTGAAGCCGACGGCCACGTAGACCATGCCCGTGCCGAGGTCGGGCTGCGGGATCACGATCATCGCCGGAATCAGCGTCAGCAGCATGATCAGACTGGTCGTGCGCCGCTCGTGCAGCCGCCTGGCACGGTCGACCATGAACGCGCCCAGGGCGATGATCAGCGCCACCTTGCCGAACTCCGAGGGCTGAACCTCGAAGAACGGCAGCGGAAACCAGCGGTGGGCGCCGAGCACCGCGGGCGTGCCGAACACGGCGATGTTCGCGAGGATCATCGCCCCGTAGAGGAAGTAGCGGTACTCGCGCAGCCGCGAGTAGTCGATGCGGGTGAGCACGAACGCGACCAGCAGCCCGATCCCGGCATAGATCGCCTGGCGCTCGACGTAATACAGAGGGTGCCCGGGATTCGTGGTGCGGGTCGCGCCCTTCAGCGTGATCAGCGAGCAGGCGACGAGCCCGAGCGCCGCCAGCAGCAGCAGCGGGTCGAACAGCAGCAGCGGCCGCGCCCGGCTCGGCTGCGGCGAGGGGTCCTCGATCGGGTGGATGGCCGTCGCGCTCATAGCGTCTTGGAGGAGCCGGCGATGAACTTGCCCGGATTGCGGAAGAACCACTGGGAGAGGATCTGGCGGGCGACCGGGGCGGCGGCCACGGCGCCGAACCCTCCCTGCTCGACCCAGACGACGACGACGATCGGCGTGCTCGTGTCCTTCACGAAGCACACATACCACGAGTAGTCCTGCTGGCCCGAGTACTGCGCGGTGCCGGTCTTCCCATAGACCGGCATAGGGAAGTTGCCCATGACGTCGAACGAGGTGCCGCCAGGGCTCTGGGCCGCAGCGTGGAGGCCGGCGCGGATCGTGCTCAGCGTCGTCGGGTCGACCGGGATGTGCCGGACGGGCGGCGGGTTGATCCGCTGGTCCAGGGTGCCGTCGGAATTGTCGATCTCCAGTCCCACGTGCGGGCGCACGATCGTGCCGCCGTTGGCGATCGCCGAGTAGGCGACCGCAAGCTGCAGCGGGGTCACCTGGACATCGCCCTGGCCGACTGCCAGGTTGACGTTGTCGCCCTCGGACCAGGGCCGGCCATCCGCGATGCCGCAGCTGACGGCGAGCGTGAAGTACTGCGAGGGCTGAAGGTGCGGGTGGTGGCGCTTCTCGCAGCGCAGCTCGACGTCGTCGATGCGCTGGCGCCACAGCGGCGTGGGCAGGTTGCCAGAGACCTCGCCGCCGAGGTCGACGCCCGTCGTCTGCCCGATCCCGTACAGCCGCGCCCAGCGCTGCAGCTGGCCGCCCTGGGGCACGTCGACATTCAGCAGCGCGCCGAGGTGGTAGAAGAAGTCGTCGGAGGAGACGCGGAGCGCGTTGACGATGTCGAGGACGCCATAGGCGGCGTTGCCCGCGTTATGGCGGCACAGGCCCCCGGCCTCGCAGAACTGGCCGGTGTCGTCGTAGACCTCGCCGGGGCTCCAGGCCCCGCTCGCGAGCGCCGCCGTCGAGGTGATCGGCTTGAAGGTCGAGCCCGTCGGGCCGGCGCTCTGGATCGCGCGGTTGATCAGCGGGTAGCCGTTGGCGCTGTTATTCAGGGCCTTGTAGGCGGCAGTGGTCAGCGGGTGGGTGAAGACGTTCGGGTCGAACGAGGGCAGCGAGCCCATCGCGTAGATCTCGCCGTCGGTCGGGTTCATGGCCACGAATGCCCCGCCGTTGGCCGGATAGTTCGTGGCGATCGACTGGGCGAGCGAGTTCTGTCCGACCTGCTGGAGCTTGACGTCGAGCGAGAGCTTGAGCGAGTGGCCTGGAGTCGGGGCATTGACCCCAAGGTCTCCCTGGAAGCGCCCGAGCGCGTCGACCTGCACCTTCTCGGCGCCGTCCCTGCCGCGCAGGAACTGGTCGTAGTACCACTCGAGCCCCGACTGGCCGACGATGTCGCTCTGCGAGACGCCCGCGTAGCGAGGATCCTTGGTCTCGGCCGGGGTGATCGGGCCGATCGTTCCGAACAGCTGGGCGGCGAGCGTGTTCAGCGGGTACTTGCGGAGCCACACGAGCTGCACGCTCACCCCCGGGAACTGGTCCTGTCGCTCCTGCAGGTAGTACTGCACGTCCTGGGCCACATCCTTCTTGACCGTGACGGTCGCGTACGGGAGCTTGGCGTAGCTCTGATCCACCAGGCAGGGGATCGGCGGCAGCTGCACGGTGCCGTACGGCGAGCCGATCGGGCAGTCGCCCGGCCTGCGGGAGGTGCCGAGAACCTTCGCGAGCCGGTCGAGCATCCGCAGATCGGCCGCGGGCATGGCCGTAATCGTGGCCGGCGTCAGCGGGACCGGCAGGTCCGGGGGCGATACGAGCACGGCCGGAACCGAGGTCGAGTCGACGAGCAGGGTGCCGCTCCGGTCGAACATCTGCCCGCGCGGTGCCGGGATCGCGATCTGGCGCACCTGGTTCGACGAGGCCTGGGCCAGGTACTGGTCGCCCGAGAGCACCTGCAGGAACCACAGGCGGAAGAAGATGATCGCGAACAGGGCCAGTGCGAAGCAGCCGAGGATGGCGACGCGCAGCGCCAGCTGCGGCGACATCGGCGGCCGCTCCTCCTGAGGCACGAACTGCAGGCGCTTGTCGTCGGGCAGGCGGTTCATGCGCGCGGGATCGGCCCGAGGCGCTCAGAGGGACGGTGCAGAGGGCTGAGGCCGCCGGTGGTGTAGGCCCGGCGACGGCGACGGCGCGGATCCTGGGGCAGCGCGGAGCGAAGCACCCGGCGCACGAACGCGTACACGGGCAGCGCCAGCAGCGTGTTCACGAGGATGGTCACGAATATCTGCTGCAGGAGAACGAGGCTCACAGGCGCGTCGACGCCGAGCAGGAACTGGATCACCGTCATCCCGATCCCGGCCACAGCGGTCGCCGCCGCCCCGAGCGCCAGTGGCACGAGACCGTGGGAGGGGTCGCGCAGCTCACGCAGGCGCCCGGACCAGTATCCGATCGGGATGTAGAGCAGCGAGCTCACGCCGAGCGTCTGCACGAGCACGAGGTCGACCAGCAGGCCCATGCCGAAGCCGGTGATCGCTCCGGCCATCGAACCAGCCAGCAGGCCGACCGACATGACCACGAGCGGCGTCAGATCGGCGCTGACCCCGAACACGGTGACCTGGGAGACGCAGGCCTGCTGGAAGACCACGGCCAGAAAGCCGAGCGCTATCAGACGCCCGGTGAGCCGCAGCGACTCGAGCTCGATCCGGAAGCTCATCCGCCCGGCACCTGTGCCCGGGCCGTGCCTCCGTGCGGGCGGGTGAGGATCTGCACGACGTCGAGGTGGCGGAGGTCGACAGCCGGAGTGACCTTGATCGTGCCGCTGGTCAGCAGCTGGGTCTGGCTGGCGCTCGAGACGGTCCCGATCAGGATTCCGGCCGGGTAGAGGTCCTCGAGCGGGCCGTCGGTGAAGCCGGCAGTCACGACCTGGTCGCCGGTGGCGATCGCCGAGCGGGGCGGCAGGTACTGGACCCTGAGCTGGCTGGGATCTCCGACCTCCGGCACGAGCATGCCGGTGTCGCCGACGTTGTCGAGGACCTTGGCGGCCACGGCCATCGAGTGGTCGGTGATCAGGGTGACCTCCGAGAATGTCGGCCCGACCAGCGACACCCTGCCCACCAGGCCGCCGTCGCCGATCACCGGGTCGTCGTAGTGCACGCCGTCGTCGGCGCCCTTGTCGACCTCGATCTGGGCGTACCAGAGCGTCGGGTCGCGCTGGATCACCTGCGCGGTGACCGGGTGGTAGGCACTGACGCCGAGGCTGCCGTCGAGCCCGACGAGCCTCGACAGCTGCTGGTTACGGACGTACGCGTTCTCATACTGGGCCGCGAGGCCCTGGTAGTACTGGACCTCCTTGCGCAGCTTTCCGACCTGCGACTTGGCCTTGAAGGTGTCCGAGAACCAGCCCGCGATGTCGCGCACCGGCTTGAGCGCCTTGGAGGCCCCTTCCTGGACCGGCGAGAGGACCTCGACGATGCCGCGCTGCACGGCGTGCAGCGGGCTGCTCGGGGACTCGCCGAAGTAGGCGGTCAGCAGGATCAGGGAAACGGCAACGAGCAGCCCGAGGACCGCTCGCCGGCGCCGTACTTGCTTGTCGTGCACGAGACCAGTGTCTCCAAAGTTCTTGGCTCCGCGTCCGCCGGCCTAATACCGACGTCGCCGATTGCGTGAATTTTTGCTCGAACGGTGGATCGCTTCGAACTCCTCCAACGATCTCCCCGAGCCGACCGCCACGCAGGTCAGCGGTGACTCGGCCAGGTGCGCGGGCATCTGCGTCTCGTGGCGCAGCCTTTCCTCGAGCCCCTGTAGCAGCGAGCCCCCTCCGGCCAGCATGATGCCACGATCCATGATGTCGGAGGCGAGCTCCGGGGGGGTGCGGTCGAGCGTCTCCTTGACGGCGTCCATGATCTGGGAGACGGGCTCCTCGAGCGCGCCGCGGATCTCCTCGCTGGTCAGAACCACGGTCTTAGGCAGTCCGGAGACCATGTCGCGGCCCCGGATCTCAGCCTGCACCTCCTCGCCGATCGGGTAGGCCGAGCCGATCTCGAGCTTGACCTCCTCGGCCGTCTGCTGGCCGATCAGCAGCTTGTACTCCCGCTTGACGTAGTTGATGATCGCCTCATCGAGCTCGTCGCCGCCGACGCGGATCGACTGGGAGACGACGATCCCGCCCAGCGAGATCACCGCGACCTCACTCGTGCCGCCGCCGATGTCGACGACCATCGAGCCCGTCGGCTCGCCGACCGGGAGGCCCGCCCCGATCGCGGCCGCCATCGGCTCCTCGATCAGGTAGGCCTGACGCGCGCCCGCTGACAGACAGGCCTCCTCGACCGCGCGCTTCTCGACGCCGGTCACGCCCGAGGGCACGCACACCACGACCCGGGGGTGGGCCCAGCGGTTCTGGTGCACCTTCTGGATGAAGTGGCGAAGCATCTCCTCGGTGACCTCGAAGTCGGCGATGACGCCGTCCTTCAGCGGCCGGATCGCCTGGATCGTCCCCGGGGTCCGGCCGAGCATCCGCTTGGCCTCGATGCCGACGGCGTGGACCTCTCCGGTGCGGGAGTCGACCGCCACCACGCTCGGCTCTGAGAGCACGATCCCGCGCCCCCGCACGTAGACGAGAGTGTTGGCGGTGCCGAGATCGACCGCCATGTCACGGCCACCGAAACCGGTCAGGTACGTGAAGAAGCCCATAGGTAGCGAGGTCGGAGGAACCGGAGGACGGGGCGCCGAGAATGCTGCAGACCACGCGCGGCGGCCGGTTCCGTCCGAGTACGAGTGTATCGGAGATGCCCTCGGGATCCGGTCCCCTGCAGGCTAAATGGCATCGGTCACAAGAGTTCCGGCGCAAGCTCGAGCAGCGTGGTCAGTGGAAGCCCGACCACGTTGGTGTAATCACCCTCGATCCCTGCCACCAGCGCCGCCCCACGGCCCTGGATCGCGTAGCCCCCCGCGCGCTCACGCCATTCGCCGCTGTTCAGGTACCAGTCGATCAGCTGTTCGTCGAGGTAGCGGAAGCGGACCATCGTGCGCGCGACCGCGGTCCGGACCTGCTCACCCTGAACGAGGCAGACACCACTGATCACGGCGTGAGCCCGGCCCGAAAGGGCGCGAAGGGTGTCACGCGCCTGCTCGCCGTCCTCGGGCTTGCCATAGATCACGCGGTCCAGCGCGACCATCGTGTCCACGCCGAGCACCAGCGCGTCAGGCCTCTGCCCGGCGACGGCCGTGGCCTTCCGCCGGGCGTTCTCGACGGCGGCCGAATCGGCCGGGCCGTCCTCCACCTCGTCGATCTCGGGCACGACGACCTCGAACTCGAGGCCGAGCTGCTCGAGCAGCGCCCGCCGCTGGGGCGAGCGCGACGCCAGGATCAAAGCTCCGGGAAGAACAGTCCCACCTCGCGCGCAGCGGACTCGGTCGAGTCCGAGCCGTGGACCATGTTCTGGCCCACGGCGACGGCGTAGTCGCCGCGGATCGAGCCCGTGTTCGCCTGCAGCGGGTTGGTGGCGCCGATCACCTGGCGCGCGGCCTCGACGGCCGACTCGCCTTCCAGGACCAGCGCGACCAGCGGACCGGAGGTGATGAAGCTCACGAGCTCCTCGTAGAACGACTTGCCCTCGTGCTCAGCGTAGTGACGGGCGGCCAGGTCGCGCGACATGGTCATCAGCTGCATGGCCACGAGCCGCAGGCCCTTACGCTCGAAGCGGGCGATGATCTCGCCGGTGAGGTTGCGGGCAAAGGCGTCGGGCTTGACGAGGATGAGCGTTCGCTCCATGGTGAAAGGGGCCTCCAGTGTTTTCAGTTGACGGCGCCGGCCCGCGGACCCGGCCGTGAGCGCTTAGGGTGTGGCCGAGCCTGGACGCTCGCGCGGCGCGCGTTCGATCGGCCCCGGGCCGCCCCCGAGCTCCTGGTAGCCGCCTGCGACCGTGTCGGCGACCGTCTCGCGGCGGCGCCGCGGACGGCGCTGGCTGGTCGCCTGCACGCCGATCTCGGCCTCACAGTACGGGCACACCCGCCAGTTGGGATCGAGCGGCTTCGAGCAGTTCGGGCAGGGATCCTTGAGCTTGCGCATGCAGTGAGGGCAGCGCAGGAAGTCGCGCTCGACCTCGTGATCGCAATGCGGGCAGAGGTGGTAGCCGAGCTCCGCGAGCCGGGCCTCGGCGGCCTGCATCTCGAGCTCGCGCTCGCGCACGTCGTCGAGGAACTCCGGCGGGCGCACGATCATGTAGACGATCGTCCCGATGAACGGGAACAGCAGCGAGGTCGCCGCGGCGCAGCCGACCACCAGCCCGTCGGCGATCCGGCGGCGGGCATCGGCATACGTCCAGTACACGAGCGCCAGCCAGATCACCCCCAGGAAGAAGATCACCAGCGTGATCGCCAGGCTGATGGCGCTGTTGGTGATTCCGAAGATGCCAGCCGCGGGAGACATGGTTAAGCGGGCGAGTGTAGTGGTAACCGCGGTCGTTCTAGCTCACAGGAACAGACGGCCGAACGCGTAGCCGAGCGCGAAGAACACAAGGATCACGACCGCTACCACGATCGCGACCAAGCGGATCATAGAGAGAAAGCTTGGTTGGTCTCCGCGGTTGCTCATAGCATGGAGGCGCGGCTCGACCCTGCCGGTCGCACCAGGTCGGCCACAAGATAGATAGATCCGGCCGCCAGCACCACCCCATCGTTGCCGGCCAACAGCCGCGCGCGTTCGAGCGCGGCGCGCGGATCGGCCACGATCTCGGACGGCGGGCCGCCGATCTGACCCGCCAGCGACTGCAGGGTCGGCGGCGGCAGCGCGCGTGGATTCTGGGAGCTGGTGAACACTGCCCCGTCCGCGTTCTCGAGCAGCCTCCGCAGCATCGCGGCGGCGTCCTTGTCGTCGAGGATCGAGACCACCACGATCAGCCGCCCCCGTCCCGCTCGCAGGTCGGGCAGCGACTCGACCAGCGCCGCCACGCCGTCGGGGTTGTGGGCCCCATCCAGCACGGTCAGCGGATCGTGGCCCACCACCTGCAGGCGTCCGGGGACGCGCGTCTCGGCGGCGGCCGCCCCCACCGCCTTCGGATCCAGCCGCCCCAGCAAAGCCTCGGCGGCGGCCTCGGCGACGGCGAAGTTCCGCCGCTGGAAGGAGCCCAGGGCGCCGACCTCGACGCCCGGGTCCGCGCCGGCACGCACGATCCGGGCTCGGCGCGCGGCGGCCACGCGCTCGGCCTCGGCCAGCGCCTCCTCAGCCAGGCCGGGCCCGAGCACCAGCGTCCCCCCCGGCTGGACCACATCGAGCTTCTCGCGGGCGATGTCGGCAATGGTGGGTCCCAGCCACCGCGTGTGCTCCAGGCCGACGCTGGTCAGCACCTGAACCTCGGACGGGATCACGTTCGTGGCGTCGTAGCGCCCACCGAGGCCGGCCTCGATCACCCCGACCTCGACCCCCCGGCGGGCGAGCTCGTCGTAGGCTGCGGCCGTCAGGAGCTCGAACTGAGTCACCTGGTCGCCCGGCTCGAGTGAGCGGTTGACGAGCTCGGCCGCGCGCGCCGCCCGGCTGATCGCGGCGGCGAACGCCTCGGGCTCGAGATCGGTGTCATCAACCCGTATACGTTCACCGAACGACACCAGGTGCGGCGAGAGATAGGACCCGGTGCGCAGCCCGTGCCGGCGCAGAATCGCCGCGATCATGCGCACGGTGGAGGACTTGCCGTTCGTGCCGACCACGTGGACGGAGCGGAACCGCCGCTGCGGATGCTGAAGGGCGGTCATCAGCCGGCGCATCCGGTCGAGGCCGAAGCGCATCCCGAAGAGCTCGAGCGAGAGCAGATAGCGCTCGGCTTCCTCAGGGGTCATAGCGCGTCAAGTTCAGCTTTCAGGCGGGCCAGCTTCTCGCGCTCGGCGGCCACCACGGCCTCCGGCGCCTTGGCCACGAACCCGGGATTGGCGAGCATCCGCTCGGCGCGCGCGATCTCCTTCTCGAGCTCGGCGCGCCGCGCGGCCACCTTTCGCGCGGCGGCCTCGGGATCGACGTGCTCGGCGGGCAGGATCTCGACCGACCCGCCGGGGATCGCGACCGACGCGACCGGATCGCCCCCATCGGGGCTGAACTGCAGCCGGGCCAGGCGCTCGATGTGAGCTGAGGTGTCGGCGTAGCCCTGGGCGGCCAGCCGCGCAGGCACCACCGCGCTCGGCTTGACGCCCGCGGCGTCGCGCCAGCCCCGCAGCGCCTGCACAGCCGCGATCACGTCGGTCAGGCGAGCCTCGGCCTCGGGGTCGCTCGGCGGCTCCTCGCCTGGCACGCCCGCGGCGAGCAGCCCCTGCGAGCCTGGGACGTAGCGGTAGATCTCCTCGGTGACGAAGGGGACCATCGGGTGCGCGAGCACGAGCGTGCGCGTGAGCACGTAGAGCAGCGTGGCCGACAGATCGTCCTCCCCGGCCCGCAGGCGCGGCTTGACCAGCTCGAGGTACCAGTCGCACAGCTCGCCGTAGATGAAGTCGTAGAGACCCAGCGCCGCGTGGGCGAAGTCATAGCGGC
>DATGJM010000009.1:0-28674 GCA_035295205.1 Solirubrobacteraceae bacterium | reverse complement strand
GCTGCTCGAGAACCTGCTGCGCACCGAGGGCGCGGGCACCGTGAGCGCCGCCAACGTCGAGGCGCTCGCGGGTTGGGACCCCGCCGCCGTGCCGAGCGAGGAGATCGCGTTCACGCCGGCGCGCGTGGTCATGCAGGACTTCACCGGCGTGCCCGCCGTGGTCGATCTGGCGGCGATGCGCGACGCGATGAGGGCGATGGGCGGCGATCCGAACAAGATCAACCCGCTGGTGCCCGCCGAGCTCGTGATCGACCACTCGGTGCAGGTCGACGTGTTCGGCTCCGCCCAGGCGTTCGAGCGCAACCAGGAGCGCTACGCCTTCCTGCGGTGGGGCCAGGGGGCCTTCCACAACTTCAGCGTCGTCCCGCCCGACACCGGCATCGTGCACCAGGTCAACCTGGAGTACCTCGCGCGCGTGGTGTTCGTGGACGAGGAGCGGAACCTCGCCTATCCGGACACGCTCGTCGGCACCGACTCGCATACGACGATGGTCAACGGCCTCGGCGTCCTCGGGTGGGGCGTGGGCGGCATCGAGGCCGAGGCCGCGATGCTCGGCCAGCCGATGTCGATGCTGATGCCGCAGGTGATCGGCTTCAGGCTCACCGGCGCGCTGCAGGAGGGCGCGACCGCCACCGACCTGGTGCTGACCGTCACCGAGCTGCTCCGCCAGCACGGCGTGGTGGGCAAGTTCGTCGAGTTCTACGGGGCCGGGCTGGCCAAGCTGCCGCTGGCCGACCGGGCGACGATCGGCAACATGTCCCCGGAGTTCGGCTCCACCTGCGCGATCTTCCCGATCGACGCTGAGACGCTGCGCTACATGGAGTTCACGGGCCGTCCGAAGGAGCTGATCGAGCTCGTCGAGGCCTACGCGAAGGAGCAGGGCCTGTGGCACGACGAGGACTCCGAGGAGCCGACGTTCAGCGACACGCTCGAGCTCGACCTGGCCGATGTCGTGCCGAGCATCGCCGGCCCCAAGCGCCCGCAGGACCGGGTCTCGCTGACCGACGCCAAGGACGCCTTCCGCCGGGCGCTCGAGGGCTACCTGCCCCAGCAGGATGAGGAGGACAAGTCGATCGCCGACAGCTTCCCGGCCAGCGATCCCGTCTCCACCCACGTGCCGAACGGCGATGCCCACGACCTCGAGGAGGTCGAGGAGCGCAGCGCGGATCGGGCGACCGCGATCGCGCCCGCCGCCGGCAACCCCACGCCGGTGACGCTCGAGGACGGCACCGAGACCGAGCTCGACCACGGGCACGTGGTGATCGCCGCGATCACCAGCTGCACGAACACCTCCAACCCGTCGGTGATGATCGGCGCCGGGATCCTGGCCCGGAACGCCGTGCAGCGCGGGCTGCATGTCAAGCCCTGGGTCAAGACCTCGCTGGCACCGGGATCCAAGGTCGTGAGCGAGTACCTGGACCGCGCCGGGCTCACCGAGTACCTGGACGCGCTCGGCTTCAACCTCGTCGGCTACGGCTGCACGACCTGCATCGGCAACAGCGGGCCGCTGCCGACCGAGATCTCCGAGGTCGTGAACGACTCGGACCTCGCAGTCGTGTCGGTTCTGAGCGGCAACCGGAACTTCGAGGGCCGCATCAACCCTGACGTGAAGATGAACTACCTCGCCTCGCCGCCGCTGGTCGTGGCCTACGCGCTGGCCGGCACGATGGACATCGACCTCTACGAGGAGCCGCTGGGAGAGGACGACCACGGCGAGCCGGTGTTCCTGAAGGACATCTGGCCCGACTCGCAGGAGGTCGCACAGACGATCGAGGAGGCGGTGCAGTCGGACATGTTCCGCAAGAGCTACGGCGAGGTGTTCGAGGGCGATGATCGGTGGAACTCGCTCGAGGTTCCAAGTGGCGAGACGTTCGCCTGGGACGAGCGCTCGACCTATGTCCGCAAGCCCCCGTTCTTCGAGGACCTGCCACGCGAGCCGCGTGACATCGTGGACATCGAGGAGGCCCGCGTGCTCGCGGTCCTGGGCGACAGCGTGACCACCGACCACATCTCTCCGGCGGGCTCGATCAAGGCCGACTCGCCGGCCGCCAAGTACCTGAACGAGCACGGCGTCGAGCGCCGCGATTTCAACTCCTACGGCTCGCGGCGCGGTAACCACGAAGTGATGATGCGCGGGACGTTCGCCAACATCCGCCTGCGCAACCTGCTCGCGCCGGGGACCGAGGGCGGCTTCACCCGCTTCCTGGGCGAGGGCGACAGCGACGGCGAGGAGATGCCGATCTACGACGCCGCGATGCGCTATCAGGAGCTGGGCGTCCCGCTGATCGTGCTCGCGGGCAAGGAATACGGCTCGGGCTCATCGCGCGACTGGGCGGCCAAGGGCACGGCCCTGCTCGGCGTGCGCGCGGTGATTGCGCAGAGCTTCGAGCGCATCCACCGCTCGAACCTCGTGGGCATGGGCGTGCTCCCCCTGCAGTTCAAGGACGGCGACTCGGTCGAGTCACTTGGCCTGAGCGGCGAGGAGAAGTTCACCATCGCCGGGCTGGCCGGCGCCGATGAGCTGCCGCGCGAGCTGACGGTCAAGGCCGGCGATAAGGAATTTCAGGTCAGGGTCCGGATCGACACCCCCAAGGAGCAGCGCTACTACCGCCACGGTGGCATCCTGCAGTTCGTGCTGCGAGACCTGCTGGACTCGTAGCGGGCGCTCTTCAGACCTCGAGCAGCCGCCGGTCGCGCGCGGTCTGCTCGAGGTCGCGACGGCGTCGGCGCCGCTTCTGCAAGGCGATGTGCGAGCGCGCCGGCAGCAGCAGCACGATCGCCACGCCGATGTCGATCAGCCGGCCCGAGGGGCTGAGCGCGAAGCCCCAGCCGGCGAGCGCGGCCTCGGCGGCGAACGCGACGCTCACGGCGAGCGCGATCAGGGCGGCCCACAGGAGCACGATCCCCGCCGGGTGCCACATCGGGCGCACAGGCGGCAGCCCGAGCGCCCGGCGGCGCTCCTCGCCCTCTGCGTCCTCGCGCAGCGCCGCGTGCAGTTCCGCTGCGGCGAGCAGGGGGAGCGAGACGATCGCGGCCACGGCAAGCGCGCCGAAGGCGACGCGGCCGGGACGCCAGTCCGCCACGTTCCAGAGCAGCACGCAGCCGACCGAGCCGATCGCCACGCCGGTGGCGGTGACGCGCAGGGCCCAGAACCGGCGCGAGTGCGGACGGTCCTGGCGTGCGCGCCATTCGCGCAGACCGGGACGGGTGACCAGCAGGCCTGAGTGCAGGAGCAGCAGGCCGAACAGCATCGACCCATCACCCATGGCTACCAAGATACTCCGCTGCGCCGGGCGCCTATCCGGTCTAGACCGTTTCCTGGTGCTCGTGGCGGGTAATGCTGCCTGCATGACCGCCGCTCTCATGCACCTCGCCCGCTGGCTCGCCTTTCAACTGAGCGAGCATCAGCGGGTGCCGGAGCGGCCGGCCTCGATCACGTTCTACGGCCGGGGCCTGAGCTAGGCGGCGTGCGAGAGCGCCTCGAGCTCACGGCTCTGAGCCAGATCGGCCAGCGCCTTGCGCTCGATCTTGCGCACCTGGTCGCTTGAGAGGCCCAGGCGCCGCCCTGTCTCCGACAGCGGCGTGGGATCGTCGCCGTTGATGCCGTAGCGCAGCTTGACGACCTGGCGCTCGCGCTCGGGAAGATGATCGAGAGCGCGCCTGAGCGCGTCGCCGACGAGAGAGATCTCAACCTCCTCCTCGGGGCCGCGGTCCCCGCTTGCCAGCAGCGAGCCGAATGACGTGTCATCGCTCTCGCCGACCGGCCGGTCGAGGCTCGTGACGACGCGGGCCGCCTCGCGGGCCTCGACCACCTCCGAGAGATCCAGCTCGGCCGCGCCGGCGATCTCCGCGTCGGAGGGCTCCCGTCCCAGCCGCGCGTAGAGCTCCGCCTGGGCGCGGGCGATCTTGCGCTCGCGCTGACCGAGGTGCACAGGGATCCGGATCGTCCGGGAGCGGTTATCGAGCGCGCGCTGGATCGCCTGGCGAATCCAGAACGTGGCGTAGGTCGAGAACTTGAAGCCCTTGCGCCAGTCGAACTTCTCGCTGGCGCGGATCAGGCCGAAGATGCCCTCCTGGATGAGATCGAGCAGCGGCAGGTCGTGGCCCTGGTACTTACGGGCGTTCGAGATGACGAGCCGGAGATTCGAGTTCACCAGGCGCTCCTTCGCCGCGAGATCGCCCTGCTCGATGCGCTTGGCCAGCTCGACCTCCTGCTCACGGGTGAGCAACGGGTAGCGCCTGACGTCGTGCAGGAACAGCGCCATCGCGTCCGTCGTACGGGCCGCCAGCTCGTCGTTCAGGTAGACGGCACGCTCGACTCCGGCGCGGGCACAGTCGTCGCGCACCTCGATCCCGCGGCCCTCGAGCAGGTCGGCCAGAACCTGGGCGTCCTCCTCTTCGAGGTCGGCGTTCTGGACGACTTCTGAGAACTCGGAAAGGTCGATGCAGCTGTGCTCGCCGCCCTCGCTGAGGGCGGTCAGCTGGTCCGCCAGCTCCTCCAATGAGGGCGCGGGAAGGGAAAGGTCGGATTCGTCCGCCACGCCAGAATGGCTACCCCTGTGGCGCCACCTCAAGCATTTTCTTGGCCGTTCTGAATAGGCTTACGGCCGTGCCGATCCCACCCCTGCTCGAGGGCCTGCTGACCGCGCCCGGCCCCTCGGGCCATGAATCCCTACCCGCTCGGGTATGGCGCGATGCGTGCGGAAGGTTCGCGGCCGAGGTGGGCGGCGACCACGTGGGTTCCTCATTTGCGCGCGTACCCGGGACCGCGGGAGGGCCAAGGCTGGCGATCGTCGGCCACATCGACGAGATCGGCGTCCACGTCTCGCACATCGACGACGAGGGCTACCTGCGCTTCGGCCAGGTCGGAGGATGGGACCCGATCATCCTGATCGGTCAGCGGGTGACGCTGCAGACCCGGGGCGGCCCGGTGGCCGGCGTGATCGGGCGCAAGCCGATCCACCTGCTCAAGGAAGAGGAGCGCAAGAAGGTCCCGGAGGTGAAGGACCTGCACATCGACATCGGGGCCAAGGACGGCGACGAGGCCCGCAGCCTGGTGCGGATCGGGGACGTCGGCGTGCTCGACGGACCGCCGGTGCTGCTCCGCCACCAGCGTGTGATCTCGCGCTCGCTGGACAACCGCGTGGGCTGCTACGTGGCCGCCGAGGCGGCCCGGCTCGTGGCCGAGCGAGGCGGCGCGCCCGGCGATGTCCTGGCTCTGGCCGTCGCTCAGGAGGAGACGACCTTCGGCGGCTCGCGCACCAGCGCCTTCGCACTCGAGCCCGACCTCGCGATCGCGGTCGATCTGACGTTCGCGACCGACCAGCCGGGGGTCGAGCTCGGCCCCCTGACCAAGCACACGATGGACTCGGGGCCGGTCATCGCCCGCGGCACCACCCTGCACCCGCGGATCTTCGAACTGCTCTACGAGACCGCCGAGCAGGAGGGCCTCCCGTTCACGGTCGAATCGCTCGGAAAGTCGACGGGTACCGACGCCGACGCGATCCACGTGAGCCGCGTCGGGGTCCCGACCGGGCTGGTCTCGATTCCGTGCCGGTACATGCACTCTCCAGTCGAGATGGTGTCGCTGGATGACATCGCGACGGCAGCACGCCTGATCGCGGCATTCGCCCAGCGACTCGAGCCGGGGATGTCGTTCGAGCGCTAGTGGGTGCCGGACGTGCGGCCGCGGCTCCTGCTTCTGTTCGACATCGACGGGACGCTGCTGTGGCGGGCCAGCGAGGCCCATGCCGAGGCGCTGCACCGCGCGCTGCGCGAGGTCCACGGGGTCGACACCGTGGCGGTCTCGGCGCCGGTGTCGCCCGCGGGGCGCACCGACGGTGAGATCGCGCGGCTGCTGCTGCTCGACGCAGGCATCTCCGCCGCCCGGATCGATGCGCGCGCCGACGCCGTGCAGGAGGCCTGCTGCCGGGCATATTCGCGTCTGTGCCCGCCGGACCTGTCGCACACGGTCCTCGACGGCGTGCCCGCGCTGCTCCAGTGGCTGGGGGGCCGGGATGACGTGGTGCTGAGCCTGCTCACCGGCAACTACGAGGCGGTTGCGCGGCTGAAGCTCGCCCGGGCGGGAATCGGGCGCCACTTCCCCTCGGGGCTTGGCGCCTTCGGCTCCGACAGCGAGGACCGGGCCGCGCTACCGGGGATCGCGCGGCGGCGCGCCGGGGCGGGCGGCGTGGCCCACGCGCGCGAGTACGCGCTCGTGATCGGCGATACGCCGCGTGACATCGCCTGCGCTCGGGCGGATGGCGTGCGCTGCCTGGCGGTCGCCTCGGGGCCCTACGCCGCCGGCGAGCTCACCGGCGCCGACGAGGTGGTGTCCGACGCCGCCGGCCTGCGCAAGGCGCTGGCGAGGATGCTCGAAGGTTGACCGGCAGGTCGCCGGTCACGATCTCGGGGTCGGGAACTGCGTGCGCATCATCGCGTCCCAGGCCGCGTCCGGCAGCACCCGGCGCTGGCCGATCATGATCCGCGCGCTGGGGGTGACCCGGTAGCGGGCCTTCGGGCGCTTGGCGTCCAGCGCCTTGGCGATCGTTTCCGCCACGGCGTCCGGGGGACCGCCGAGCCGAGCCAGGGGACCGCGATAGACGTTCTCGGTGCGCTTGGCGACGGTGCGGTTGAAGTCGGCATAGGGGCCCTCTGAGTCCTGCACCGAGCCGGCGGCGGTCTCGCCGAAGCGGGTCACGATCAGCCCCGGCTCGATCAGGATCACGTCGATCCCGAAGCCGCGCAGCTCGAAGCGGAGCGCGTCCGAGAGAGCCTCGAGCGCGTACTTCGTGGCGTGATAGATCCCGCCGCCGGGAAACGTGAGGCGCCCGCCCATCGAGCCGATGTTCACCACCTTGCCCCAGCGCTGGGCACGCATGCCCGGCAGCACCAGCTGCGTGAGCCGGATCAGTCCGAAGACGTTGGTCTCGAACTGGCGTCTGACGTCGTCGACCGGAACGCTCTCGACGGCGCCCGACTGGCTGTAGCCGGCGTTGTTGATCAGCACACCAACCGTTCCCACCTGATCAACGGCCGCCCGCATCGAGTCCTCGTCGGTCACGTCGAGGGCGAGAGTCACGCAGCCGGCCCGCTCCAGCTCAGCCAGCGTCTCGGGCCGCCGCGCTGTCGCGTAGACCGTCCATCCGCTGCGCTTCAGGACAAGCGCGGTCGCGGCACCGATGCCCGACGAGCATCCGGTGATGAGCACTGCCTTCGACGGATCGGGCACAGGCGTGAGCCTAACCGCGAACGAGCTTCTTGTACGTCAGGCGATGCGGCCGGTCGGCCTCGGGCCCGAGCTGCTCGTGCCGGAAGGACTCGTAGGCCTCGAAGTTCCCCTCGAACCAGCGGACCTGTGAGTCCCCCTCGAACGCCAGCACATGCGTGGCGATGCGGTCGAGGAACCAGCGATCGTGCGAGACCACCACGGCGCAACCGGCGAAGCTCAGGATCGCCTCCTCGAGCGCTCTCAGGGTGTCCACGTCGAGGTCGTTCGTGGGCTCGTCGAGGAGCAGCAGGTTTCCGCCCGAGCGCAGGAGCTTGGCCAGGTGCAGGCGGTTGCGCTCTCCGCCCGAGAGCTTGCCCACCTTCTTCTGCTGGTCGGTCCCCCTGAAATTGAAGCCCGCGACGTAGGCGCGGCTGTTCACCTGGCGGTCTCCCAGGGCGATCTGGTCGTCGCCGCCGGAGACCTCCTCCCAGACCGTCTTCTCGGGGTCGAGGGCGTCGCGCGACTGATCGACGTAGGCCAGCTGCACGGTCTCTCCGATCCGCAGCGCGCCGGCGTCGGGCTGCTCCTGTCCGGTGAGCATCCGCATCAGCGTGGTCTTCCCGGCGCCGTTCGGCCCGATCACGCCCACGATTCCGGCCGGCGGGAGGTTGAAGCTCAGGTCCTCGATCAGGACGCGATCGCCGTAGGCCTTGCGCAGTCCGTCGGCCTCGACCACCACCTGGCCGAGCCGGGGTCCGGCCGGGATGTGGATCTGAACCTGGTCGAGCTTGACGTTGCGGTCCTGGGCCAGCAGCGCCTCGTAGGCGTTCAGGCGGGCCTTCGGCTTGTTACGGCGGGCGCTCGCGTTCAGCCGCACCCATTCGAGCTCTCGCTCGATCGTGCGCTGGCGAGCGCTCTCCTGGCGGGCCTCGGCCTCCAGACGCACCCGCTTCTGCTCGAGCCAGCCCGAGTAGTTGCCCTGGTAGGGGATCCCGCGGCCGCGATCGAGCTCGAGGATCCAGCCGGCCACGTTGTCGAGGAAGTAGCGGTCGTGGGTGACGGCCACGACGGTGCCCTTGTAGTCCAGGAGATGGCGCTCGAGCCATGCCACCGACTCGGCGTCGAGGTGGTTTGTGGGCTCGTCCAGGAGCAGCAGATCGGGCTGGCGCAGCAGCAGACGGGCCAGGGCGACGCGGCGGCGCTCGCCACCCGACAGCGTGGTCACGTCGGCGTCGGCGGGAGGGCAGCGCAGGGCGTCCATCGCGATCTCGAGCGTCGTGTCGAGGTTCCAGGCGTCATGCGCATCGATCTGCTCCTGCACACGCGAGAACTCGTCGGCGGTGTCCTCGGAGTAGTTCATCGAGAGCTCGTTGAATCGGTCGAGCAGCGCGCGCAGTTCGGCCACGCCCTCCTCGATGTTCCCTCGGACGTCCTTGCTCTCGTCCAGCTGGGGCTCCTGCTCGAGGAGGCCGACCGTGGCCCCCGGAGCAAGCTGGGCGTGGCCGTCGAACTCCGTGTCGAGTCCGGCCATGATCCGCAGCAGCGTCGACTTGCCGGCGCCGTTATAACCGAGCACGCCGATCTTGGCCCCGGGCAGAAAGGAGAGCGAGATGTCGCTCAGCACCTGCTTGTCGGGCGGGTGGCGGCGAGAGAGCTTGTAGGTGGTGAAGATGTACTGGGAGGACATGGGCCGCCCCAGAGGATAGGCAGGCTCAGGTCGTGGTGGAGACCACGTAGGGGGCCGGGGCGCGCGCGCCCCGCTGGCGGATCGCGATCAAACCGAGCACTGCCACGAGCAGACACGTGATCGCGCCCGCGCCAAGGCCCGCGCGAGCTCCGAGCACGGCCATCAGCCAGCCGATCACCGGGCCGCCGATCGGCGTCGAGCCCTGGAAGGCCACGAACCACAGCGCCATCACGCGGCCGCGCATGCTGGGTTCGGCGGTCAGCTGCAGCGTCGTGTTGCCGCTGGCCATGAACCTGATGCTCATCGCCCCGGCCAGCGCCAGGGCCACGAGCTCGACCGCCAGATTCGGGGCGGCAGTGGCCAGGATCAGCGCCAGGCCGAAGCCGCCGGCGGCCGCGACGAGCGGGCGGAGACCTGTCTTGCCGCGGGCGGCCATGAACAGGCCGCCGACCACCGCGCCGACGCCCATCGCCGCGGTCATGAACCCGAAGCCGGTCGCGCCCGCATGCAGGCCGCGACTGGCCATCACCGGCAGCGAAACCTGGAACTCGTACGTGAGGCACCCCACCAGCCCCATCATCACCAGCGGGATCGCCAGCTCAGGCGTGGAACGGACGTAGTGCAGCCCTTCGCGCAGCTGGCCGCGGGCTCGCGGGGCGGGCTTGGAAGGGGCGAGCAGGTTGTGGTCCATCGTCAGCAGCGAGCCGACCACGGGCACGAAGCTCACCGAGTTGGCCAGGAAGCAGACGCCTTCGCCCACGCTCGCGATCAGCAGACCCGCGGCCGCCGGACCGAGCATGCGCGCGACGTTGACCAAGGTCGAGTTCAGGCTCACGGCGTTACGCAGGTGCTCGGCCCCGACCAGCTCGAGCATGAACGACTGGCGGGCTGGATTCTCGAACGCGTTGTTCAAGCCGAGCAGGGCCGCCAGCACGCCGATCTCCCACACACGGACGACGTGGGTCACGGTGAGCAGCCCCAGGATCAGGGCCTGCACGCCCATCGCGGTCTGCAGCGCGACCATCAGCCTTCGCTTGTCGACCCGGTCGGCGATCACGCCGCCGTACGGGGCGAGCAGCAGCACGGGCAGCGTCTGCAGCGCGATCACCACACCGAGCGCGGTGCTCGAATGCGTCAGTGTCAGCACCAGCCAGGACTGCGCGGTCATCTGCATCCAGGTCCCGATGAGCGAGATCGCCTGCCCGCCGTAGTAACGGCGGTAGTTGGCGACGCTGAGAGCGGCGAACGTCACCCGTCCGATGCGCGCGACTCGGGTCACGGAAGCGCCTCCTTCAGCACCTCGGCGAGCGCCTCGAGCGCGGGCAGCGACTCCTCGAGCCGGCTCTGCTCGGCGGGGCTCAGCCGCGTCAGCGCGACCCGGAGCGCGTCGGTGCGCTCCTTGCGCATGCGCTCGGCCAGCCGCCGGCCGGCGGCTGTCGCCTTGACCCACGCGGCGCGGCGATCGCTGACATCGGACAGGCGCTCGAGCAGCCCGGCGTCGGACAGGTCTGCGATGACCCGCGAGAGCATCGTGGGGTTGATGCCCTCGGTCTCCGAGAGCTCGGACAGGCGGATCGGGCCGTCCCGGACCACGTGCAGCAGCACCGACACCCTCGTGGGCGTGAGCCCCGCCGCGCGCGCGGCCGCGGTAGGCCGCAGCCGCCGCGAGAGGCGCCCGATCACGATTCGCAGGCGCGCCGCCTCATCGTCGGGACGAGCGGCTGCGCTCATCTGTGTCGTCTGGGCTTGTGTCTCGGTCTTCAAATCCTTGCCTATCGGCAAGCAATCATAGCAACCTCCTCATTTCACGTTCCCGGGACCCGCTAGCTCTCCGGCTGCCAGCCGCTCACCGCCCACTGGCCCGGTCCCACCTCGCTCACCGTGGCCACGGCGACGTGCCAGGCCGGGGCCAGCCCCTGATAGGCGGTCGTGTTCGTCGCCGTCGTGCGCTCCACGGTGACCACCACGTATTGACGGGCATGGCCGGGGAGCGGCGCCACCGCCTCGACCCTCCCATGGTTGGCCACGCCGCCCCGCTGAAGCTCGTAGTCCTGAGCCGTCTGGGCGGCGGCGAGCGCGACGATCGAGCGGGCCTGGCCGACGCTCCGGGCCGCGAGCGCGCGCATGTCGGCGCTCACCGTGGCTGCGCTCCAGTTGATGTACGCGCCCGCGAAGCTCCGCACGGCGGCGACCGCTCCGCCGGCGGTGCCCGCGACACGCTCGTGGACCACCGGGCCCGGGTACTCGTGGCTCGCCTGAGCCACGGCCACCGGTGACTGGATGCTGTGCGCCTTCGGGGCCGAGGGCACGAGCGAGCAGCCACCGAGTGCCGCGCACGCCGTCCACAGCGCCAGCCGCCTCACAGCCCCACCGGATGCCTCGCCACGAACCCCGCCGAGCTGCGCACGAGCGGGTGCCAGCCGATCCCGCTGCTGCCGTCTCCGGGTCCGCCGGCGGCCCAGGTGTCCCAGCGCAGGCCCGCCACGTACATGAAGACGTGCGCGGGGCTGGCGTAGATCGTGACCCACCTGCCGATCCCCGCAGCCCCGAAGCTCTCGAGCGCCGAGGACGCCGCGCCGTAGCCGACAGGCAACAGTCCGCCGCCATAGAGCAGGTGCTCGACGCTGCTCGAGCAGTCATAGGCGGGTGCGAGCTCGGAGAGCGGCAGCCCGTGAGCGGCGCCGTACAGGTACGGCCGGCCGGCGATCTGGTTGCCCGCTGCGATGATGCCCTTGACCGCCGGCGGCGCGCCGGCGGGCGCCGCCGCCAGGCCGTTCGAAAGCAGCACAGCCCGCTCGCCGGCTGTCAGCGCGACGGCTTCGAGCCCGCCGGGGGCACAGGCCGCAGCCGCAGCCGGACCCGCCGCTGCGGCGGCTCCGGAGGGCACGGCTCCGAACTGGCTCGCTGCGCCCGTCGCCGGAGGGCGCTCGAGCCGGACGCGCCCGGACCACAGCCCATCCTCATACGGGATCCCGAGCCGCCCCGCGAGCTGCCACCAGAGGTCGATCGCTCGCGGGCTGCCGTCGACCGGTCCGCCGCCGAAGCCGAAGTCGCGCTTGTAGGCGATCACGGAGCGAGACCCCCACGTGATCCGAAGCGGCGTCATGTACGGCAGCCCGCCCATCATCGTCGCGGTCTGGAAGGTGCTCCCGCCGAGCTCGGCGTAGCTGTCGGGGTGCTGGGCGAGGTTGACGCCCGAGGCTCCGAGCACGCCGCTTCCGGGATCGCCAGGACCGCCGTACTCGCTCGCCCCAGCGAGGACGCCCGCGCCCGGCGCTCCCAGCGCGATCCCGGTGTCGGAACCGGCGCCGCAAGGGGAGCCGGAAGTCCCCCCGCCCAGGAACTCGAGCGGCAACCCGAGCAGCGGGGCGCCGAGCGTCAGCGCGAGAAGGGCGCCGAGCAGCCCGAGGACGGCGAGCGGGCGAGGGCGAGTGATGGCCATGGCGCCACCGTAAGCGCCGGCGAGCCGCCTCGGGCGCGCTGTTGCTGAATTGGAACAGAGCTGTTGCAGGATTGCGACAAAGCTCGCCGGATTCGGGCGCGTCGCTAACGTAATGCAGTCATGGCTCGGGTGCTCGATCTCGAACAGGCGTTGCTCCTCCTGGAGCTAGAGGCGCCCTTCGAAAAGCGGGACGTGCAGCTGGCCCGCCGGAGGATGGCCAAGCGCTGGCACCCCGACATCGCGCCCCAGGGACGCCAGCACGAGCACCAGCGCCATCTACAGGCGATCAACGAGGCCGCGGACCAACTGGAGCAGCTGGCTGAGACCTCGCGCGGGGGAAGGGTCACGCGGAACGCCGTGAAGGTCTCAGCGGCCGCAGCCCGCAAGGCGCGCGCCGAGGAGGGCCGGCGGGCCTACGAGGCCGAGCAGCGCGCTCGCCAGAACGCTGCGGAACGCGCCAAGCACGACCCGTTCGGCACGAGGGTTCCCGACCACTCCGTCGTGCACCGCTACGCGCGCTGCCTGTCCTATCCGGAGTGGGGCGTTGGCACGGTCAGCGGCATCTATTTCTCCGGCGAGGAGGAGGACGTCCAGCAGTGGGCGCGCGTGTTGTTCTCGATCGGGGTGCGGACCGTCCCCGCAGGGTCGCTTCAGTTCGTGGACTTCTCCAAGCCCGATGCCGCCGCCGATCGCGTGCAGCGCTTCATGACCGCCGCGCAGCACGCGCTTGCGGAGGGCGATGCCGCCCTGGCGGCGCAGCGCCTGGTCTACGCGCGCGACGCCGAACCGTCGAATCCCGTTGTGCTGCGTCTGCTCACGACCGCCTTCTGGCAGGCCGGCAACCTCCCCGCGGCCGCGCGCACCGTACGTGACTGGGCGCGTATCGAGACCGACCGGCCCACGCCCGAGCGCTTCGCGGCCCGCATCTACGAAGACATGGGTGCGATCGACCTGGCCGCCGACGCCGCGCGACGGGCGGTCGATCGGGCGCCGGCGGACGCTTCCGCCTGGGAGCGGCTCGGACGGCTCCGACTGCGGCTGATGGACCGAGCCGCCGCGATCGCGGCGCTCGAGCGCGCGCGGGAGCTGGGGCCGAGTGCGGAGGGGCTGCTCGATCTCGCACTCGCCTATCACCTGGCCGGCGACGTCGGCGCCGAGGTCTCTGCGGCCCATGCCGCCACGGTCCTCGACCCGGAGTCGGTGTCAGCCTGGTCGACCTACGCCCACTCGCTCGCGCGCACCGACCGGGTCACCGAATGCCTCGACGCATGCCGGCACGCCATCAGCCTGGGCGCCGGCGAAGAGGTCTCCGACCTGCTCGAGCGCGTGGAGGCCGCCCAGCCGCGCGAGCTCGGGGAGCGCAGCGCGGCGTAGACCAGGCGCGGCGTAGACCAGGCGAAGCGCGGCCTACGGCCTCAGCCGGAGGCGATCGAGCCCTCGCGTCCGCACACCGGGCAGGCCTCCTCGGGCGCGAGCGGCCGGCCGCCACATGCTGGGCAGTTCTCGACCTGCTCGAGCACGCCGAGCAGCTCGCCCACGCGGCAGACCAGCAGGCGTTCCTCGTCGACCTCGACCCAGGCGCCGGCCGAGGCCGGGAATACAACGTGATCGCCCGGCTTGACGGGCATCACCACGCCGACGTGGTCCCACCAGTCCAGGCCCCGCCCGACCGCGAGCACGATCCCGTGCTGGGGCGGGGGCTCGTCGGAGCCCGGAGGCACGATCAACCCCGAGCGCCTGACCCGGTCGGGGTCGAGCTCCTTGATGACCACCCGGTCGAACAGTGGGCGCAGCTGGTTTCGCATGGTGCCGTCCGCTTCTGATCATAGGGTGGCCGCTTCATGCGCCTGATCGTTGCCCGTTGCGAGGTTCGCTACTCCGGACGCCTCGATGCCCTCCTGCCCGAGGCGCTGAGGCTGATCATCGTGAAGGCCGACGGCTCCGTGCTCGTTCACGCCGACGCCGGGGGATACAAGCCGCTGAACTGGATGACGCCGCCGACGGTCATCGAGGAGGCCTCCGGCTCGATCACGGTGCGCAAGCGCGCCGGCGCCACGGAGGACCGCCTGGAGATCAGGCTCAGCGAGATCGTCTCGGACGTCGAGCACGACATGGGTCTGCCCGACGACGACGCGGCGCTGGCCAAGGATGGAGTCGAGGCCCACCTGCAGGAGCTGCTGGCGGAGCAGCCGCACTGGTGCGGAGAGGGATTCCGACTCGTGCGCCGCGAGTGGCCGACCGACATCGGGCCCGTCGACCTGATGTGCCGTGACGGCGAGGACGGCTGGGTCGCGGTCGAGATCAAGCGGGTGGCCGGGCTCGAAGCGGTCGAGCAGCTGACACGCTACCTCGACCGAATACGTCGCGATCCGGCATTCAACGACTGCCGCGGGGTGCTCGCGGCGCAGACGATCAAGCCGCAGGCCCGGGTGCTCGCGACCGCCCGTGGCATCGAGTGCGTGGAGGTGGACCTGGGGGTGCTGCGCGGCGAGCGCGAGCCGGAGCTGCGACTGTTCGCCGCATGAGCACCGAGCAAGTCGTCCTCACGGAGGTGCACGATCGCGTGCTCCTCATCACGATCAACCGTCCCGACCAGCGCAATGCCGTCAACGGCGCGGTGGCCCAGGGCATCGCGGCCGCACTCGACCACCTCGACGCCGAACCGGAGCTGTCGGTCGGCGTTCTCACCGGGGCCGGGAAGGGCTTCTGCGCCGGCATGGACCTGAAGGGGTTCGTCACCGGCGACCGCCCGCACGTGGCCGAGCGCGGTTTCGCCGGCATCACGCAGCGTGCCGCCGACAAGCCGCTCATCGCCGCCATCGAGGGCTTCGCGGTCGCCGGAGGGCTGGAGGTGGCGCTGGCCTGCGATCTGCTGGTCGCCTCACGGGGAGCGAAGCTCGGGGTGCCGGAGGTCAAGCGCTCGCTGGTCGCGGCCGGCGGGGCGCTGCTGCGACTCCCGTATGCCCTGCCCCGCCCGATCGTGATGGAGCTCGCGCTCACCGGCGAGCCGATGCTGGCCGAGCGGGCCCACGAGCTCGGGTTGCTGAACCGCGTGACCGAGCCTGGGCAGGCCCTCGAGACCGCGCTCGAGCTCGCACGCACCATCGCGGCCAACGGCCCTCTCGCGCTGGCCGCGACCAAGCGGATCCTGGTCGAGTCGGTCGACTGGCCACGAGCCGAGTTCTTCGTTCGCCAGCGGGCGATCTCCGATCCGGTGTTCGCTTCAGAGGACGCGCGCGAAGGCGCCCGAGCATTCGCGGAGAAGCGCGCGCCGCTCTGGCAGGGCCGGTGACTGATCCAGTCGCTTCGCGCTAATCCTCGCGCGGCCGTGACGGGCGCCGCTGGGCACGGCCGAGGACGGGAGGGCAGTTCACCTGGGGGACGTCAGCCGGCGCCCTCGCCCCAAGCGGTGGCCACGATCGAACGCGAGCCGCCGCGCTCGCGGTGCTCACACAGGTAGATCCCCTGCCAGGTCCCGAGCGCCAGCCGTCCGCGGGCCACGGGCAGCGTCAGCGAAGGGCCGATCAGGGCGGCCTTTACGTGCGCAGGCATGTCGTCCGGCCCCTCGTCGGTATGCGTCCAGTACCCCGCGCGCTCGGGTACCGCCTCGTTGAACCACGATTCGAAGTCGCGGCGCACATCGGGCGAGGCGTTCTCGTTCAGCGCCAGCGAGGCGGAAGTGTGGCGTATCAGCAGGTGCAGCAGCCCGATTTCGAGCGTACGCAGCTCGGGCAGTGCCTCGAGTACCTCGCCGGTCACGAGATGAAAGCCGCGTGGGCGCGGGGCCAAGCGGATCTCGCGCTGCAGCCAGCTCACAGCTCGGGGAGCCGCGCCGCGGCCATATCGACACGCGCCCCGCGGAACGGGACCCCTTCGGCCTCGAGCAGCGTCCGCTGCCGCCTGCCCTTGGCCAGCGAGCCGTCGGCCCGCACGATGCGATGCCAGGGCACCGACGGATCGTCGCAGTCGTGAAGCGCAGCGCCGGCGGCGCGCGGCGCCCCTGGCGAGACGTCGCCGTAGGTGCGCACGAATCCAGGCGGGGTCGCCCGCACTCGGTCGAGAATGTCCCGAGGGGCCATCGTGCCTGAGGATATTGGGCCTCGGGGCGGTGTTATGACGCGAGTGATATCGTGCGCCGCGCCGAATTCCCCGCCCGCGCGCGGGGGAGCGGGGGACCCAGGTTCCTCGGGGCGAATCGCCTCCTGATGGCGGCGTAGCGCGAGAGCGCGAGCCCGACAGCTAACCCCGTAGGCAGATCGCATCGCTCATGAGGATTCGCCTGCGCAACGCATTGTCCAGGCCCGCGGCCATTGGGATCGCGGCGGTTGCCGTGCTCGCTGGGGCGGCCGTGCTGCCGCTGTCCTCGTCGGCCGACCAGAGCATCGGTCAGCTGAATTCGGAGCTTGCGACGCAGCAGGCGCGTCAGGACCAGCTCTCCCACAGCATCGGTGGCCTATCTGATTCGGTGGCCTCGCTCGGATCTCAGATCGCGCTCGTGCAGTCCCGCGAGGCCGCCGTGCGCGCGGACCTGGCCAACGATCGAGCTGCTCTGGCGAGCGTCGACGCCAGCCTGCGCATCGCCCACGCCCGCCTCGTCGTCGTGCGCGCGGCCCTCGCCCGCGACCGCAGCGCGCTGGCAGCCCAGCTCGTGAGCGCCTATGAGAACGGCAATCCCGACCTCGTGTCGGTGGTGATCGATTCGCATGGCTTCGCCGACCTGCTCGAGCGGGTCACATATCTGCGCGACGCCGAGCACCGTCAGCAGCTGACGATCGAGGTCACGCGTCTCGCCAAGGCCCGCGCCACGGCGATCGAGGTCAAGCTGGAGCGGCTGCAGGCCCGAGACCAGAGCCTCGCCGCCAACGCCGAGGTCCGGGCGCGAGCGCTGGCTGGCATGAACGTGCTCCTGTCCTCCAAGCAGGCCGCGCTGGCCCGTGCACTCGCCGCCCAGCGCGCGCAGCTCGCCGCCAGCCAGAACGCCAGCAGCTCGATCCGGGCCAAGATCGCACAGATCCAGGCCGCCCAGGCGGCAGCCGCAGCCGCAGCCGCAGCCGCTCAGCGAGCGGCGGCCGGTACCACGTTCGCGAGCGCCGGCCCGGCGCTCGGAGCTGCGGGCGGGTGGGCGATCCCCTACCCGATCGTGCTCTGCGAGTCAGGCGGCCAGAATCTGCCTCCGAACAGCGCCGGCGCCTCGGGCTACTACCAGATCCTGCCCGCCACCTGGAAGCTCTACGGCGGGAGCGGACCGGCGGCGTATCTGGCCTCCAAGGCCGAGCAGGACGCCGTCGCCAGCCGGATCTGGAACGGCGGGGCCGGTGCCTCGAGCTGGGTCTGCGCCGGCATCGTCGGCATCCACTGACACGGCGCGCACCCGCGAGCCCGCGCGCCGCGTCCCCAACTAATGTGGGCGCGTGCTTGCGGATCGCCGCTGGCGGATCGGGATCGTGGCGGCGCTGCTGCTGGCCAGCCTGGCGATCCGGGTCGTACAGGTGGAGACGACCTCCTACACGCCGCGGTTCGATGCTGCCTCGTATCTGGCGCTGGCCGGCCAGATCGCGCGCTCGGGCGACTATGCGAGCGGCGCGGGGGCCGCCGCCGGCACGCGTGGTGCGACGGCGTACTTCCCCCCCGCGTACCCGTACTTCCTCGCCGCGGTTGCGAAGGTCTCCACGAGTGTCGAGGCGGCGCGCATCTCCCAGGCCGTCCTGGGCACCGTCACGGTTGCGCTGGTCGCGCTGATCGCGCTCGAGGCCTGCGGCGCCGCGGTCGCGCTCGCGGCGCTCCTCATCGCGGCGGTCTATCCGGCGATGGTCGAGCTGTCGGCCGTGCTCGTGGTCCAGAACCTGCTCACGCCGCTGCTGCTGGGGGCGGTCTGCACGGCGCTCAGGGCACGGCGGGCGGCCAGGCCGAGCCTCTGGCTCGCTGGCAGCGGCGCCCTTCTCGGCCTGGCGGCGCTCACCCACCAGGAGGTGCTCGTCGCGGCCGTGCCCCTCGGGTTCGCCGCGTGGTGGGCGGTCCGCAAGCCGCTCGCCCCGGTCATTCTGCTCGCCAGCACCGCTCTCGTGATCGCGCCCTGGACGATCCGGAACGCCAGCGAGCTTCACAGCTTCGTACCGATCTCCGACGAGACCGGGATCACGCTCGCCGGGACATACAACCCCGCGTCAGCCAGCGATCGGGTGATCCCGTACCGGTGGCGGATCTTCTTCGTCGTCCCCCGCTACAAGGACCTCGAGGCCGCCGCCCCGCACCTGACCGAGCCACAGCTCTCGAGCCGCCTGACCAGCCGCGCCGTCAGCTACATCGGCGATCACCCGCTCGCGCCGGTCGCCGCGATCGCCCATAACACGCTGCGCCTGCTCGAGCTCGAGGGCTCATTCGCCTGGCGGGCGTCGGCGTACGTGATCGGCATCAGCCGGGGGGTTGCGGTCATCGGCGTGGTCGGCTTCTGGCTGCTGGCCGTCCTGGCGCTGGCCGGGGCGTTCACGATGGCCGCCAGGAGGGCTCCGCGGTGGCTGTGGGCGGTCCCCGTGCTGCTGTGGCTGGCGATCGCCGCGGTCAATGCCGAGACTCCGCGATTCCGCGAGCCCCTGGACCCGTTCCTGATCCTCCTGGCCGGATGCGCGATCGCGCGTGTGGCGCAGCTAGGTCGTTCGCCAATCGGCCGTCAAAGCGGCCCGCCGGTGGCGGGAGGCCAGCGAGAGCTGGTCGAAATGCACCAGAGCCTGGCCTGAGCCGGTGGCCACGCAGGTCAGGGGCGACTCGGCCGAGAACACGGGCATTCCGGTCTCCCCCGCCACCATGTCCTCGAAGCCGCGTACCAGCGTGCCACCGCCGGCGAGGAGGATCCCGTCGCGGGCGACGTCGCTGGCCAGCTCGGGCGGCGTCTCCTCGAGCGTGTCGCGGATGGCCTGCATGATCTCCCGGGCCGGCGCCGAGATCGCCGCCCGGACCTCCTCCGAGCTCAGCTGAACCGCCGTCGGCAGGCCGGTGATCAGGTGGCGGCCGCGCACCTCCATCGTCAGCTCCTGGGCGAGCGGGGCGACGGATCCGATCTGGATCTTGATCGCCTCGGCCGTACGCGAGCCGACGGCGAGCTGGTAGGCCCCGCGCAGATAGTGCGCGATCGCCTCGTCCATCTCGTAGCCACCCACACGGACCGAGCGCGAGACGACGATCCCTCCCAGTGAGATCACCGCCATCTCGCTCGTGCCCCCGCCGACGTCCACGACCATCCGCCCCACCGGCTCCTCGATCGCGACGCCGGCCCCGATCGCGGCGGCGATCGGCTCCTCGATCAGGTGCACCCGCCGCGCGCCCGCGGCCAGCGAGGCTTCCTCGACCGCGCGCTTCTCGACCTCCGTGACCCCTGAGGGGGCGCACACGATCAGCCGCGGGTGAGCGATCCGGCGGTCGAGGACCTTACGGATGAAGTAGCGCAGCATCTCCTCGGTGACCTCGAAATCGGCGATCACGCCGTGCCGCAGAGGACGCGTGGCGGCGATCGTCGCCGGCGTGCGCCCGATCATCCGCTCGGCCTCGGCTCCGACCGCGTGCACCTCACCCGTGTCGGTGTCGGAGGCCACCACCGACGGCTCTGAGACCACGATCCCGCGACCGCTCACGTACACGAGCGTGTTGGCGGTGCCGAGATCGATCGCCATGTCGTGGACCCCGAAGCTCGGGGTCAAATGGCGGCGGGCAGTGTCCTTGCGTGATCCGTCTCTACGTAACCGGATCGCACAAGGTTGTCAGAACCCGTTGCTGACCGCGCATACAGCCTTGCAAGCGCCGGATCAGCGCTCGCCGGGGAGCTTGCGCGGGTACTGCGAGACCGGCTGCCCGACGTCGAGCGCGGTGTCGACGATCCGGTGCTGCTCGACGGCATGGGCGGCGGGGTAGCCCTCGCCGGCGGCGGCGCGCTCGGGGCGGCCGATGTAGCCGAACTCGAGGTGCTGGGGGAGGATCTGCAGCAGCCGCGGCGACATGTGGGCGCGGGCGCCCATGTTCCGCGGCTCCTCCTGCACCCACACAACCTCGCGAAGGTTCGGATACTGGCCCACCAGCTCGAGGATCTCGTGCTGGGGGAACGGGTAGAGCAGCTCGACCCGGCCGATCGCCACATCCGGGCGGCGCTCATGCTCGCCGGAGCTGATGAGGTCGTAGTACATCTTGCCGCTGCACAGGAGCAGGCGCACGACCTGATCGGGATCCGGGCGGCCATCGCCTAGCACCGGCGAGAAACGCCCGGTGGTCAGGTCGTCGAGCCGGCTCGTGGCCTGGGGCAGGCGCAGCAGGCTCTTCGGGGTCATCACGACGAGCGGCCGCTGCTTGGCGATCCGCGCCTGGCGGCGCAGCAGGTGGAAGTACTGGGCCGGCGTGGTCGGCGCGGCCACGCGGATGTTGCCCTCGGCGGCCAGCTGAAGGAAGCGCTCCAGACGGGCCGAGGAGTGCTCGGGCCCGGATCCCTCGTAGCCGTGCGGCAGCAGCAGCGTCAGGCGCGAGGTCTGGCCCCACTTGGCCAGGCCCGAGACGATGAACTGGTCGATGATCACCTGGGCGCCGTTGACGAAGTCGCCGAACTGGGCCTCCCAGAGCACCAGCGTCTCCGGGCCCTCCTGCGAGTAGCCGTATTCGAACCCGAGGCACGCCATCTCCGAGAGGGGGCTGTTGTGGAGCTCCATCGGCGCGAGCGCCCCCGGCAGCTGCTGGATCGCGGAGTGCTCCTGGCCGGTCTTGGGATCGTGGAGCACGAGATGCCGCTGGCTGAACGTGCCGCGCTCGGTGTCCTGGCCGGTGAGGCGGATCGGGATGCCCTCGGTGAGCAGCGAGGCGTAGGCGAGCGCCTCGGCGTGCGCCCACATGATCCCGGCGCCGGTTTCGAAGGCCTCGCGACGCTGCTCGAGCTGCTTGACCAGCTTCGGGTGGACCGTGAAACCCTCGGGCACGGAGAGAAGCTCTTCGTTGAGGACCTCGAGGCGATCGGCGGAGACCGCGGTCTTGACCTCGGGCGAAGGCGTGCGGTCGAGCTGGTACTCGCCGGTGGCGTGATCGACCTGCCGGGCGGCGGCGATGCGCTCCTTCAGGCGCTGGTGCTGCTCGGTGAGCACCGCCCACACGCTGTCGGTCATCTCGGTCGACTCGGGCTCGGAGACCACACCCTGCTCGATCAGCTCGCGGGCGAAGCGCTCGCGCACCGGCGGGTGCTTCTTGATCACCTGGTACATCTCGGGCTGGGTGTAGGCCGGCTCGTCGGCCTCGTTATGGCCGAAGCGGCGATAGCCGATCAGGTCGATCAGCACGTCGTGTCCGAACTCCTGGCGGAACGCGAAGGCGAGACGCACGGCGCTGATGCAGGCGGCCACGTCATCCGAGTTGACGTGGATGATCGGCACGTCGTAGCCCTTGGCGAGGTCGGAGGCCCAGGTCGTCGAGCGGGAGTCGTCGGGATCGGTGGTGAAGCCGACCTGGTTGTTCTGGATCAGGTGGACCGTGCCGCCGACCGTGTAGCCGTCGAGCGCCTGGAGGTTCAGGGTCTCGGCCACGACGCCCTGCCCGGGGAAGGCGGCGTCGCCGTGCAGGATGATCGGGATCGCGGCGTTCGTGTCGCGGTGGGCATGCGGCCCCTGGCGGGTGGTCTGGGCGGCGCGCGTCGCCCCGGCCGCGACGGGAGCCACGAACTCGAGGTGGCTCGGATTGGACTCCAGGCGCACGATGATCGACTCGCCGCTCGGCAGCTGGTAGGAGCCCTGGGCGCCGTGGTGGTACTTGACGTCGCCGGTCCCGCCCTGGGGGATCGTGGTTATCGGCTCGAGCGTCGACTGCCCCTCGAACTCGGCGAAGATCGTGTCGTAGGGGCGACCGAGGTTATGGGCGAGGACGTTCAGGCGGCCGCGGTGAGCCATGCCGATCACGACCTCGCGCGCTCCGCGGGTGGCCGAGAGCTGGATCAGCTCGTCGAGCATCGGCACGGTCATGTCCAGCCCCTCGATCGAGAACTGCTTCTGGCCGAGGTAGGCCTTGTGCATGAAGCGCTCGAGGGCGTCGACCTCGGTCAGCCGGCGCAGCAGCGTCTTCTGCTCATCGTGAGTGAGCGGCTGGCGGAACTTCCCTGACTCGATCGCCTCGCGCAGCCACAGGCGCTGGCGATGTGAGGCGATGTGCTCGATCTCGTAGGCGATCGGGCCGCAGTAGGTCTCACGCAGATGCGGCAGCGCGTCGGCCAGCGTCTCGCCGGGCACGTACATGCGCAGGATCCGGGCGGGGATCTGGGCCATCACCTCGGGCGTCAGGCCAAGCGGCTCGGGCGAGAGCGCCGGGTCGCCCTCCGCCTCGCGGCCGAGCGGATCAAGGCGCGCGGCGAGATGGCCGTGCGTGCGGTGGGCCTTGAGCAGGGAGGTCGCTGCCTGCACGGCGGCCAGGAGCTCCTCGCCGGGGGCGCCGCCGGGGACGGCGGGCGCGGGCGCCGGGGGCGCGATGGCCGGAGCGGCGGCGGCGGGCGCAGCCGGCTCGAGCGGCGCCGGGAGCGGCGGCAGCTCGACGCCGAGGGAGCCGAACACCGACTCGTAGAAGCCCTCTTCGCCCTGGAGGTAGGCCTCGACGCGCTGCAGGAAGCGCCCGGATTCGGCTCCCTGGATGATCCGATGGTCGTAGGTCGACGTCATCGTCATGACCTTCTCCGCGCCGAGCGCCTTGGCCACGCGCCCGAGCCCGACCGGGTAGGCGATCGAGCCGGTGGCCACGATCGTGCCCTGGCCCACCATCAGACGCGGCACGCTGGCCACGGTGCCGATGCCGCCGGGGTTGGTCAGGGTCAGGTTCGCGCCCGCGAGGTCGTCCGCGGTCAGGGTATTAGTCCGAGCCTTGTCGACCAGTGCGTTGTAGGCGTCCAGGAACTGGGCGAAGCTGAGCCGCCCGGCGTCGCGAATCACCGGCACCATCAGCGTGCGGCTCCCGTCCTTCTTCTCCACGTCGACGGCGAGGCCGAGGTTGCAGGCCGCGTCGTCGACGCGGTGGGGCTTCCCATCGAGCTCGGCGAAGTGGTGCGCCATGACCGGCATGTCCTCGGTGGCGACACGGGCGATCGCGTAGGCGATCAGATGGGTGAAGGAGACCTTCCTACCCGCCTCCTTGAGCTGGGCTCGGCGCTGCTCGAGCGCGGTCACGGTGAGCGTTCGGAACGAGGTCGCGGTGGGGATCGAGCGGCTCTCGTCCATGTACCGGGCGAGCGCTGCGGCTCCGCCGCGGATCGGGGTCGCGGCGGCTTCGGGCGCAGCGGCGGCGCCCGGCGCGGGCGCCGCGGTCGCGGCCCCGTGGCCGTTGCTGGCCGCGGCCAGCACGTCGGCCTTGGTGATCCGCCCGCCGCGGGCGCTGCCGTGCACACCGTCGAGGCTCACGCCTTCGGCGGCGGCGATCCGGCGGGCGACGGGCGAGGCGTTATCCGGGGTCTCCGGCGCGGCCGGCGTCGTGGCGGCGGCGGCCTGTGAGGCGGCGACGGGCTGCGCCCCGGCCGGCGCGCCGCCCGACGCCTCGGCCGCCGATGCGACCATCCGCGCGATCACCTGCCCGACCGAGACCGTCTCCCCCTCCTGCGCGAGGATCTCGATGATCGTCCCGGAGGCCGGCGCCGGCAGCTCCATGTCGACCTTGTCGGTCGAGATCTCGACGACCGTGTCTCCGTCCTTGACGGTGTCGCCGACCTTGACCGACCACTCGAGGATCGTGCCCTCGGTGACCGACTCTCCGCCCGTCGGCGTGACGATGTCGATCGGCTCGCCGCGCGTCGCGGCGGCGGCCGCGTCGCCCGCGGCCTCGGTCGCAGCTCCCGCCACGGCCTCCTCGGGCGTGGCGGGCGGCGACTCGGCCGAGACCGGCGTGGCGGGGGCGGCTGGGCCGCCGTCGACATCGCCGACCACGGGCGCGACCTCGCCGTTAGTGGAGATCTCGGCCAGCAGGGAACCGACCGATACTGTCTCGCCCTCGGCGGCGTGGATCTTCGTCACGGTGCCGGTCACCGGACTCGGAACCTCGGCGTCGACCTTGTCGGTCGAGATCTCGACGAGCGTCTCGTCGGCGGCTACGGCCTCGCCTTCCTGCTTGTGCCATTCGAGGACCGTGCCCTCCGCCACGGAGTCGCCCATGGCGGGCATGACAACTTGTACGGTGCTCGATGTGGTGGGCATGACTGCGCGGGTTCAACTGTAACGCGTGCTAGACGACCCGTCAGACGCGCGGCGGCCCTGTCTGGCCGCGATTACGAAGCCGATCGAGCCCATGAACGGCCCGAGGCCGCCGAGCACCGCAACGGTGACCGCGAGCCAGAACGGAATGATGCGCCGCCGGGCCGCCCACAGGCAGACGAGCGACATCGCGATCCACAGGCACCCGTGCGCCATCCCGAGCACGAACGTCTCGGGCTCGGGGTTGCCGAGCGCGAAGGCGCAGATCAGGAGCGACAGGTAGATCGCGGAGTGCGTGAACGAGACCGCTTCGAGCCGGCGGAAGGTGATCACGGCTCGGTGAGGAGGGCGCCGATGCGGCGGAGCGGCTCGTCGGCCTCGATTGGCCAGTCGTGGATGTCCGCCGGCCACCAGGCGTAGTCGTCGTGCTCAGCATCGGGAGTGACGCCGGCGCCGGCTGGCAGCCAGGCCTGCCCGACGAGCAGGATCGCTTCGCTGGGTAGCTGGATCAGCGCCTCGAGCCTGAGCCGCTCCGGCTGGACGGACCATTCCTCGGCGAGCTCGCGGCGCATGGTGTCGGCGGGGTTCTCATCGACCTCGACCGCGCCGCCGGCGCCGAGTGCCCAGCGGCCGGCCCACGACGCCAGCCACTGGGCGCGCCGGCCGGCCAGCCAGGTCCCCTCGGCGGATCGCACGACGCACAGGATCGAGAGGCTGGCGGCGGCGTCGTCTTCGATCAGACGCAGTGCCCAGCGGGCCGGCTGCAGCTGCAGCCAGAGCTCCCCCGGACGGGCTTCGAAGTTCACCAGCCGGGCCGCGAAGCCGTCGTGGCTGGGTGAGCCGCGGTCGCGCAGCTCAGCCAGGGCGACGTCGGCCGCCTCGGTCGCGCTCGCGGCGGGCTCGAACGGCTCCTGCATCCACGTGACGCTGAGCTCCGATAGCTCCCAGGGACCGCGCGCGATCAACGAGCGCCCGGGCACGTCACGACGCGGCGCCGTCGAGCAGCCGCTCGTACACGCGCCAGCGCTTGACGATGCGCGCGCCCATGGCTTCCAGACCGCGGTTCATGGCCGTGTTCACCTCGAGGATCCAGCTGGCCTCGCCGTGTTTGTACCGAGTGCGCGCGGCCATGTCGAAGTGCTCGAGGTAGAGCACGGCCGCCGCGCCGGTGTGCTGGTACTCAGGCAGCACACCGAGGAATCCGACCCGTACCCGATCGATGAGCCGGCGGCGGTTCAGGTAGTACCACCAGCCGAGGGGCAGCAGGCGGCCCTGCATCTTCTTGTAGACCTGGTGGATATCGGGGATCGAGATGGCCATCGCAACCGTCTGCCCGTCCTGCTCGGCGATCATGAACCAGTCGCGGTCGTAGACCAGCTGCATGTCGATCGTGTAGGCGTCGAGGTCCTCTTTGGAGTACGGCACGAAGCCCCAGTTGTGCGACCAGGCCGCGTTGTAGACCTTGGCGAACTCGTCCATCTCGCGGCGCAGGTGCAGGCGCGACATCTTGCGGATCGTGATCCCGTGCTTGGTACGGGCGCGCTCGGCCGCCTTCGGCAGGATCGGGTGCAGCCGCTCGCGGTCTGAGATCTCGAGGTACCAGCTGTAGAGGTCCATCGCCTTGGACAGTCCCGCCTCCTCGCAGCGCTGCTGGTAGTAGGGCGGATGCCACGGCTGGCGGATATAGGGCTCGAGGTCGAAGCCCTCGGTCAGCACCCCGCTCTCCTCGTTCATCGAGAAGTCCATCGGGCCGACCATGCGGTCACAGCCGCGCGTGCGCAGCCAGGCCTCGGCCGTGTCGAGCAGCGCCCGGAGCAGCTCGGAATCGTCTTCGAACTCGAGGAACCCGAACATGCCCCAGCGGCTGTCGTGGTACTCGTTGAATGCACGGTCGAGCTGAGCTGTGACCCGGCCGACAACACGGCCGTCGCGCCGGGCGAGGAAGTACTCCGCCTCGGCATGCTTGAAGTAGGCGTTCAGCTTGCGGTTCAGGAACGCGTAGCGCTCGAGCTTCAGCGGCGGGATCCAAGGAGTCCCCGCGTGCAACCGGTAGGGCAGCGCGACGAACTCGCGCAGGTCAGCGAAGCCGCGCACGGGAGCGATCTGAACCGGCATTGGCGCGGAAACTTAGTCGTTTAGTGCCGCGAGCACAGCCCGCGCGGACGGCGCGACCTCGGGCTGCAGCCGGCCGAGCAGCTCGCGCCAGCCGGGATGCATCTCGATCGCGGTGCGTACCCGCTCGGCTCCAGCCCTGACATCGCCGGTCTGAGCGATTCCCAGGCCGGCCCAGAACATGAGCTCGTGATTGGTGGGCGCGAGGTCGCTGGCCTGTCTGTAGAGGACGGCAGCCTCGTCGTGGTGACCGTCCCCGACGAGGTAGTCGGCGCGGCCAGCCAGCGCGTAGGCGTCGTGCAGCGAGAGCAGGCGGCGGAGCTCCGGAAGCGGCGCCGGATGGTCCTCGACGCGGAGCTCGACCACGCGGGCCCAGCGCTCACCCTCGGCGGGCACGACCAGGATCGCGGCGGACTGCTTGCCGCGGGCGTCTCCACCCGCGGCCTCGGCGGCCTCGAGCGCTCGCATCAGCCGCTCGGAGAGCGGGCCGGAGGCGCTCTCGTACGCGCTCAGCATCGCGGGCCAGACCTCGGCGCTGACCATGATGTTCGCCTGACAGGACACGCCGTCGCCGGTGACGTGGCCGGCATGGGCCATGCACAGCTCGCCTGTGTGCGCCGCCACAGCGCCGCTGGCATCCACGACCGCCACCTGCCGGGTGGCGGCAGCCGGATCCTCGGCCGTGAGCTGCTCCAGCGCCTCCTGGGGCGAACGACCGGCTTGCAGCAGCTCCAGCGCCCGCGGGCCGTAGGAGACCCTCGCGTTGGCCTGAGTCGCCACGGCGCCTACGCCCGGGATCGCCCACGGGACGATCGGCCCGACCGCGAACCAGTGCGATTGCACGGCCACGCCGAGCTCGCCGCTGACCGAATCGCGTGCGACGATCGAATACGTTCCCTGGCGCAGGAGGCTCATGTGAATACGTCCCGCTCAAACGGGACGTCCGGCAGAGGCTAGTCCTTCCCCTCCGACGGTGCTCAAGCTGATCGCTCTCGTGGTCCCGCTCGGCCTCGACACCTTCGCGGCCGCGGCGGCGCTCGGGCTCGCCGTCCCTTCCGGGCGCGAGCGCGTGCGCATCGGGCTCCTGTTCGGCGCCTTCGAAGCCGGGATGACGCTGCTGGGTTACGCGGCCGGGCGCCCGCTGGGGGCTGCGGTTGGGGCAGCCGGCGACTACGTCGCGGCGGCCGTGCTCGTGGTTATCGGCCTGTGGATCCTGCTCGGCCCCGAGGACGAGTCGCGGATCGGCCGGCTGGCCTCGGTGCGGGGGGTCGCGGCGGTCGGGCTGGGGCTGAGCGTCAGCCTGGACGAGCTGGCGATGGGCCTGTCGCTGGGGGTGCTGCGTGTCGCTGTGGTGCCGGTGGCCGTGCTCGTCGGGCTCCAGGCCGTGCTCGTGTCGCAGGTCGGGCTGCGGCTGGGAGCCCAGGTGGGCGAGCGCGCGCGGGAGAGCTCGGAGCGCCTGGCGGGCGCAGCGCTGGTGGTCCTGGCGGCAGTCCTCGTCGTGCTGCGGCTCGCCGGGACCTGAACAATGTTGGATCGCGCCGGACCCTCCGGCACGATTTGACAAGGTTCGCTCCGTGCGCGTCGCCGTCCTCGGCCCGGGGGGTGTCGGCGGCCTGGTGGCCGCCGCGCTGGCCCGTGCCGGAGAGGATGTGGTCGTGGTCGCCCGCGAGCCCACTGCAGAGGTGATCGCCCGTCACGGCCTGACGGTCTCGAGCGTGCTGCTGGGCGAGTTCCGGGCGACGCCGCGCGCGACGGCACGTCTCGACGAGGACGTGGATGTCCTGATCGTGGCCACGAAGGCGACCGCGCTCGAGGGCGCTCTCGACCGCGTGCAGGCGCAGCCGGCGCTGGTGGTGGCGCTGCTGAACGGGATCGAGCACCTGGGCGTCCTGCGCGCGAGATTCGGCGCCGAGCGCGTGGTCGCAGCCGTGATCCGGGTCGACTCGCACCGCCCAGGGCCCGGACGCGTGGTTCACACGAGCCAGTACCTCCGCATCGATCTCGCCGGCGAGGGCTCGGCCCAGCACGAGGCGATCGGCAGGCT
>DATGJM010000008.1:0-8968 GCA_035295205.1 Solirubrobacteraceae bacterium | reverse complement strand
TCATCGGCCTGTCGATCCTCTCGGGCTCGCACCGCGAGCTGATCCCGTCGGTGCTCGACGAGCTGCGCGAGGCAGGAGTCGGGGATGTGCCGGTGGTCGTCGGGGGGATCATCCCGGCCGCCGACGCCGCCTGGCTGCGCGATGCCGGGGTGGCCGCCGTCTATACCCCGAAGGACTGGGACCTCAACCAGATGATGCGCGACATCGTGGGGCTCGTCGCGGAGCGACACGGAATCGGCTCCGCAGTGGGCGCTTGAGCGCCGGGCTGACGGGCACGGAGCTGGGCGCCAGGCTGCGCGAGCGGGATCTGGGTGCCGCCGCGCCGGCCCTGAACCTGATCGAGAGCCGGACCCCGCGGGCGCGGGAGCAGACGCAGGACCTGCTTGCCGCCGTGTCGCCTGCAGCGCTCGGCGGCGAGGCGCCCGGCCACGTCGTCGGCGTCACCGGGCCGCCGGGGGTCGGCAAGTCCTCGCTGCTCTCGCGCCTCGTCGCCGAGTGGCGCCGCCGCGAGCGCTCGGTCGCCGTGCTCGCCGTCGACCCCACCTCGCGGCGCTCGGGCGGCGCGCTGCTCGGCGACCGCGCCCGGATCGACCTCGATCCCGGCGATCGGATGGCGTTCGTGCGCTCGACGGCCGCTGCCGAGCGGCTCGGAGGCCTGGCCCCGGCCACCCGAGCGGCGGCGAGCGCGCTGGCTGCCGCCTTCGACGTCGTGGTGATCGAGACCGTGGGCGTGGGCCAGTCGGAGACCGAGGTGGCCGACGTGGCTGACACGGTCGCAGTCGTCGTGCAGCCCGCTTCGGGCGACGTCCTGCAGTTCCTGAAGGCCGGGATCATGGAGGTGCCGGACGTGCTGGTGGTCACCAAGGCCGACCTCGGGCGCCCGGCGCTGCGCGCGATGGCTGACCTGCGCGCCGCCCTGCGCTCGCTCGGGGCGCGCGACACGCCGGTGGTAGCGGTGTCCTCCGCCTCGCCGCCGACGGGCATTGCCGAGCTCGCGGATGCGATCGACGAGCACCGGGCCGGCCTCGACGTGCCCGCCCGGCGCCTTCGCGCCCGGCGGCTGCACGCACTGGCCGACTTCGCCGCCGAGCACGGCGAGCGTGGCCTGCGCGCGCTCGGCGGGCGCCGCGCGGCGGAGAGCTGGCTTGCCGAGCAGGACTCCGGGCTCGACGTGCCGTCTCTCGAGCGCTCCCTCGAGCAGCGCGCGACGGCAGGCTGAGGTGGCCAGGATCGTCCTCCCCGCCCAGCCCCTGGTCGAGGGATCGACCGCGCTCCGGCCGTGGCGCGAGGAGGACATCGGCAGCCTCGTCGCCGCCTGCCAGGACCCGGAGATCCCCCGCTGGACGAGCGTGCCCGACAACTACACGGTCAGCGACGCCAGGGCGTACATGCTCCAGCGCTACGACGCCATCCACACCGGCACCGCCGCTCCGTTCGCGATCGTCGACCCCGCGGACGACCGCCATCTGCTCGGCTCGATCTCGCTGATGCGCTTCGACTGGCCCCATGCCCGGGCCGAGGTCGGCTACTGGCTGGCGCGCGAAGCCCGCGGGCTGGGTCACGCCACGCGAGCGGTGCGCCTGATCTCGGCCTGGGGCATCTCGGCGCTCGGACTCGAGCGGATCGAGCTCCTGGCCGCCACCGGCAACCTGGCCTCGCAGCGCGTGGCCGAGCGCAGCGGGTACGGGCGTGAGGCGGTGCTGCGGTCCTACCTGCGCGGGAAATCGGGCCGCCAGGACATGGTCATGTTCGCGCTGCTCAGCTCGCGCCCCCCACGGAGCTGATCCTCCAGCCCTGCGAGGTGTCGAGGAGCCGGATCGTGCGCAGCGAACTCGGCTGGTTGGCGGCCAGGCTGAGCACGATCACCGACGCCGACTTGCCGCTCACGGTGATCTTCCCCACGCCCAGCGTGGCGTCCCTGACCGAGCTGTAGGCGATCGCCATGGCCTGCTCACAGCCGACCCCGAACGCGTTCAGCCGTTGCACGAGCGTGGGCGCCAGGACCTGCGTGCAGATCGTCTTGTAGTCGTGCTGGCGCGTCGCCTTGGCGTACTGCTCGACCTTCGCCTTGACGGCGTCGCGGGCGCTCGTCCCGCAGCCCGCGAGCGCCATCGCGGTCAGCAGGGCGACGGCGGGCGCGCGGCGCGGCATCGGGCGAACTGTAGCCTTGTGGATATGGTCCTGGAACCGCTGCGCGACGGGCATGGCCGGCTGATCGGCGATCTGCGGGTCTCGGTCACCGATCGCTGCAACTTCCGCTGCCAGTACTGCATGCCCGCCGAGGGCCTGCCGTGGCTCGAGCGCACCGAGATCCTGCACTTCGAGGAGATCGAGCGCATCGTCGCGCTGATGGCGGCGATGGGCGTCGGCGACATCCGCCTGACCGGCGGCGAGCCGCTCGTCCGCCGCGACTTCCCGCGCCTGGCGGCGATGCTGGCGGCCGTGCCCGGAGTCCGCGATCTGTCCGTGACCACCAACGGCTTCCTGCTCGAGCGCGACGCGGCCGCGCTGGTCGAGGCGGGCATCAACCGCTTCAACGTCTCGATCGACTCCCTCCAGCGCGACCGCTTCTACGAGCTAACCCGCCGGGACGCGCTCGAGCGAGTCCTACGTGGCCTCGACGTGCTGGCGGGCCATCCCGAGGCCCACCCGATCAAGATCAACGCAGTGGCGATCCGGGGCTTCACCGAGCTGGAGGTGCTCCCGTTCGCGGCGCTCGCGCGATCGACGCCCTACGAGGTCCGCTTCATCGAGTTCATGCCGCTTGACGCCGATCACGCCTGGAGCCTCGAGCAGGTGCTGACCGGGGCCGAGATCCGGGCGGCGATCGAGGAAGTGCACCCGCTGGTCGAGATCCCGCGCGAGCCTCACGCCACGGCGCGGGTGTATCGCTTCGCCGACGGGCAGGGCCGGATCGGGTTCATCAACCCGGTCTCGGAGCCGTTCTGCGGCGACTGCAACCGCATCCGCCTCACCGCCGACGGCCGGCTGCGCACGTGCCTGTTCTCAATGAACGAGACCGACCTGCGCGGGCCGCTGCGTGCCGGGGCCTCCGACGCCGAGCTCGAGCGGATCATCCGCGACGCGGTGTGGCGCAAGGAGCTCAAGCATCACGTCGGCGAGCCCGGGTTCGTGCAGCCGGCGCGCACGATGTCCGCCATCGGCGGCTGAGTTAATCCCCGCGCAAGACGTCGGCCGCCATCATCTGCGCTAACCGATGGCGCTGCTCATGTTGTTCGCCCTCCTCGCCGGTGCCGGCACGGCGGTCACCCCGTGTGTGCTGCCCGTCCTGCCCGCGATCCTCAGCGCCGGCGCGGCCGGCGGACGGCGACGGCCGCTGGGCATCGTCATCGGGCTGGCAGGGACATTCACGATCGCGATCGTCGCCCTGGCCCAGCTGGTCAAGGGGGTCGGGCTGGCGTCCGGGGCGGCCCGCGACGCCGCCATCGTCGTGCTGATCGCCACCGGGCTGATCATGCTCGTGCCCGACCTCGCCGCGCGCGTCCAGGCCCCGCTCTCGCGGCTGGCCCGGTTCGGGCCGAAGACGCGGGGCACCGGCTTCTGGTCGGGCGTGGCGGTCGGCGGCGCGCTCGGGTTCGTGTGCGCGCCGTGCGCGGGCCCGATCCTGGCCGCGGTGACGTCGGTCTCGGCGTCGGGTGGCGCCAGCGTCCGCGTGGTCGCCGTGGCCCTGGCCTATGCCCTCGGGCTTGCGGCGGTGCTCCTGCTCTACGCACTCGGGGGTCGAGCGCTCATCGCCCGCCTCAGGAGCCGCCTGCGCGGGCACCTGGTCGAGCGCACGCTCGGCGCCGTGCTGCTGCTCACGGGCTTGGTCATGGCCACCAACCTGGATGTGCGCTTCGAGGAGGCCCTGGCCCGCGACACCAGCCTGCCCGCGTTCCTCGTCGACCCCACGCGCAGCCTCGAGACCTCGCACGCCGTCCAGAGCCGCCTGGCAACTCTCCGCCCGGCCTCGCAGTTCGCCACGCGACAGCAGGCCGAGGCGGGGCTCCAGCCCACTCCCGCCCGCGTCGGGGTGAGCATCCCGGGCGTGAAGACGCCCTCCCTGCCCCGGCTCGGCTCGGCGCCCGACTTCACCGGCACCGAGCGGTGGTGGAACACCCCGGGTGACCGCCCGCTGAGCCTGAAGCAGCTGCGCGGGCACGTGGTGATCGTCGACTTCTGGACCTATACCTGCATCAATTGCATCCGCACGCTGCCCTTCCTGAAGGGCCTCTACGCCACCTACCACCCCTACGGCCTCGAGATCGTGGGCGCGGAGACGCCCGAGTTCACCTTCGAGCAGGAGGCCTCGAACGTCTCTCAGGCGATCAGCGCCGACGGCCTGCGCTATCCGGTCGTCCAGGACAACCAATACGGCACCTGGAACGCCTACGGGAATCAGTACTGGCCGGCCGAGTACCTGATCGACGCCCAGGGCCAGGTCCGCCACGCCCAGTTCGGCGAGGGCGACTATAAGCAGAGCGAGGCCGCCGTGCGAGAGCTGCTCTACGAGGCGGGCGTCCGCGCGCTGCCCGCCCCGATGAGCGCGCACGCGATCATGCCCTCGGCCGGCCTCGCCACGCCCGAGACCTACCTCGACGACCAGCGCTCGCAGGGGTTCGTCCAGCCGCTGCACGGAGGCGTTCACTCCTACACCGCGCCCACGTCTCTGGGCGTCAACCAGTTCGCGCTCGGCGGGAGCTGGGACGTGACCGACCAGTCCTCGACGCCCCAGGCCTCTGGCGCGACGATCAGCGCCCGCTTCCAGGCCGCCCACGTCTACCTGGTGCTGACCTCCGCCGGCAACTATCCGAGGAGCGTGCGCGTCCTCCTCGACGGCCGGGCGATCCAGTCATTCACCGTGCGCCAGCAGAAGCTCTACACCCTCGTGTCGCTCCCGAGCGCCCAGCAGCACGAGCTCACCGTCCAGGTGCCGCCCGGCGTCTCGGCCTACGACTTCACGTTCGGCTAGCCCTGCTCAGCGGCCGGCGCGGGCTCGCGCGTCGATCATCGCCGCGGCCTGGAGCAGGTCGGCCGGCGAATTCACGTTGAAGAGCAGGTCGGGGTCGCCGACCTCGACGAACGCCGGGCGCAGCCGGCCCACCGCCTCGCGCAGCGAGATCCCGCTCGCGACGTCGATCTCCCTCAGGACGGCCAGCGACCGCGGGTGATACCAGCCCAGCAGCGGCTGCGCGTTTCCCCCGGAGGCGGCCAGGAGCGCGCTCACGCCGCGCGCGCCGCCCGCCAGCCTGCGCACCAGCCGCGGAGTCACGAACGGCAGATCGCCGGCGCACGCGAGTATCGGGCGGCCCTCGGCCATCTCCAGCGCATGGAGGAGCCCGACGAGCGGATGGGACGGCGCGTCGGGCTCGATCCACACGGTCACCCCCGGCAGGCTGGGCAGTTCGGTGTCAGCCTTGGCGATGATCACCGCGTGCCCCAGGGCCCGCCAGACCGCCTCGACCGGGTAGCTGATCAGGGGCCGGCCGTTCAGCGCCACCATCGCCTTCGAGCCCCCCATGCGCACGCCGGAGCCGCCGGCCAGAACCGCCCCGATCGCCTCTGGCCTACGGGGCACCATGGCTCCTCGTCAGGTGACGCACGGGGGGCATCGTAGAATCAAGCGGATGGAGGGATCTACCTCGGTGCGCAGCTGGCTGCGCTGTTACCGCTGCTGGTCGCAGAACCTCGAGGTACAGGTGCACTACGAAGGCATCCACCGGATCGACCCCGAGACCGGAGAGCGGGGAGAGGTCGTGGACGAGATGCAGGAGGCCGTGGTGCAGTGCCTGGAGTGCATGCACGACCAGCCCCATCTCGGTTTCCACAACGGCCGCGTCGAGCCGATCGAGGACCGCTGGGAGCGGATGATCGCGGGCACCCCCTGGGTGGCCTCGTGCACGGTCACGGTCGATGCCGACGACGTCGAGACCTGCTCGGGCCCCGAGGCCGGAGACGCGCTCTCCTACGCCGCCTTCGGCGATCACGGTACCCGCGAGTTCTTCACCCACGTGCGCTTTCACAAGCACGACGACGAGCGCATCGTCGTGCACCTGCTGGTCGAGCTCTACGCGCGCTCGGCCGAGGAGGCCACAGAGGTGCTCGAGGAAGCCGCGCGGGGCACGCTGGCGATCACCTCGCTGGCTGAGGAGTCGCGTCCGCCTGCTTCGACTGGCGACGCGAAGCACTGATCCGGCGCGGGTAGGCCTCGACCGCGATCAGAGCCAGGGCTACCGGGACGGTCGCCGGGAGCTCGTTTACCACGAAGAACAGCAGGTCGAAGGCGGCGGCGAACACGAGCGTGAGCAGCGCGGCACGCAACTGGCGGGTGCGATCGCCGGCCAGCACCGCGCCGAGCAGGGCGGCCACGAACATGTCTCCGTAGCCCATGTTGACCGAGCCGAAGGTCTCGGACTGGAGCTGGGGAAGCCTTCCCGGGGGGTGCGCGGCCACCAGCGTCGCGTTCGGGTTCTGGAGCAGATCCGAGGCCACCAGCCACACGTCCGCGCCCGCCATCAGCAGGATGCCGGCCTTCAGCCAGACCGGTGGCGTGACCATCCCGAGCAGCACGCCGAGCGTCGCACAGCTGAGCGCCGAGAGCAGCGCGGCGGCGGCCTCACCCGAGAGCGAGTCCTTGGCCAGCCAGGCGATCAGGAACAGCGGCACCGCCAGGGCGCCGAGCCACGCCCGGCTGCGGGAGGGCGGGAATTTAATCGCCCAGGCGAGAGCCCCCGCCGCCAGCGGCGGCACGGCGACCAGGGCCAGGTAGCTCAGCCCGGTCGCGGTGTCCGAGACGAAGCGGATCGCGAAGATCACGAGCACGATCGAGGCGATCGGCACCAGCCCCCAGCCCCAGCCGTGCAGGCGTCGCGTCCACTGCAGCGGTCGCACCGCGCGCGGCGCCAGCACGACGCCGGCCTGCAGGCAGAGCAGGCCGGCGTCGGAAGGTACGAATGCGAGGCTCACCGGGCCCTAGGGTAGGGCCCGCCGCGCCGCGCCCTAGCCGAGGCGCTCCTCGAGCGTCTCGAGCTGAGCGCGCAACTCACCAGGGAGGTGATCGCCGAAGCGCGCGTAGTGCTCGTGGGTCTGCGGCAGCTGGGCCCGCCACGCCTCCTCATCGACCTCCATCAGCTTGGCCATGGCCTCCGGGGAAACGTCGAGGTCGGTCGTGTCGATCCCGCCCTCCCCGACCGGCGGCACGAGGCCGATCGCGGTCTCCGTGGCCTGGGCCTTGCCCTCGCAGCGGCGGAAGATCCACGCCAGCACGCGCGAGTTCTCGCCGAAGCCGGGCCACAGGAACTTGCCGTTGTCGTCCTTGCGGAACCAGTTGACGTAGAAGATCCGCGGCAGCTGGGCGCCTTCGCGGCGGCCGATGTTCAGCCAGTGCCCGAAGTAGTCGCCCATGTTGTAGCCGCAGAACGGGAGCATCGCCATCGGGTCGAAGCGGAGCTCCCCGACCGTTCCGGTGGCCGCCGCGGTCTTCTCCGAGGACATGATCGAACCCAGGAACACGCCGTGCTCCCAGTCGCGGGCCTCGAACACCAGCGGCACCACCGTCGAGCGGCGCCCGCCGAACAGCATGGCGTCGATCGGGACGCCGGCCGGATCGTCCCACTCGGGGGCCGCGGACGGGCACTGGGCGATCGGCACGGTGAAGCGTGCGTTCGGATGGGCGGCCGGGGTATCTGACTCGGGCGTCCACTCGGCGCCGCGCCAGTCGATCGCGTGCGCGGGCGGCTCGCCGGTCATGCCTTCCCACCAGATGTCGCCGTCGTCGGTCTTGGCGCAGTTGGTGAAGACGGTGTTCCGCGAGACCATCTCGATCGCGTTGGGGTTTGTGCGCGCGCCGGTGCCCGGGGCGACGCCGAAGAATCCGGCCTCGGGGTTGGCGGCGTACAGGCGCCCGTCGGAGCCGAACTTCATCCATGCGATGTCATCGCCGACCGTCTCGACCTTCCAGTCCGGAAGCGTCGGGATCATCATCGAGAGGTTGGTCTTGCCACAGGCGCTCGGGAAGGCGCCGGCGATGTACTTGACCGCTCCCTCCGGCGAGGTGAGCTTCAGGATCAGCATGTGCTCGGCCAGCCAGCCCTCGTCGCGGGCCATGACCGAGGCGATGCGCAGCGCGAAGCACTTCTTCCCAAGCAGCGCGTTCCCGCCGTAGCCCGAGCCGAACGACCATATCTCCCGTGTGTCCGGGAAGTGGACGATGTACTTGTTATCGGCGTTGCACGGCCACGGGACGTCCTGGACGCCGTCCTCGAGCGGCATCCCGACCGAGTGCAGGCAGGGGACGAAGTCGCCGTCCTCGCCGAGCACGTCCAGCGCCGCCTGGCCCATGCGGGTCATGATCCGCATCGAAGCGGCCACGTACGGCGAGTCGGTGAGCTGGACGCCGATGTAGGAGATCGGCGAGCCCAGCGGGCCCATCGAGAACGGCACCACGTACATCGTGCGGCCGCGCATCGAGCCCTGGAAGAGATCGGTCAGGGTCTCCCGCATCTGCTTGGGGTCGCGCCAGTTGTTGGTTGGGCCGGCATCGACCTCGTTCTCCGAGCAGATGAACGTGCGGTCCTCCACGCGGGCGACGTCGCCGGGGTCCGAGTGGGCCCAGTAACTGTTGGGCCGCTTGGCCTCGGAGAGCTTGGTGAAGGTCCCGGCGTCCACCAGCTGCTGGCAGAGCCGGTCGTACTCGTCAGCGGAGCCGTCGCACCACTCGACGCGGTCGGGTGTGGTCAGTGCGGCGACCTTCTCGACCCATGCAATGAGCTTGGCGTTCGTGGTGGGGGGCATGATGCGCGAAGGGCTCCTTCGTCCGGCCGTTATCGGGGGTGTCCAATGCTAGGCATTTGCCGTGGGTTCCCCCAAACCTGAGCGCGTGCCGCCTCTCGCTGAAGACGAGGTCCTCGAGCGTATCCGTTCTGCTCTTGGCAACGGGTTGGAGGCCTTCGGATTGCGGGACGACGCG
>DATGJM010000007.1:0-20977 GCA_035295205.1 Solirubrobacteraceae bacterium | reverse complement strand
TGTTCGTGCCGTCGTTCTCGAAGTTCAAGGTGAACGTCGGGGCGGGGCTGGCCGAGACGTTGTTCGTCCCGGTCGTGCTGAGGGTGTTCCCGTCGGCGCTCACGGTGTCCAGGCGGTGGCCGTGAATGCCCGGCGCGGGCGGCCCGGAGGAGGTCGTGGGCGGCGCGTAGCTCACGTTCAGCTCGCCCGCCACGAAGCTCGGCTGAAGCCAGCGGACGTCGGGCAGGAACACGTCGGTGTCCACCTGCTGGCCGTTGGTGCCTCCGATCCCGATGCCCGCGGATTTCAGCGCTCCCAGCTCGAGCGGCAGGGCATAGTTGCGGTAGGTGACGTCCGAGGCGTAGAGATCGGCCATCGCCACGGCGATGGCGTTGACCGCGTCGGTCTTGGCGGTGCCGGAGAAGGCCTGCTGGACGCTGTCTCCGAACTTGGTGAGGCCGTCGTGGCGCATCTTCAGCGCCAGCACCAGGTACTGCTGAGCCTGGGAGTCCTCCGAGGGCACGCTGAAGCCCTGCGCCTCTGTGAGCTGGCGTCCAGCCGCGTCGCGGGCGTTGAACACCGCCGCCTGCACGTTCTGCGCGCCGCTCGTCGGCGTCAGGCTGCTGAACAGCTGGTGGCTGGTGTTCGTGGACTGGGTGATCACGGCCACGACATGGCTGTTGTAGTCCACGAGCGCGCTGTTTCGCTGGCTCACCTGGCAGGCGTTCACACCGAGAATGACGACGATCAGCAGCACCACGACGAAAGCTCCCAGCGTGAGCTGGCGCCTGCGGATGGTCTGCGGTTCGTAGGGCGGGCGCGAGCGTCCGCCGCCACCGCCTCCGGACCGCCGCCGGGGCGGTGCGCTGCGGGGCGCCGGGCGACGGACTGCTGTGCGAGGCTCGTCCGCCTCGTCGAAGAACGACATGTTGGGCGCGAAGTATGACTCCGCGTACGGCGCAAACCCTTCCTGCAACTGCGCTTGCGAACCAGGGTCCGGTCCCGCCGCCCCGAAAGACAGTTACATGCGCGCGGGCCCTCCGACGGCCTCCACTCGCCCGGCCACGGCGAGCACCCGCGCGGGCGGCCCGGTCGTGCTCGACCGCTACCGGCTCGAGCGCCAGCTCGGCAGCGGCGGGTTCGGCACGGTGTGGCTGGCCCGCGACGAGCGTCTGGAGCGCGACGTCGCGGTCAAGATCCTTCCCCGCGTACGGGTCAACCCCGGGCGCTTCGAGCGCGAGGCCCGAGCCGCCGCGCGGCTTTCGCATCCGGCGATCGTGACGCTGTACGAGGCCGCGGCCGACGACGAGGGCGCCTACCTGGTCTCCGAGCTCGTGCGCGGGCCCACGCTCGAGCGGGCACTCGACGCCGGGCGGCTGTCGGACCGGTCGATCCTCGCGATCGGCATCGAGCTCTGCGACGGCCTCGCGCACGCCCATGGCGAAGGCGTGGTCCACCGCGACGTGAAGCCCTCGAACATCCTGCTCCCCGCCCGGGCGAGCGGCCAGGCGGCCAAGCTCACCGACTTCGGGATCGCCCGGGTCGTGGGCGGAGACACGCTGACGCGCACCGGCGAGCTGGTGGGCACCGCCGCGTACATGGCGCCTGAGCAGGCGGCCGGCCGCGACGCCGCCGAACCGGCCGACCTGTATTCGCTGGCGCTGGTCCTGTACGAGGCGCTGACCGGCATCAACCCGGGCGCGCATCTCGAGCCGCGCCGACGCCTGGCGTTCTACGTGCCGCCGCTGCGCCGCCAGCGACGCGAACTGCCGCGTGAGCTCGGCCAGGCGATCGATCTGGCGCTGCGACCGCGCGCCGGGGAGCGCGGAACGCTGGCCGAGCTCCGTGCGGGGCTAGAGGCCGCGCTCGAGCGGGTCGACGACACGCCGGGAGTGGTCGCGCCGCCTCGGTTGGGAGAGAAGCCCTCACGATCGGGGAAAATCTCCCAGCTCCCCCTCGAGGAGGGGGGTAGGGACGCACGGCGAGCGCAGCGCGTCCGCCAGCCGGTGGCGCTCCCGGCGCGCGCGATCGCAGCCCTGACCGCGGCGGGGGTCACGGCCTGGGTCTGCGCTCACATCCTGGCGATGCCGCAGCCCGCAGCGCCGGCCGCCGCCGCAGCGCTGGCCGTCGCGCTGCTCCCCCGCCTCGGCTGGCTCGCACTCACCGCAGCCGCCGCCGTCGCACTCACGCTCCAGCACCACCCCGGCGACGCCCTGCTGATCGCCGCACTCGCGCTCCCGCAGGTGATCCTGCTCCCCCGCGCCGGAACCCTCTGGCCCCTGCCTCTCCTCGCCCCCGCTCTGAACCTGGCCGTCGGCCTCGGCGGCGCCTGGCCCGCCCTGGCGGCGCGCGCGTCCACCACCTGGCGGCGCGCCGCACTCGGAGCTCTCGGCTGGGCGGCGTTCGAGGTGGTCCACGACGGCCGGAATCCGTGGGCCGGCTCGCTGAAGGCCACGATCAGCCACGTCCTTCACCCGCTCGCGAGCCCCCGAATCCTCGCCATGGTCGGAGTCTGGGCCCTGGCGGCTGCCCTGCTGCCGCTGATCGGCACCTCCCGGTCGCGCGCCGCCGGTATTCTCGCCGTCGCCGCCTGGGTTGCCGGGCTCGTGGCCGCGACCGCCGCGCTGATGCCGGGCGAGGCGACGATGGCCGCCGTGGGCGCGACCGTGGGCGTGCTGGCGGCGCTCGTTCCCCCCAAGGGGTGAGCAGGAACTCCCGTAGCATGGGCTAGCCCGGACCCCCGCGGGGCATACCAAGTACACAGTCATGAGCGTTCTCAGAAGCCTCGAGGAGAAGATCGCCGGGCTCGTCGAAGGCACGTTCAATCGAGCCTTCCGGTCCGAAGTCCGCCCGGTCGAGATCGCGCGCAAGCTCGCGCGGGAGATGGAAGACCACAAGTCGGTCTCGGTCTCGCGTACCTACGTGCCAAACGAGTACCGGGTGTTCCTCTCTCCCCGCGACCGCGAGCGCTTCGCCGACTACGAGACCGCACTGGCCGCCGAGCTCGCGGGATATCTGCTCGAGCATGCTCGCCGCGAGCGCCTCAGCCTGCTGAGCCGGCCCGTGATCGAGTTCGAGACCGACGACCGGCTCGGCCTGGGCGAGTTCGGGATCCAGACCCGGGTCGTCCAGCCGCCGGGCGAGCCCGAGGCCCCGGCCCCACCTCCGGGCGCGATCGAGCAGTCGGGACGCACGATGGTCTACAGCGTGGCCGGCCGGGTCGCCGAACCGCTAGAGGAGCGAGCCCGCACCCATGCCAGCTCCGCGCTTCTGCTGTTCGAGGGTAAACGCGTGGTCGTGGGCCCCGGCGGAGCCACGATCGGCCGCAGCCGTCAGTGCGACATCGTCCTCAGCGACACCGGCGTCTCGCGCGAGCACGCCGAGATCCGCCCGCGCGGCGGATCCTGGGTGTTCACCGACCTGCAGTCCACCAACGGCTCGACAGTGAATGGCCGTCCCGTACAAGGACCCGAGGTGCTGAAGCCCGGCGATGAGATCGCGCTGGGCGGCTTTGCGATGCAATTCGAGCTGGAGTAACCCCATGCTCGATCCCGTTTCCGTAGCGCTCAAGTTCGGCTTCCTGGCTGTCCTCTACCTGTTTCTGATGTGGGTGGCCTGGAGCGCCCTGCGCGACCTGCGCCGGCCTCGGGGCGGGTACGACGCCGTGCCGGCGCCGGCGCCCGTGGACGCCACCGGGATGTACGACGCTGTGGCCGGACTCGCCGATCCGGCGTTCGACGACGCCACGCCGCGGTTGATGGTCGAGCGTGCGCCCGGGCACGAGGCCGGCAGCGCCTACGACCTCACGCGCGGCGCGACGCTCGGACGAGGTAACGTCGAGATCAAGCTCGAAGACCCGTTCGCGTCCTCACAGCACGCACGCATCTCGCGCGAGGGCCACGTGTTCGTGATCGAGGATCTAGGTTCAACGAACGGCACCTACCTGAACGACGAGCCGCTGAACGGGCCCTCCCCGCTTCACCCAGGCGACCGGATCCGGATCGGGGACTCGGAGTTCCGCTATCTCCAGTAGTTGATGTTGCGCGCGACCCAGATCACCTGCAGAACTGACACCGGCCGCCAGCGGCGCGATAACGAGGACAGCGCGTTCGCGCGCGATCCCCTGTTCGTGGTCGCCGACGGCATGGGCGGCGCGCAGGCCGGAGAGGTCGCCTCGCGAATGGCGATCGAGACCTTCGAAGGCGACCTGCCCGAGGGCACGAGCATCGAGCAGCGCCTGGCCGAGCTCGTGCGTGAGGCCAACCGCCGGATCCACGAGCGCGCCCGCGTCGAGCGCGAGCACGCCGGCATGGGCACGACGCTCACCGCCGCCTACCTGGAGGACGCGGGCGTGGCGATCGCCCACGTCGGCGACAGCCGCGCCTACCTCTGGCGCGACGGGACGCTCAAGCGCCTGACCCGCGACCACTCGCTCGTGGACGAGCTCGTGCAACGCGGCAAGCTGACCGAGCAGCAGGCGGCCGAGCACCCGCAGCGCTCGATCATCACCCGCGCTCTGGGCCCGGAGCCCGACGTCGAGGTCGACACGTGGACCTATCCCGTCCGCCCCGGCGACGTGCTCCTGCTCTGCAGCGACGGGTTGACCTCGATGATCTCCGAGGACGATGTGGCCGAGATCCTCGGCGGGGCTCCCAGCCTCGCGCAGGCGGGCGAGGAGCTGGTCGGGGCGGCCAACCAGGCCGGCGGGCGAGACAACATCACCGTCGTCCTGTTCGGGGTGGAGGAGGCAGGCGCGGAAGGCGATGGGGCCGTCACCGGCGAGCTGCCGGTCGTGGAAGCGCCTACCGAACCGGCGACCCCGCCCGCGGCCCCTGCGGTAGCGCCGGCCGCCGTGTCCGGCGCTCCGGCCGCGGCGTCCCGCGGGCCGGTCGCCGACCGCCGCCCGAGGCGACGCCGCTTCGCCAAGCCCGCCGCGCTCCTGATGACGCTTCTGATCATCGTGGCCATCCTCGGCGCGGGCGGCTACCTGGCCAGCCGCCAGCTGTTCTTCATCGGCACCAACCCCCAGGGCGTAGTGGTGATCTACCGCGGCCTGCCGTATGACCTGCCGGCCGGCATCCACCTCTACGAGACCTTCTACGTCTCCGGCTATCCGGCCTCGCTCGTGCCGGCCGACCGCCGGGCGACGCTGTTCGACAACCGCCTGCGCTCCCAGACCGACGCCGTCAACCTGGTTCGCCAGCTCGAGCTGGGACGGATCTCGCAGTGAGGGCGCGCAACCGCGAGCTGCTGGGCCTGATACCGGCCTCGCTCCTGCTGAGCGCGGGCTTCGCGGCGGTCTTCATCCAGCACTCGAACGCGCTCTCGAAGCTCTCGAACGTCTCGCTCACCTACGGCGCGATCTTTCTCGGCCTGTGCGTCGCCGGGCACATCGTGATCCGCCTGACGCTGCCCCACGCCGACCCCTACATCTTCCCGCTGGCCGCCGCGCTGGCCAGCGTCGGGATCGTCGAGGTGTACCGGATCGATCCGGTGGCCGCCCGGCGGCAGGCCGAGTGGCTGGTGATCGGCCTGATCCTGTTCGCGGCGACGATCATCGCCTTCCGCGACTACCGCCAGCTCGAGCGCTACCGCTACACGATCGGGATCGGCTCGATCGCGCTCCTTCTCCTGCCGCGCCTGCCCGGGATCGGCTATTCCGCCAACGGCGCCTACCTCGGCGTCCACGTCCCCGGCCTCGGCATCTTCCAGCCTGCCGAGTTCGCCAAGATCGGGCTGGTCGTGTTCCTCGCCAGCTACCTGCGCGACACGCGCCAGGTGCTGGTGATGGGCGCCCGCCGGTTCCTGGGAGTCACGTTCCCACCCCTGAAGCACCTCGGCCCGATGCTCGTGCTGTGGGGCCTGGCGATGCTGATCATGATCTTCCTGCACGACATCGGCTCGTCGCTGATGTTCTACGGCGGCCTGCTCGCGATCCTCTACGTCGCCACGGGCCGGGCGTCGTTCGTGGTCGTCGGGATGATCGCCTTCGCCCTCGGCGCCTGGTACCTGGGCACGCACATCCCGCACATCCACGACCGCGTGGAGAACTGGCTGCACCCCTTCACAACCCTCCAGTACAACAAGATCGGCGGTAGCGAGCAGCTCGCCAACGGGATCTTCGCCCAGGCCGCCGGCGGCCTCTTCGGCCAGGGGTTCGGCGAGGCGATCGTGACCATCCCGGGCACGCACAACTTCCTCGTGCCGGCGCCGGACACCGACATGATCTACGCGATCCTCACCGAGGAGCTCGGGCTGTTCGGCGCCTGTGCGCTCCTGATCGCCTACCTGCTGTTCATCGCCCGCGGCTTCAAGGCGGCGGTGATGGCCACCGACTCCTTCTCGACGCTGTTGGCCGTCGGCCTGTGCTCGGTGTTCGCGCTACAGGTGTTCGTGATCGTCGGCGGAGTGACTCGCGTGATTCCGCTGACGGGCGTGACGCTGCCGTTCATCTCCTACGGAGGCTCGTCGATCGTGGCCAACCTCGTGCTCGTCGCGCTGCTCCTGCTCGTCTCCGATCGCGCCCGAAGGCCCGAGCGATGAGCGCCCAGATCACGCGGCTGTTCGGGCTGGTCGTGGTGCTGTTCGCGCTGCTCGCGATCTTCACCACCCGTTGGACGGTGATCGACGCGCAGTCGCTGAACCACAACAGCCTGAACCACCGCACGCTGATCGCGGCCGAGAAGGTCAAGCTCGGGCGCATCCTGGCCGACGACGGCACCGTGCTCGCCCAGTCCGTCCCCGCTCCGGGAGGCATCTTCACCCGGCGCTATCCGACCGGCCCGGAGTTCGCTCAGGCGGTCGGATTCGCCTTTCTCGCCACGTACGGCTATGCCGGCCTCGAGCAGCAGTACCGCGATCAGCTTCAAGGGGTGCCGACCGGGCTGGCCTCGGTGTTCGGCCGCATCGGCGGCAACCAGCAGGTCGGCAACGACCTCTACACCTCGCTCGATCCGAAGGCGCAGCGACTGGCGGTCAGCATGCTCGCCGGCCGCGAGGGCTCGGTGGTGGCGCTCGACCCCCGCACCGGGTCGATCCTGGCCATGTACTCCAACCCGAGCTACGACGATAACCACCCGAAGACCGAGACATTCGACTATGCGCTCCAGGCCCATTCGCCGCCGGGCTCGACATTCAAGGTCGTCAGCACCAGCGCCGCGCTAGACACGGGCCGCTTCACCCCGAACTCGACGATCAACGGCAACTCGCCGAAGACCATCTCCGGCGTCCCGCTTCAGAACGACAACAACCAGTCGTTCGGCAACATCGACCTGACCACCGCGCTGACCTATTCCGTTAACACCGTGTTTGCGCAGTTGGCGGTGCAGCTGGGCATCGGCACCATGACGGAATACATGAAGCGCTTCGGCTTCTATTCACCGCCGCCACTCGACTACCCCACCAACGAGCTGTCGATCAGCCGGCCACACTCGCTGAGCGCAGGCAACCGCGGCCTGCCGCCAGGCGATCCGAACGAGGACATCGGGCGCATCGGAATCGGGCAGGGCGGGCTCGAGGTCACGCCGATGCAGATGGCGATGGTCGTGGCCGCCGTGGCCAATGGCGGAAAGCTGATGCGGCCGCACTTCGCCACTCGCATTGTGGACCCCGATGGGCGTACGGTTCAGACCATTGATCCGAGCGTCTACCAGCAGGTGATGAAGCCCTCGACCGCCGCTCAGCTCACGCAGATGATGCGCAAGGTGGTCGAGGAGGGCACCGGCGCCCCCGCCCAGCTGGGCGGCATCAGCGTCGCCGGCAAGACCGGCACGGCCTCGATCGGCGCGCCGAACTCGGGCCTCACCGAGCCCTGGTTCATCGGCTTTGCCCCCGCCGAGAGCCCGAAGGTCGCGGTCGCGGTCACGATCGCGCAGACGCGGGGCGGGTTCGGCGGGTCGGTCGCGGCGCCGATCGCCAAGGCGATCATCCAGCTGCTGCTCTCGGAGGGCAGGTAACGGTGTCCGAGGTCGCCGACGGCACCCTGATCGACGGCCGGTACAAGATCGCCTACCGCCTGGGCAGCGGAGGGATGGCAGACGTCTACCTGGCCGAGGACCAGCAGCTGGGGCGGAAGGTCGCGCTGAAGCTCCTGCACCGCCGCTTCGCGCGCGATCCCGGGTTCGTGGAGCGTTTCCGCCGCGAGGCCCAGGCCGCCGCGGGGCTGCAGCACCCGAACATCGTGAGCGTCTACGACCGCGGGGGCTTCGATGACACGTACTACATCGCGATGGAGTACCTGCCCGGGCGCACGCTGAAGGCCCTGGTGCGCGAGGAGGCGCCGATCGCGCCGCTGCGGGCGATCAACCTCACGATCCAGATCCTCCAGGCCGCCCGGTTCGCTCACCGCCATGGCGTCATCCACCGCGACCTGAAGCCGCACAACGTGATCATCGACGACTCCGATCACGCCAAGGTCACGGATTTCGGGATCGCGCGCGCCGGCGCCTCGGACATGACCGAGACCGGCTCGATCATGGGCACCGCGCAGTACCTCTCGCCCGAGCAGGCCCAGGGCCATGCCGTGAGCGCCGGCTCCGATCTCTACTCGATCGGCGTCGTCCTCTACGAGCTGCTCACCGGCCGGGTGCCGTTCGACGCCGAATCGGCGGTGACGATCGCGCTGAAGCACGTCTCCGAGGCCCCGCTCGAGCCCACCCGGGTCAACGCCAGGATTCCGCCCGAGCTCGAGCAGATCGTGATGTGGGTGCTGAACAAGAACCCCGCCGACCGGCCGCAGTCCGCGGACGAGTTCATCGCCGCGCTCGAGCAGGCCAAGGCGGCGATCGAGATGGGCAGCCGCGGCGAGCGCACGGCCGCGATGGCGGTCGTCGCGCCGATGGCCGGCGTGGGCGCCTACCGGGCGGCGGCCGGAACCACGCTGGCTCCGCCCAGGCACACCGACATCATCGTCGGCCCCGAGATCAACGGAGCCCCTCCGCACCACGACGGAGGGCCGCCTGCGGAATACGAGCGACGCCGCGCTCGCTGGCCGTGGATCGTGCTCGTGCTGATCGCGCTGCTCATCGGCGCCGGCGTCGCGGCCTACCTGGTGCTCAAGCCGGTCAAGGTGCTCGTGCCGAACGTCGTCGGCCTGAAGCTGAACGACGCGAGCACGATCATCACCAACGACAACCTCAGCCCAAGCACGATCCAGGTCCCGAGCGGCACGGCGGCGGGAACGGTGATCCGCGAATCGCCGCAGCCGGGGACGAAGCTGAACGAGAACTCGACGGTCACGCTGACCGTGTCCTCCGGCCCCGGCAGCACGGTCGTCCCGGCCGTCGACAACATCAAGCTCGGCCTGGCGGAGCGGCAGATCCGCGCCAACCACCTGAAGGTCGGGACGATCGTCAAGCAGTCCAGCACGTCGGTCCCGAACGGATATGTGATCAGCACGCAGCCGCCGGCGGGCCAGTCTGAGCCGCAGGGCACCGCGATCGAGCTGCTGGTGTCCACCGGCGTGCCCAAGACGCCGGTGCCCGACGTGACCGGCCTCACCTCGGCCGACGCCAAGGCCCAGCTCGAGTCCTCGCCGGGCAACTTCAAGGTCAAGCAGGTCAACCAGACCTCGAGCACGGCCACGCCCGACACGGTGCTGAGCGAGAGCCCGGCACCGAACACGCAGGAGCCGGCGGGCACGGTGATCACGATTGTGGTCGCTCAGGCGCCCACCACCGCCAAGGTGCCCGACGTCCGCGGTCAGACCGTGGCGTCGGCGGCCAACGCACTGGGCCAGGCGGGCTTCAACGTCAAGCAGACGAGCCAGACCGTCACCGACCAGACGAAGGACGGAATCGTGCTCTCCGAGAGCCCGGCGCCGAACACGACCCAGAAGAAGGGCAGTACGGTGACGATCGTGGTCGGCCACTACCAGCAGCCGACGACCAGCACGACCACCACGACGACCACGACAACGCCGACGACCGGATGACGCGTTTGAAGGTGGCGGTGCTCGGAGGCGGGCGCTCCTCCGAGCACGAGGTCTCGCTGAACTCCGCCGCCTCGGTGCGCGAGGGCCTGCGCGAGGCCGGGCACGAGCCGCTGGACGTGCTCATCGATCGCGACGGGGGCTGGACGCTCGAAGGGGAGCCGGTCGCGCTGACCCCGGGTCGCGGCGTCGCCGGCGCCGATGTCGTGTTCCCTGCGCTGCACGGGCCGTTCGGCGAGGACGGGACGATCCAGGGATTGCTCGAGTGCCTCGACGTGCCCTACGTCGGCGCCGGCGTGCTGGCCTCCGCGCTGTGCATGGACAAGGTGTTCTTCAAGGAGCTGATGGCGCGGGCCGGGGTGCCCCAGGTCGGTTACCGGTCGGTGACGGTGGAGGCGTATACGGCTTCGCCCGAGTCGGTGCTCTCGGCGCTTTCCGAGCTCGGCTTGCCCGTGTTCGTCAAGCCGGCACGGCTCGGCTCATCGGTCGGGATCGGGCGCGTGGACTCGCCCGAGGAGCTCCCGGTCGCGCTCGGGGCCGCGTTCGTCCACGACCCGCTGGCGATCGTCGAGGCCGCGGCCACCGGCATCGAGGTCGAGTGCTCGGTCCTGGGCAATGGAGATCCGATCGCCTCCGAGCCCGGCGAGATCATGCTCGCCGCCGGCGAGTCGGGTTGGTACGACTACGAGGCCAAGTACACCCCCGGCGGCATGGAACTGGTCGTCCCGGCGCGAATCCCAGGCCACGTGCGCGAGCGCGTGCGCGAGCTGGCGGTGGAGACGTTCAAGCGGACCGGCTGCAGCGGGCTGGCGCGAGTCGACTTCTTCGTGCACGGCGAGCAGGTCCTCGTCAACGAGCTGAACACGATTCCCGGCTTCACCAGCACGAGCGTGTATGCGGCGCTGTTCAGCGCCAGCGGGATTCCGTACGCCGAGCTCCTGGACCGGCTCGTGCACCTCGCGCTCGAGCGCCACGAGGCGACGCGCCGCTACCGGCACTGAGCGGCGATCACCCCTTGTAGAGGGTGATCTCGTTGATCGTCACGAGGTTGCGCCCGGGCGGGAGCTTCGTGATCCAGACGAGGTAATAGCGGTAGCGGACGCCGCCGGTGTTGATCGCGAGCCGCTGCGTGGACAAGACCGACGGCAGGCTCGTGAGCCGCACCCAGCCGCTCGATCCGGCATCGAACGTGTCGGGGTTCGGCGTCGATTTCCGCCCGTACACGACCAGGCTCCACCCCGGGGTGACCGTGTGGATCACCATCTCGCGGGCGACGATCCCGGGGTAGGTGTCGAGATAGAGCCCGACCCCCGGCTTCTGGAGGCTGCCCGAGTAGTACTGGTCGGTGCTCCACGAGGTGCTCAGGTCGCCGTCGATGGCCAGGCCGACCGTGGTCGGGTTCTGGTTCTTCGGGCCTGAGATCGCGTACGGGTTGTAGTCGTGGGCGCAGTTCTGGCACAGCTGGTCGGCGGTCAGGTGAAGGCTCGCCGGGGGTGCTGACTCGCGCGCCGGCGGTACCCCGTGATGGGCCCGGGTCAGCCCGACCCAGATGATCACGGCCGCCGTCGCGGCGACGGCCAGGATCACGATCGCGATCGCCAGCACGCGGTGGCGGATCCCGAACGGCACGCGCGACTGCTTGCGCGGGGGCAGCGTGCGCAGCACGGCCGTGGTCTCGCCGGTGGCGCTGCCCGAGCGCGCGGCCTCGATCGCAAGCACGTCCTCGAGGTCGGCGATCAGCTCGGCGTCGTCGGCGTAGCGCTCCTCGACGCGCTTGGCTGTGGCGGTGTCGATCACCGCGGCCAGGGCGGCTGAGATCTCCGGGCGGGCGGCCTGCACGTCGGGGAGGGGGTCGCGCACGTGCTTCATCGCCACCGCGACCTGGTTCTCACCCTTGAACGGCACCTCGCCGGTGAGCATCTCGAAGAGCACGATGCCCAGCGAGTAGAGGTCCGACTGACCGGTGACGGGCTGACCGAGTGCCTGCTCGGGCGAGACGTAGTCGGTCGTGCCGAGCACGCGGCCGTCCGCGGTCAGCCCGTCCTCGTCGAGCGTGCGCGCGATGCCGAAGTCGGTGACCTTGGCGCGGCCCTCCTCGTCGATCAGCACGTTCTGGGGCTTGACGTCGCGGTGGACGATGTGGCGGGCGTGGGCGGCTCCGAGCGCGCGAGCGATCTCGATCGCGTACGCCACCGCCTCGGTCACGGGCAGGCGGCCCAGCCGGCGGATGCGCTCCTTCAGGGTCTCGCCCTCGACGTACTCGAAGACGATGTACGGCCGGCTCTCATCCTCGCCGGCGTCGATCACGCCCACGACATGGGGATGCGAGAGCTGGGCGACCGCGCGCGCCTCGCGGCGGAAGCGCTCGAGCTGGTCCGAGTCGTGGGCGACCTCGCGGTTCATCAGCTTGATCGCGACCCGCCGCTGCAGGGTCTCGTCGAGCGCCCGGTAGACGGTCGACATGCCTCCGGCGCCGATCCGGGCGTCCAAGCGGTAGCGACCGCTGAGCTTGGTGCCGAGCAGCGTGCTCATCTGAGTCTCTCTATTTTCCGTCACCGGAGCATGACTGACACGGTGGCTGTCGAGGCCTACTACTACACCGATCCGGCCTGTCCTTGGTCCTGGGCGGCCGAGCCCGCGATGCGCAGGCTGATGCAGGAGTTCGGCTCAGGGCTGCGGGTGCGCTACGTGATGGCCGGAATGGCGCGCGAATTCGGCGACCCCGAGCCGCTAGCGCGGTCGTGCATCGAGGCCGGGCTCGCGAGCGGCATGCCCGTGGATCCGCGGATCTGGTGGGAGGGAGCACCTCGTAGCTCCTACCCGGCTGGCATCGCCGTAAAGGCAGCGGCCGAGCAGGGATGTGACGGGCCATATCTGCGCCGCCTGCGGGAGGGTCTCCTCTGCCGCCGGCGCAAGCTCGACAACGTCGAGGCGCTCGTCGAGGAGGCGCGCGGCGTCCCCGGGATCGACGTCGAGCGCTTCCGGATCGACTGCGGCTCCCACGCCCTGCTCGAGGCGTTCGGCGCGGACCTCGAACTCGGGCGGGCCGTGCCCGAGGAGCACCACGGCGAGGGCGCCGGCCGGGTGAAGCTTCCCTCGGTCGAGTTCCGCGGCGCCGACGGCGCCGTGCACGGGGTCTACGGACCGAGCCCGTACGAGACGCTGCGGGCCGCCGCGCTGGCCGCCGGCGCCGTGGCGGATGCGTCCGCAGCCGCGCCGCCGCCGCTCGAAGATGCGCTCCGCCGCTGGGGGACGATGGCCACGGTCGAGGTCGCCGAGGTTTGCTCGCTGCCAGGCCCGCGGGTGCCGGCTGCGCTCTGGCAGGCCGCGCTCGAATGGCGGGTCAGGGCCGAGCGGGTGGGGACCGGCGAGCTCTGGACGCTCGTCTAGCTCGGCTGGCTGGGCGAGCGGCGGCGCTCGCGGGCGGCCCGGTCGCGGACTGCGGCCCCCGTCGCGGGCGGCGGCCGGGGTGGGTGGTTAGTGAGATTGTGCTGGCTGTGGCGGAACAAACTCAGCCGCCGCCGTCGCCCGCATTCGTTAGTGAGATTGTGCTCGGCCCAGCGGAACAACTTCACTAACCACCCTCAGCGAGGCGTCGGCGCCACCCTCAGCGAGGCGGCGGCACCACCCTCAGCGAGCCGGCGGGACCACCCGCGCGAGGCGGCGGGTCACGACGGGCCGCGCCGAGCCCCGTCGCAGCCGCGAGACCACCAGCGCCGCCAGCCCCAGCCGGTAGGCCGCGTAGGGCGCGAGCGAGCGGTTGCGCTCGACCTGGCCGATCAGCCAGCGCGAGCCCAGCGTCGACACGAAGGCGGCCCCCGCGCCGGCGGCGAACGGCAGGGCGGTGCCCGGCGGGAGCCCGCGCCGGTAGAGGCGCACCCCCTTCAGCAGGGTGGCGCCGGCGATCACCGGCAGTGCGGCGTGGCGGGAGAGCCGGTTGGCATCCGGCCGCGTGAACCCGCGCAGGCGCGCCGCCGCCAGGGTCGCGCCGTTACGCGAGATCCCGGGCATCAGCGAGCACGCCTGCGCGACGCCCAGCCACAGCCCGTCCATCAGCCCCGCATCCGCATGCGTCCGAACCTGTGGCGCACGGTCCGCGACGGCCATGACCAGGGCGCCGATCGCCAGGCCCGCCGCGATCGTCTCCGGCCGGCCGAGCCGGCGCTCGATCGGGCGCTCGAGCGTGTAGCCGACGACGGCCGGCGGCAGGAACGAGGCCGCCAGCAGGCCGATCCGCCGGCGATCGAGGCCGGCGACCGCCTCCTCCACCTCCTCGCGCAGGGCCAGCGCGAGCGCGGCGGCGGTCCCGGCGTGAAGCGCCACCTCGAACGACTTGCGCAGCTCGTCGTCGAGCTCGGTGTAGCTCGACCCCAGCAGCCACGGGACGATGGTCACATGTGCAGAGGATGAGACGGGTAGGAGCTCGGCCGGCCCGTGCAGCACGCCCAGCGCGACGGCTTGCGCAACCGGAAGCGCGCTACCGCGAGACGGCATCCATGCTCGGCTCGGCGCTCTCGCGCGGAGCGAGATCGCCCGGTCCCCCGCCGCCCGGTCCCCGGCGGCGCCGGAGGACCAGGTAGATCACGGCCAGCACCACCACCGCGACTGCGACGTAGTCGACGTACTCGAGGTGGCTGCGCCAGCTGGGCCAGCTCTGCCCGACGGCGCGGCCCAGCACCGCCAGCCCGGTGATCCAGACGATCGAGCCCAGCGTCGCGAGCGCGGCGAAGCGCAGGTAGCCCATGCGGGCGACGCCGGCGGCGTACGGGAACGCAGCCCGGGCCGCTGGAACCAATCGGGACAGGAAGATCACGGGGGCGCCGCGGCGCTCGAACCACCGGTGGGCGCGTTCCAGTGACTTCTGGTTGACATGGAGCTTCGATCCCTGGTGCTCGAGCAGCTCGCGGCTGCCGAAGTAGCCGATCGCGTACGCGATCGTGGCCCCGAGCATGTCGCCGATCACCCCGAAGACGATGATCCCGAGCAGCGTGAGGTGGTGCTGGTAGACGTTGAAGCCGGCGAACAGCATGGTCGGCTCGGTGCCGGGCAGGCCGATCACGCCCGTGGTCGCGGTCAGCGCCAGAACGCCCGCGTAGCCGAGGTTCCGGATCACGTGCGTGGCCAAGGTGACCAGTGGTCCGGTCAGGGAGGCGAAAACGGCAGACAAGGGAGGCAGAGCGTAGCGCCGCTACTGTCCCCGCCCGTATGAGCAACGTGAGCATTCCCCTATTCGACACGCGCACGCCGCTGGAGCCGCTGCGGGACCGGATCGCCGAGCGGGTTGCGCAGGTGCTCGACTCCGGACACTTCATCCTCGGCCCCGAGCTGACGGCGTTCGAGGCCGAGTTCGCTCGCTACCTGGGTGTGCGCCACGTCGTCGGAGTGGCCAACGGCACGGACGCGATCACGATCGCGCTGCGGGCGATGGGCGTGCCCCAGGGCGCCGAGGTGATCGTTCCGTCGTTCACGTTCTACGCCACCGCGGAGGCCGTGGTGAACGCAGGCGCTGTCCCGGTGTTCTGCGACGTCGACCCGGACACCCGGAACGTGACCGCGGACACCGTCCGGGCGAAGATGACCCCGAACACGAAGGCGATCGTCGCGGTCGACCTGTTCGGATCCCCGGCCCCCTGCCCCGAGCTGCGCGAGCTCGGCCTCCCGGTCCTCGAGGACGCCGCCCAGGCCGCGGGCGCGCGACTGGGACCGCTGAGGGCAGGCGCGCTCGGCGACGCCGCCACGTTCTCGTTCTTCCCCTCGAAGAACCTCGGGTGCTTCGGCGACGGCGGAGCCATCGCCACCGACGACGACCGCGTGGCGGATCTCGCCCGCTCGCTGCGCTTCCACGGCTCGCGTGACAAGCAGAGCTTCCAGCACATCGGCTGGAACTCCCGCCTCGACGAGCTTCAGGCCGCGATCCTCCGCGTGCTCCTCCCGGCGCTCGACGGCTGGTGCGACGGCCGGCGGGCCGCCGCGGCCGTGTACGCGGCCGCGGGCCTTGGGCAGCACGTCGGCCTGCCGGGCGAGCTTCCCGAGGCTCAGCCCGCGTGGCACCTCTATGTGGTCACCCACGAACGCGCCGACGACCTCGTGCGCGATCTCCAGGCCCGCGGCATCCAAGCCCGCGGCTATTACCGCACGCCGCTCCATCGCCAATCGTCGATGGCTCGCTACGCCGCCGGCGCCACGCTCCCGGTGACCGACGAGCTGGCGGCGCGCAACCTGGCGTTGCCGATGAGCCCGGTGCTGACCGCGGCGCAGGCCCAGGCGGTCGTGTCTGCGCTCGCAGAAGCTCTCTAAGTGCGCATCTGGATCGACCTCACGAACTCGCCGCACGTGCTCGTGCTGCGTCCGGTGATCGAGCGCCTGCGAGCCGCCGGCCACGACGTCGAGGTCACCGCCCGCGACTTCGCCCAGACGCTCGGGCTGTGCGAGCGCTTCGGGATCGAGCACACCGCGATCGGCCGCCATCGGGGCGGAAGCATCACGGCCAAGGCGCGGGGCCTCGGCGAGCGCTCACTGCAGCTCACGAGCTGGGCCCGAGGCCGGCGCTTCGAGCTCGCGCTGGGTCATGGATCGAACGACATCACCGTGGCCGCCGCGCTCCTGCGGATTCCCAGCTCGACGATGTTCGACTACGAGTGGGCCACCGTGCAACACAACGTGAACTGTCGGCTCGCCCGCGCGGTCGTGGTCCCCGATGCGATCCCCGCAGAGCGCCTGCGCCGCTACGGCGCCGCGGGAAAGATCCGCGCCTACCCGGGGCTGAAGGAGGAGTACTACCTGGCCGACTTCGAGCCCGATCCGAACGTCCTAGCCGAGCTCGGTCTGGACGGCAGCCTGCCGCTGACCGTCGTTCGCACACCGCCCGAGGTGTCGCTGTATCACCGCTTCGAGAACGACCTGTTCGCAGCCGTACTGCGCAGGTTGCAGGGCTCCCAGACGGTGGTGCTCCCGCGCACGCCCGAGCAGCGCGCCGAGCTGCGGGCCGCAGGCGGTCTGATCGTGCCCGAGGAGGCAATCGACGCCCAGTCGCTGATCGCCTATGCGGACCTCGTCGTGTCGGCCGGCGGGACGATGAACCGCGAGGCGGTGGCGCTGGGCACGCCGGTGTACACGCTGTTCGAGGGCCGGCTCGGGGCGGTCGACGAGCGCCTGATCGCCGAGGGCCGCCTGCGCAAGCTGCGAGACCCGCAGGAGATCGAGCTCGCTCGGCGCGAGGACCGAAGCCCCGCGCCGGAGCGCGTCCGGCGCGATCCGGAGCTCCTTGTCAGACTGCTGTGCTCGGCGGCGTGACCCCCGCAACCTTGCCCACCGGGCCGGTGTTACCTTCAGGTATGAACCCTCTCATGCGAGCCCTGAAGCTGATCACCGCCACTGCGGCGCTGACCCTCCTGGCCACTCCCGCGGTCGCGTCGGCGTCGCGCGCGTGGAACTTCGTCACCGCCCCCCGTCTTCATCCACCCCAGCTGCGCAGCGATGCGCCCGTACGAAAGGGACTCGCCCCCGGGCTGTTCTTCCTGGCCAACTTCCGCCAGCTCGCCAGCCCGCTGCCGATGGTGGGCCAGAGCGGGCCGCTGATCGTCGATCAGCATCTCCAGCCCGTGTGGTTCCAGCCCGTGAGCGGCCTCTACACGATGAATCTCAGGCCCCAGAAGCTGGACGGCAAGCCTGTGCTCAGCTGGTGGCAGGGCAAGCTGACCAAGCTCGGGGTGGTCACGCAGGGCGAGGACATCATCGTGGGCCAGGACTACAAGCAGATCGCCGACCTGAAGGGGCAGGACGGCTGGATCATCAGCCCGCACGAGCTGATCATCTCCGGCCACGACGCCTGGGTGACCGCCTATCGGCTCGACGCGACCACTGGCGTGCTCGACTCCGCGGTGCAGGAATACGACCTGAGCCAGCCTGGGCTTCCGCTGGTCTACACCTGGAGCGCCCTGGCGCACATCCGCACCTCGCAGTCCCACCAGCCCAAGCCCTCGAAGCCCGGCTGGGACGCCTACCACGTGAACTCGATCGAGCTCGTCGGCGGCGGCACTGAGGGACGCTTCCTGGTCTCGATGCGGAACACCTGGGGGGCCTACCTGGTGGACATCGCCACCGGAAACATCCTGTGGACCCTCCTGGGCGACAACGGCGCGGGTTCGTCCTTCACGCTGCCGAAGGCCGCCGAGTTCGAGTGGCAGCACGACGTCGAACTGCACTCGAACGGGCTTCTAAGCGTCTTCGACGATGCCTGCTGCCTGATCAATCCGCCCACCCCGCCGAAGCCCATCGGTCCCTCCCGAGGGCTCCTGCTTCGCCTGGATCTGACCCATCACACGGCGTCGTTCGCGAAGCAGTACGAGCACCCGGTGATCGCGGGCGGCCCGCTCGAGACCCCCTACCAGGGCAACGCCGATCTCCTGCCGAACCAGAACGTGCTCGTCGGCTGGGGCAGCCAGCCCTACTTCTCGGAGTTCTCATCCAGCGGGAAGCTGCTCTTCGACGCCGCGTTCCCGGCGCCCGACCTCAGCTACCGGGCATACAAGTTCGCCGGCTGGGTCGGAAAGCCGCCGCTCGCCTGGCTGCACGCGGTAGCCCGCAAGCACAAGGGCAAGGCCACGATCTACGTGAGCTGGAACGGCGCCACCCAGGTGAGGGGCTGGCGGCTGCTCGCGGGATCTGACTCGAAGCACCTGCGCACGGTGGCGACGGTGCGCAAGACCGGCTTCGAGACGGTGATCGCGCTGCGCAAGGCCTACAAGACCTACGAGGTGAAGGCGATCGGCGCGAGCGGTCAGACGGCGACGTTCGGCTCCGGCGGTGGCGGCAGCTGCAACGGCTGCGGTCCCGGAGGCTATTGACGGGCATGAAGCGCTGGCTGTGCCTTGCCGCGACGGCCCTCGCGATCGCGGCCGTCGCAGGAGTCCTGGACGCGGGTGGCGCCGGACAGGCGGCCGCGCAGTCGCCGGCGGTGAGCGTGTTCCCGATTCCCGGCGAGGTGGCGGCACCACCTCAGAGCCAGCTCACCTTTCGCGGAATCCCGATCTCCCAGGTGGGGCAGGTGAGCGTCGTCGGTTCGGTGAGTGGTGCTCACACCGGGCACTGGGCCGCCGACTCCGACGGTAACGGCGGCAGCTTCATCCTCGACCAGCCGTTCTCGCCCGGCGAGACGGTGACCGTCACCACCAACCTGAACATCGCCGACCAGGCTGGGGGGGCGACGGGCGGCACCTATACATTCACGGTGGCCCACCCGGCCGGCGGCTTTCCGTCGCTGCACTGGCCGCCCGCGGGGCGTGTCCCGGGTGACATCCAGACCTTCCACTCGCGCCCGGATCTTCTGCCGGTGAGCACGACGGTCCACAACTACGGCGACTGGAGCTCGGGCGACATCTTCCTGTCCCCCCAGTGGGGTCCGATCCAGGACGGGCCGATGATCCTCGATCCGAACGGCAACCTGGTCTGGTTCGATCACCTGCGCGGAAACGAGTCAGCAGCCGACTTCCGCGTGCAGTCCTACCGCGGGCAGCCGGTGCTCACCTGGTGGGAGGGCACGCTGGACGCCGGCGTGGGGATCGGCGGAAACGTGATCTTCAACAGCGCCTACCAGCAGATCGGTCAGGTGAAAGCTGCGGGCGGCCTGAGAGCCGACCTGCACGAATTCGAAATCACTCCCTGGAACACGGCGCTGGTCATCTCCAATTACCTGATCTGGTGGAACGCCACGTCGGTCCATGGCCCGGCCCAGCAGGCCACGCTCGACTCGATCGTGCAGGAGATCGACATCCCCACCGGGCTCGTGCTCTTCCAGTGGAGCTCGCTCGACCACGTGCCGTTGAGCTACTCCTACCAGCGGATGCCAAGCAGCCCCCACATCCCGTACGACCCGTACCACATCAACTCGGTCGATGTGGATCGCGATAACAACCTGATCGTCTCGATGCGCAACACGTGGGCGGCCTACAAGGTCAATCACACGACGGGCGCGATCATGTGGGAGCTCGGCGGCCGGCACTCGAGCTTCCACCTGACGCCCGGCACGTACTGGGCCTTCCAGCACGACGTCCGCGTGCGCGCCCACAACGACCAGTTCATCACCATGTTCGACGACGACGCCGGGCCGCCGAAGATCCACCCTGCATCCCGCGCGATCAAGCTCCAGCTCGATCTCACGCACATGACCGCGCGCTCGATCGTCGCCCACCATCACAGCCCGGACATCTCCTCGAACTTCGAGGGCAACTACCAACAGCTGCCGAACGGCGATGACTTCGTGGGCTGGGGGCAGAACCCGTACTTCACCGAGTACGACAAGAGCGGCCGGCTGATCCTCAGCGGGCAGATGAACGACGGCAACTCGAGCTACCGCGCGTACCGCTTCCAGTGGAACGCGGTCCCGTGGAACCTGCCTGCCGTGTCGGCGCACACGCAGGGCCGCAGAACGACCGTGTGGGTGAGCTGGAACGGGGCCACGGGCGTGTCGTCGTGGCGGGTGTATGGCGGAGCGAGCCCCGGGGCCATGCACTGGCTGACCCGGGTGTCCAAACGGACGTTCGAGACCGCCATCAACGTGCCCGCCGAGGCCTGGGTGCAGGTGCAGGCGCTCGACAGCTCCGGCAAGGTGATCAAGAGCTCCGCCGCGACCGCTGTGCACTGACGGGCGCACCTGCTGAGAGAGCACCGACTAAACTCGGGGCGCTCATGAGCCGGCGGATCAGATCCGCGGCCTTTCCCGTCCACCGCCACTCCTTGCCCCAGCTCGTGGTAGACGGCGTTCTGGTCGCGCTTGCCTACCTAGTCGCGTTCCGGTTGCGCTTCGAGAGCTGGAACGCCGGCAACGTCCGCTACGACCATCTCATGCACCAGACGATCTGGTGGGTCGTGCCGGTGGCCGTGATCTCCCTGGTCGGCTTCGGACAGTACGAGCGGCTGTGGAAGTTCGTGGGCCAGCGCGACTACGAGGCGTGCGTCAAGGCGGTGATCGTCGCCACGCTGTTCGTCGTCGGCGCGATCACGGTGCTGCACCCGGTGACCTTGGACGGGGCGCCTGTGACCCTGCCGCTCAGCGTCGTCGCCTTGTTCTTC
>DATGJM010000006.1:0-20476 GCA_035295205.1 Solirubrobacteraceae bacterium | reverse complement strand
CCGTGGCCCTCAGCTACGACGGCAGCCACCCGGCGCCTGTCGTCGTCGCCAAGGGCAAGGACCTCGTGGCGGCGCAGATCCGCCGAATCGCGGAGGAGAACGATGTTCCGATCGTGCCCGATCCCCCGCTGGCACGCTCGCTGCACGCCTCGGTCGAGCTCGGCCAGATGATCCCGGCCGAGCTCTATGCGGCCGTCGCCCAGGTGCTGGCCTTCGTCTACCGGATGGCCGGGCGTAGGAAGGTGGCAGTCAGGTGAGCGAACACGGGCCGATCCAGAAGCTGCTGAAGCACAGCGACCTGATCGCCGCCGTGGCGGTCGTGCTGGTGGTGGCGATGCTCGTCGTCCCGCTGCCCTCGCCACTGATCAGCCTGTTCATCACGGTCAACATCGGCTTCGCGCTGGCCGTGGTCGTGGCCACGATGTACCTCAATCAGGCACTCGACTTCTCGGCCTTCCCGACGCTGCTGCTCCTGACCACGATGTTCCGCCTCGCGATCAACGTCTCGGTCACGCGCCTGGTCCTGGCCAAGGGAGACGCCGGCACCGTCGTGCACGACTTCGGCCAGTTCGTCGTCGGCGGCAACATCATCATCGGCCTCGTCATCTTCCTGATCCTCGTGGTCATCCAGTTCGTCGTGGTGACCAACGGCGCCGGCCGCGTCGCCGAGGTGGGCGCTCGCTTCACGTTGGATGCCATGCCCGGCAAGCAGATGGCGATCGACGCCGACCTGAACGCCGGGCTGATCACCGACGACCAGGCGCGCGCGCGACGGCGCGAGATCGCCCGCGAGGCCGACTTCTACGGGGCCATGGACGGCGCCTCGAAGTTCGTTAAGGGCGACGCGATGGCAGCCGTGCTGATCACGTTCATCAATCTCCTGGGCGGCATCGCCGTCGGGATGCTCCAGAAGCACCTGCCGTTCAGCTCGGCCATCCACCAGTACTCGCTGCTGACCGTCGGCGACGGCATCGCCGCTCAGATCCCGGCGCTGCTGATCTCCGTCGCCACCGGCATCATCGTCACCCGCTCGGCCTCCGAGCGCGACCTCGGTACCGAGCTGGCCAGCCAGATCCTGACGCAGCGAAAGGCGCCACTGGTCGCGGGCGGGCTCGTGTGCACGCTGGCTCTGGTCCCGGGCCTCCCCAAGCTTCCCTTCCTGCTCATCGGCGGGATGTTCGCCGCCGTCGGGTGGGCGGTTCGCGAGGGCCTGCCCGATGGGCTGCTGCTCGCAGGCGCCTCGGCGGGCACCGCCGCGGCCACTCTGCCCGCGGGCGAGGCTGCACCCGAGCCGGCGGCGCCGCGCGACCAGGTGATGAAGGAGCTGCCGATCGACCCGCTCGAGCTCGGCATCGGCTTCGGGCTCGTGCCGCTCGTCGACAAGCGCGGCGGCGGCACGCTCGTGCGCCGCGTGTCGATGATCCGCCGCCAGATCGCCGGCGACCTCGGCATGGTCATCCCGCCGGTGCGCATCCACGACGAGATCGACCTCGACTCCCACGACTACGTCTTCAAGGTTCGCGGGACCGAGGTGGCCCGCGGCCGGATCATGCCGGGACATCGCCTGGCGATGGACCCCGGCGACGCCGTCGGCACGCTTGGCGGGATTCCGACCACGGAGCCCGCCTTCGGGCTGCCGGCGATCTGGATCCCCGAGAGCCAGCACGCCGAGGCCGAGGCACTCGGCTACACCGTCGTCGACGGCGAGTCGGTGATCGTCACCCACCTGACCGAGACGATCCGCTCGCACGCCGCGCAGCTGCTCACCCGCCAGGACGTGCGCGCGCTGCTCGACCAGCTGAAGGAGACCAACGAGGCCGTGGTCACCGAGGTCGTGCCCGACGTGCTCTCGCTGGGTGAGATCCAGCGCGTCCTGCAAGCGCTGCTGTCGGAGGGCGTGTCGATTCGAGACCTCGGCGCTATCGTCGAGGCCGTGGGCGACAAGGCCCGCATCACCCGCGATCCGAGCCTGCTCGCCGAATACGCGCGCCAGACGCTTGGACGCGCGATCATCGCGCCCCACGTCGGCCCGGATCAGACGCTGCGGGCGGTGACGCTCGACCCCACGATCGAGCAGGAACTCGCGGGCTCGATCACCCAGACCAGCGACGGCGAGTACCTGGCGATGGACCCGTCCCGCGCGCAATCTTTGTTGCAGGCGGTCAAGGCCCAGCACGACCAGGCGACAGCCCGTGGTACACGTCCAGTCCTGTTGTGCTCCGCGCGCGTGCGCCGTCACCTGCGCCGGCTCGTGGAGACGGTCGTTCCACATCTTCCTGTCTGTTCCTATAACGAGATTGCCGCCGGAATCAGCGTCGAGACGATTGGAGTCGTGACCGCATGAGCACCCAGTTGCGCCCAGGCCAGGTCCGCACCTACCGTGGTCGCAGCCTGGAAGAGCTGATTCCCCGCATCCGGGCCGAGCTCGGCCCGGACGCGATCATCCTGCGCGAGCGCGAGGGCCTGACCGGCGGAGTGGGGGGCTTTTTCGCCCAGCGCTGTGTCGAGGTCGATGCCCAGGCGCCGGCCGGAGTCGACTTCTATGACGAGGAGGATGCCGCGATGCCGGAGTTCCCGGGCGACGATGAGCCCTACGAGATGGCTGCCACCGGCGAGTCGCCGTACGCGTCGGCCGCCCAGTCCTACGCCGCGCCCTCAGAGCCGGAGCTCAGCTTCGCCCAGCGCCTGGCCCAGGCGCGTGAGGAGCGCGCCGCGAGCGCCCCCGCCCCCGTTTCTGCGCCATTCCCGCTTCCGGAGGCCCCGGTCCCCGCCGCGCGGCCGACACCCGACCCGTTCCCGCCCCCGGGGGTCGTCCGCGCGAAGCTGAAGGTGCGCGCCAAGACGCGGCGCCCGATGCCGATCGTGCCCGAGCTGTCGCCCGCCCCGGTCGCTCCCGCTCCCGAACCGATCGCCCCTCTCACGCCCGAGCCCGCCCCGTTCCCAGCCGCGCAACTCGATCCTGCGGCTGCCGGCGCCGTGGCCCGCGAGCTGATCGCCCGCGGCATCAGTGAGGCCTGGGCGCACGAGCTGATCGTCAGCGCCGCGGCTCACATGGCGCCGTTCGCCCCAGGCGGGAGCTTGCGCGAGGCCGTCCGCGACGCGGTCGCCAGCTCGCTCTCCACTCCGCCGCCACTTCCGAGCGCGGGCGCGGCCGTCGCGTTCGTGGGCGCCGGCGGGGCCGGCAAGACGCGGTGCACCGCCGCGCTCGCCGCCGCCTATGCTCGCGCCAGCACGCTGCGCGTCAGCGTGCTCGCCGCCGGCGCCGACTCCGGTGAGCTCGGGCGGCTACTGGCCGGACGCGACGTTCCGGTGAGTGCACTTGTCGGCGCCGGCGCTGCCCGTGCCGTCGCCGAGGGGCGCGAGCGCGGCCTGGTGGTCATCGACACCGACCCGTGCTCGCCCTCGGATGAGGAAGGCGTCATCGCCGTGGCCGACGAACTGGGCGAGCTCGCGCTCGATGCCGTCTACCTCGTCGTGCCCGCGACGCTCAGCGCCTCAGCGGCACGCCAGCTGCTCGACGGCCTGATCCCGGTCGGTCTGAGTGCACTTGTGATCACCCACGCCGACGAAACCGACGAGCTCGGAACCGTCGCCGAGCTGGCCTTCCAGAGCGGGCTGCCGATCGCATTCATCCATGGCGGCCTGGCACTCGACGGCGCGCTGGTGCCTGCCCACCCGGCCCACGTCGCGGAGCGGCTGGTCCCGTGAGCGCGGAGCCGCCTATCGGCGTCCGCGTCGCGAGTTTCGCGTTGCGCAAGTCGCAGGATGGAGCCTGGCCATGAGCCCGAAGCGGGCGAAGGACGATCAGGTGCGCCTGATTCCGGCCGGACGCCCCGGACGGTTGATCTCGGGCGGCGGCGAGCACATGCCGGTCCGGGTGTTCGAGCGGGGCAGCGACGTGCTCATGCTCGTGACGCTGCTCAGCGCCGACACCGGTGTCGAGCCTGAGCCGCTCGAGCCGGCGCTGCTCGAATACAGCTCGGCCCAGGGCTTGGTGCGCCTGCGCGGCGAGGCGACGCTCGAACAGAACGACCTGATCCGCTTCCGGCCCGAGCAGCCGGCCGAGGTGCTGCAGCGTCGGGAGTTCGTGCGCATCGACTCCCCTCAGCCAGTGACGGTGGACGGCTCCGTGCGCACACACGCCGTGGACATCAGCGGCGGCGGCATGCTGCTTCGCGGCCTGGAGGATCTGATCGAAGGGCAGCGGGTTCGCTTCAGGCTCGAGCTGGGCGGCTCCGAGCCGCCCATACAGGGCGGCGCCCTCATCGTGCGCGCGGGCGAGGACGGCCGGCGCGGGCTGGTGTTCGACGCGATCACGGCCAAGGAGCGTCAGCGGCTGATCCACTTCATCTTCGAAAAGCAGCGGATCGCGATCAACCGCACCCGTGACGGGGCTGGTAAGCGCAGGAGGACGGCATGAGCGACGCCGAGCTGACAGACGCCCCCCAGGAGCCGGCCGATAAGCCGGCCAAGGGCAAGGACAAGGACAAGAGCAAGAAGGAGAAGGCCCCTGCCAAGGGCAAGGGTGACGCCAAGGGCAAGGGCAAGGCCAAGGGCAAGAAGGGCGCCGCCCCCGGCGGTGGCCTGAGCGTCGCCTCGCACCCGCGGGCCTCGGCATCGGTGCGTCAGATCAAGGGCTGGGGCGGGCTGCTCGCGTTCGGGATCACGGCCTACCTCTCGCTGTCCCACGGCGTCTCGCCCGATGTCGCGGGCATGCGCGCGCTCGTGGCCGGTGTCGCCGGCTACATGGTCAGCTACGGCTGCGCGGTCGTAGTCTGGCGCCAGCTGATGATCGCCGAGGTGCGCGCGAAGCTCGAGGCCTCCCGGCCGACGCCCGCGCCTGCCGAGGCGCCGGGTCCCGGAGCCGAGCAGCCAGCCGGCTGATTCCGTCCGCCGCCGGTTTAGTTACCTGGCGACGGGAACGAAGGTGTTCGCCAAGTGGACCCGCTGCACCCGATCATCCCCCAGCCGCCGCCGGTGATGCCGGTACCTCCGGCGCCGGCCACCACGCGCACCGACCCCGACCGCGAGCAGGCACGCGAGCGCGATCGTGAGCTTGCCGCCCGCCGCCGGCGCGAGCGCGCCGCCGCCGAGGAGGCCGACTACCTCGACGAGGGGGATGACGACGACGGCCGCCCGCACATCGATGTAATCGCTTGAAATCGCCCCTCAAGTCCTCGCGACACGCGGCGATTACCTCGCATACAAGGGCTGACAGGGAGTTGGCCCGGGACAAGCAAGCGACCACACCATGGAGGTGTAACGAATGTCCCTTTCCATTCTCACCAACATCTCGGCGATGCAGACGCACGCCAACCTGCTCAACTCGAGCGATGCCGTTTCGATGGCGATGGAGCGTCTGTCGTCAGGTCTGCGGATCAACAACGCCGCTGATGACGCCGCGGGCTACGCGGTCAGCCAGGGCCTCACCGCCCAGGTCAACGGCCTCGACCAGGCCAGCCGTAACGTCGGCGACGCGATCTCGATGGTCCAGACCGCTGAAAGCTCGATGAACAACGTTCAGAGCATGCTCCAGCGCGTCCGCGAGCTCGCCGTGCAGTACCAGAACGGCGACCTGTCGAGCACGAACAAGTCGGCGATCCAGAACGAGGTCGACCAGCTCACCAACGAGATCGACCGCCAGCGCGGCGCTGTCCAGTTCAACGGGCAGAACCTGCTCAACGGCTCGGCCGGCACCAACGGCTCGGTCACCTTCCAGGTGGGCGCCAACGGCACCGACACCCTCACCACGACGTTCTCCGACGTCGAGGGCGCCAGCGGCCTGGGCATCACCGGCTTCTGCTGGTCAAACGTCGGCTCCTCCAGCGCCCACGTGTTCGACCTGAGCACCGGCACGCTGACCCAGCTCGACACGGCGATCACCAATGTCTCGTCGCTGGCGGCCACGCTGGGCGCGGTGCAGAACCGCCTCCAGTACACCTCGGACGCCATCTCGGCCACCGAGACCAACCTGTCGGCGTCGAACAGCCGCATCAAGGACGTCGACATGGCCTCCGAGATGACCACGATGACCCAGGAGCAGATCCTGCAGCAGGCCGGCACGGCGATGCTCGCCCAGGCCAACGCGGCACCCCAGATGGTGCTGAAGCTGCTCGCCTGATCCACACGCTTTCGTCTGAGTCTGGGGTGGCTCCGCTGCCCCAGACTCAGACGAGCCAAGCTCCCGGCCTCGCGCCGAGAGAAACAACCACCCCGCGACCGTCCCGACTCGCATCCGCCGCGGGGTCACATACCACGTCCGATCCATCGAGGGAACCGGAAGGCGAGGGCGGAGGCAAGGAAGCCTCCGCCCTCGCGTGGGTTAAGGGCCCACGAGGCCCTGCCGATCACCGGGGAGTGGCGGATGTTGAGGATCGATCGCTGCCCCCGGTCGCGTGGCTCGGACTGATCGAAGGGCCCTCGGGCTATGCCGACGAGGTCCGCGGGTTCCTGCGCGCGCTCGAACTGGCCGGTCACGAGCCCGCCGCACGCGAGCTGCATGGCCCGGGCGCTGATGCCAGGCTTCAGGGCGCCGACCGCGACATGGTGCGCCGTCAGCTCGCACGGTGCTTCGAGGACGCCGCCGTCGTCGTGCACCACTACGCGCCAGGTTGGGCGCCGCAGACGCCCGTGCTGCCGGGCGCAGCCAACGTCGCACGCACGATGTTCGAAACGGACCGCTTCCCGGCGGCCTGGCTCGGACAGCTCCTCTCCCGCGATGAGATCTGGGTGCCGTGCGAGCACAATCGTGAGGCGTTCGAACGCGGAGGAATACCGGCGCAGCGCCTGCGGGTGATCGGCGGCACGCTCGATTTCGAGGCCTTCGCGCCGGGAGTGGAGCCGCTCGAACTCGGCACTCCGCCGGGCCACGCCGTCTTCCTTTCGAACTTCGAGTTCTCGGCCCGCAAGGCCTGGCGAGAGCTGCTCAGCGCGTGGGCGCGCGCGTTCGCGGCGACCGACCCCGTCTGCCTGGTGCTGAAGACGACCTCCGACCGCGACGGGCAGTTGGCCCGGCGCGTCCAGTCCGAGCTCGAGACCGCCGCTCGCGCGGCAGGCCGGTCCGACACCGCGCCCGTGAAGCTGCTCTCGGAGGTCCTCTCCCCCGCTGACCTCGCCCGCCTCTACGCGTCGGCTGACGCCTACGTGCTGCCGTCTCGCGGCGAGGGCTGGGGCCGTCCTTACATGGAGGCCCTGGCCATGGGCCTGCCGACGATCGCGAGCGCCTGGTCGGGGCCGACCGAGTTCATGGTCCGCGAGGACAGCTGGCTGATCGAGGGCGAGCTCGTGCCCCTGCCCGAGGATCACGGCGTGTACGCCGACGATGTCCGCGGCCATCGGTGGTTCGAGCCCGACATCGGCGAGCTCACCACGGCGTTGCAGGAGATCGCGGGCGATCTCGCCGCGGCCCGCCGGCGGGCGGCACCGGCCCGCGCGCGGCTGATCGAGCAATTCGGTCCCGTCGCGACCACCGAACGGCTGGAGCGCGCGATCCGCGAGACCGCAGAGCGCGAACTGCCGCGTTCTTGCACGATCCGCGGCCCGTTCGGGCGCAACTCATCGCTCTCGCTCGTCAATGACCGTCTGCTCGCGGCCCTCGAGGCCGGCGGCCGTCGCGTCCACTGCCGCCCACTGGGGGCGCCGACCGAACTGGTCCGGCGCCCCTCGATCAGCCACTCCTGGCCACCCGATTTCACTGCCACGGGAGAGGGACCCCACGCGGTCATCCTGCCTTGGGAGTTCGGTCATCCGCCTGCCGACTGGGTCGAGCGCATCCGGGCCGACGTCGACCGGGTGTATGTGCCCAGCGAATACGTGCGCGCGGGATACCTCGAGGCGGGCGTCCCACCGGGAGTGGTCGAGGTGATCCCGAACGGCGTCGACCTCGACGCGTTCACACCCGCCGGGGCCGCGCTCGAGCTCGAGCGCCGCGCGTCCTGCACGTTCCTGTTCGTCGGTGGGACGGTGTGGCGCAAGGGGGTTGACCTGCTGCTCGACGCCTGGGAGCAGGCGTTCGACGCCCGGGATGACGTGCAGCTCGTGATCAAGGACTTCGGTGTCGAGAGCCACTATCGCGGCCAGACCATGGGCGATCGGATTCGCCGGCAGGCCGGAGCGCCGATCCTCTATCTCGAGGACGAGCTGCCCCCCGGGCAGTTGCCGGCTCTGTATCGCGCCGCCGACGCGCTCGTCGTGCCCTACCGCGGCGAGGGCTTCTGCCTCCCGGCGCTGGAGGCGATGGCCTGCGGCGTTCCCGTGATCCACACGGGCATCGGACCCACCTCGGAGTTCGTGGGCGACGGAGGCTGGGCGGTGCCCGCCCGCCGGCGGGACCTCGACGGGCAGCTCTCCGGCGTGATCCTGGCCGGCAGCGGCTATGTGCACGAGGTGTCGGTCGAGGACCTCGTGGCCATCCTGCGCGCGGTGGCCGCCGGCCCGGGCGAACGCTCCCGCCGGGGCGCGGCCGCCCGAGTCGGCGCCTGCCGGCATGGCTGGAGCGCGGCCGCCGTCGCACTCGAGGAGTCGTTGGCCCGACTGGAGGCCGAGGATCTACGGCCGGCGCGGCGCGTGCGCCCGGCGAGCGACGTTCAGTCGCGAAGGCGGACGGTCGTGTACGCGCCCGACTGGCGCCGCGAGGAGGTGTGGAGCGCGGCGATCGTCCGCTGGGCGAGCGTGGTCCCGGCGGACGCCGATGCAACGCTGGTCATGCCGGTGCTCGGCGACCAGGCTCAGAGTGCCCTCGAGCGCGTGGTCTCGAGCCTCGAGCGCGCGGGCCTGGACATCGACGCGCTGCCCGACCTCGCGCTTCATCAGCAGGCCGACGGCGATCCGGCGCCCCTGATCGCGGTCGCCGACGCGGTGCTGCTCGACGAGGACCAAGCCGCCGCGCGTCCTCCTGCGCTCGTCCGGCGCGCCCGCCGGACGGTCGCCGCCGGCGACGAGGAACTCGTTCGCTACGCGGCCGCGCTCGAGCCCGTGTTCATCGCTCGCGCCGCCTGAGGTCTCTCAATTCCCGCCGGTCCCCGCCGATTACGGGGTTGTCCTCGATGGACCGTTTCGCCATGAACGACTTCCGGATCCCATGGGCCAAGCCCTTCGTCGGCGCGGAAGAGATCGCCGCCGTACTCAGCGCGCTCACCGAGCGCCGCATGTCCATGGGCGCCGACGTGCGTTCATTCGAACGGCAGACAGCCGAGATGGTCGGCCGGGCCCACGGGATCGCCGTCGCCAACGGCACGGTCGCGCTGGACGTCGCGATGAAGCTGATCGACCTGCGTGCCGGAGACGAGGTGCTGGTCTCCTCGCTTTCCTACATCGCCACCACCAACTGCATCTTCTGGCAGGGCGCCCGGCCTGTGTTCGCTGACGTCGACCCTGTCACGCTGAACATCGACCCCCGCGACGCCGCCAGCCGGGTCACCGCTCGCACCCGCGCCCTGATCGTCGCCGATTACTGCGGCTCGCCGGTCGACTACGACGCGCTCACCAGGCTCTGCGACCGCCACGGCCTTCAGCTCGTGGTCGATGGCGCGCAGTCGCTCGGTGCCTACTTCCGTGGCCGCCCAACGATCTCCCACGGGATCGTGGCCACGACCAGCTTCCATACCGCCAAGGCGATGATCTGCGGCGAGGGCGGGATGGTGTTCTGCGACGCGGACGCGCTCGCCGAGCGCGCCCGCAAGCTTCGCGGTCAGGGCGAGATCCCCGGCCGCAAGTACGTCCACGACACGCTGGCCTACAACTACCGGCTCACCGAGATCGCCGCCGCGATCGGGCGCGTCCAGCTCGGCCGGGCCCCGGAGATCCTGGCTCGCCGGGCGGCGCTGGCCGAGCGCTACACCGAGCAGCTGAGCACGCTCGCAGAGGTCCAGCCCACCGGGCACTCGCCGTTCGGCACACCGGCGTGGTTCTCCTTCGCGGTCCGCGTGCCGAACCGCGACGCCGTGGCGGAGCGCCTGCGCGAGCTCGGAGTCGAAACCCGCTCGCTGTACCCGCTGCCCGCCTACCGCCAGCCGATCGCCGAATACCAGGAGCTCGCGCCGTCGCTGTGCCCGCAAGCCGAGCTCGCCTCGAGCGAGGTCCTGAACCTCCCGATGTTCTACGAGATGACCGGCGAAGAGGTCGACGACGTGGTCGACTGCCTCGCCACCGCGATCGCCGAGCAGCGCCTGACCGCCCAGCCCGTGCCGGGCGACGCCCCGCACGTCGGCTTCCGCGCCGCCTGAGCCAGGCCGAGCCGATGGAAGTCGCGCTGCACTGGAACGGCGAGTGGCCTGAATTCCTGAAACCCCTGCTGGACGCGCTCGAGCAGTTGCCCGAGGCCGAGGATGCCGCTGACGGGTCGGTCGTCCTGTGCCCGAACGCCGCCGCGATGGCGCCTCCCGAGAGTGGAGACGCAGCGCTCGTGGCTCTGGTGCCTTTCGCCAACGCCGCCCTCGCGGGCAGCCACAAGCAGTCGCTGGCCGGCGCCCTGCGCCCGTGGCGCGAGCGCGGCGCGCTGTTCGCCGCGCCCACGATGAGCGCCGCGATCGGGCTGCGCTCGCTGCTGTCGATCCCGAACGACCGCGCCTGCGTCCTGCCGCTTCCGCTGCCCGCACAGCGCCTTCCCGCGTGTTCACCCGTGGCGACGGGCTCCGATGTGCTCGCGTTGCCGCCGGTCCCGACCGGACCACTGCTGATCGCGTTCGAGGTGCTGCGCATGGCAGAGCTCGAGCCGCGCCTGGTGATCGCGGGTCCCGGTGGCGAGCGCATAGCGCAGCCCGGCGGGTACGCCTGCATGTACGGGCTGATGCCCGGCCGCGAAGTGATCTCGGTGAAGGACTGGAGGACGGCCGTGGACAGCGCCGCGGTCCTCGTGCTCGGCGCCGGGGGCGCCGGCCCGGGTTGGCTGCTCCGCGAGGCTCTGGCCACAGGTCGCCCGGTCGTCGCGCCGTCGTTCTCGGTGGTGCGCGACCACCTCTCGGAGCTCGGGGCCTCCTGCTACTTGTACGCCGACCCACGCGATGTCCGGACGCTGGCTCAGGCCATCGCCGCGGCGCTGCGCCGCGCCCGGGGCACCGAGCTCGAGCGCACGGCGCGTGATGCCGTGATCGGCGAGAGCTACCAGGCCGCCGCCCGCTCGCTCTACCGCCTGCTCAATGATGCGGTCGCTCCATCCGAGCGGCCCACGGCGATCTCGGTGCCCGCGGATCCCGCGCTCTTCACTCCCCGGATCGAGGTCGCGCAGCGCCTCGAGGTCTGCGTGCTGAACCCGAACCCGAGCGGCGGCGGCGGCGAGCGTTTCATGCGCCAGCTGGTCGCGGGCATGGCCGGCCACCGCACGCACCCGCGCGTCAAGCTGGTCTGCCAGGTCGACCCGAACGCGGCCTTCGATCCCGGAACCGAGCTGCTGCGCCGGGCCGGCGTCGAGGTGCTTCCGGTGACCGCGGGCGAGTTCAGCGAGGTCGCCCAGCCGGAGATCGACAGCGCGGACGTCGCCTACTACTCCTGGCCGCACCGGATCGACCCGCCGAACACGCGCGTCCCGGTCGCCTGCACCTTCCACGATCTGAACTGGAAGCACTTCGATGTCCTCAGCGACGAGGACAAGGTGCTGCTCGAGCGCCAGACCCCGCTCTGGATCGATCGCGCCAGCGCGTTCGTGCACTCCTCCAAGTTCATCCGCGAGGAGCTCCATCGCTACTACCGCGCGCCTGAGGCGCTCACCCACGTGATCCCGACGGCCGCGGACCCTCCGCCGGATCCGATCACCGACGCTGAGCGCCGCCGCGTGCGCCGGCGCTTCGGGCTGCCCGAGCGCTTCCTGATCAGCCCGAACGGCTTTCACTTGCACAAGAACTATCCGGCTTTGACGTCCGCCCTGCGCATCCTGCGCCGCGAGGGCCGGCCGATCACCGTGATCGCCAGCGGCATGGCCACCGAGCTCTATAACGGGCCCGACCTGATCGGGCTCGGCTACATCAGCGCCCGCGAGCTCCAGGCCCTCTACGAGGAGTCGATCGGGATGGTGCAGACCACGCTCTACGAGGCGGGAAGCTTCCCGATGGTCGAGGCGATGGCCGCCCGCAAGCCCGTCGCGATCTCGCGCATCCCGCCGATCATCGAGCAATGCGAGCGGGTGGGCGTGGTGGCCGAGCTCTTCGACCCCCACGACCCCGAAGACGTCGCCCGGGCGATCTGGCGGATCTGGAGCGGCTGCGAGGCGACCGATCCGGCGGTGATCGCTGCCAACGCCGCGGCCGTGGCGGCCCGCACGTGGGACGACGTGGCCGGAGACTACCTCGACCTCCTGGCCTCGCTCAGGGGTTAGCAAGTGTTCCTGGTCGCCTTCTACGAGCCGGAGGTCCTCGGCGAGGCGACGCGCGATCTGGTGTCCGCGGGCCACCCGGACCTGCGGTTCGTCTCGCTGCTACCGGGTGAGGCCATCACCCCCCTGCTCCGCGCCGCCGATCCCGGCGTGCGCGAGCTCGTGGTGCTCGATCCGGCACCCGAGCTGATCGCCTCGGGCGAGATCCGGGCGGTCGTGACCACCGACCGCGAGGCGGCGGCCGCGGCGCTGCCCGAGGTCAGCCCCAGTGACATCGTCACCTGGTCCCAGGCGCGGGAGATGTACCGGAGCTGGTCAGACGCACAGCCGCATGCACCGGAGATTCGCTTCTACGGGCAGTTCGACCCGCCGGTGGACAAGATCCTCTACGACACCTACTTCACGGGAGTGCGGGGCGGGTTCTTCATCGAGGCCGGCGCTTCCGACGGCGTGGAGGAGAACTGTTGTAAGGCCTTCGAAGAGTCGCTGGACTGGACGGGCATCAACGTCGAGCCCTCCCCGGTGAACTTCGAGCTGCTCCAGGTGGCGCGGCCGGGGGCGATCAACGTCCGCGCGGCACTGTCCGACCGCGACGGCTCGGCAACCTTCACCAACGCCCTCCATCCCGAGCGAGGTGCGCGCTTCGGCAACGGCTCGCTCAGCCACACCGAAGACCACATCGAAGAGCTCGTGGCCGGGGGCTGCACCTTCGAGACCTTCGACGTCGAGACCGTGCGCTACGACACCCTCCTCGCCCGTCACGGGATCGAGCGCGTGGACCTGTTCGTGCTCGACGTCGAGGGCCACGAGCTGAGCGCACTGCGGGGAATGGAGGGCACGCACATATGGCCGCAGGTGTTCTGCGTCGAATTCGGCAACATCGGCCTGGAGAGCCTGTGCCGCAAGCTCGAGGCCTGGGGTTACCGCTTCGACTTCACGGCCTTCAACAACGCCTACTTCCACCGGCCTCTCTGAAGCCGCCACGGCTCAAGATTCGCCGGCCGCGCGCCGATCACATGACCGAGTCCCTCTTTGGAGTCGGAGGCCCCGTGTCAGAAATCTCAGCCACGTCCACCGCGCCTGCTCTCGAGCAGGTGTTCCGCCGCGCGCTCGACCTGTCCGATGACGTCGACGTGACGGCGCTCGCCTACGGCCAGCACGACCACTGGGACTCGGTCGGGCACATGGTGCTGGTGGCCGAGATCGAAGATGCCTTCGGCGTGATGCTCGACACCGACGATGTGATCGGGCTCTCGGACTGGCAGGCCGCGGTCGAGCTGCTCGAGCGGCTCGGCGTGTCCTGAGCGACCGGGGACGCCCGCGGCGCCCCACCGACTGCCATGAGCTTTGCCGGCAAGGTCGCGCTCATCACCGGCTCATCGCGCGGGATCGGCTGGGCGACTGCCCAGTACCTGGCCGAGCGGGGCGCCACCGTGCTCCTGAACTCGCGGGGGAGCGAGGACGAGCTCGACGCCCTGTGCACCGAGCTGCGCGCCAGCGCCGGCGGCGAACACGGCGCCTGCGCCTTCGACGTCGCCGACCCGTCGGCGGTCAGCGCGGCGGTGCGCACCATCTTCGCCCGTCACCGCCGCCTCGATGTGCTCGTCAACAACGCCGGCATCCTCGACGACGCGCTGCTCGGCATGATCGACAGCGACGCCGCCGCCCGCACCTTCGCCACCAATGCCCTCGGCGTCCTGAACACGATGCAGGCCGCCGGGCGGCTGCTGGCGCGTGACGGCGGCGGGGCGATCGTCAACGTCGCCTCGATCATCGGCGTGAACGGCAACGCCGGCCAGGTCGCCTACGGCGGATCGAAGGCCGCCGTGATCGGGATGACGCGCTCGGCCGCCAAGGAGCTCGCCGGCTCGGGGGTGCGCGTCAACGCGGTCGCCCCGGGGTTCATTGACACCGACATGGTCCGCAACCTCCCGGCGGGCGTGTTCGAGCAGCGTGTGGCGTCGGTCGCGCTGGGCAGGATCGGCTCGCCGGCCGAGGTCGCCTGCGCGATCGGCTGGCTGGCCTCGGAGGAGGCTTCATACATCACCGGACAGGTCCTGGGCGTCGACGGAGGGATGTTGATCTGATGCTGCTGGCGTGCGACAGCGAGCGGGTGGCGTTGATCGAGGAGTCGAGCGGATACACGTGGACGCACGCTCAGATGTGCGCGCTCGTGCGCCGCCGGGCGGAGCAGCTCGCGAGCGTGTCGCGCACCCTGGCCTTCTGCCGCTGCCAGATGAACGCGGCCACCGTCATCAACTACCTGGCGGCGGTCTGCACCGGGCACGCGGTAGTGATGGTCGACGATGGCATGCAGCCCGAGCGGCTGGCCGAGCTCGAGGCGGCGTACTCCCCCGGGCTGGTCCTGCACCCGGACGCCCGCGCCGCCGAGGTCTACCCCGGCCGCGTGCACGCCTTGCACCCCGAGCTGGCCCTGATGCTCACCACCTCAGGCTCGACCGGCAGCCCCAAGCTCGTGCGTTTGAGCCAGCGCAACCTTCTGGCCAACGCCCGATCGATCGCCCAGTACCTGGAGATCGGCCCGGACGAGCGGGCGATCGCCAGCCTCCCGTTCCACTACTCCTACGGGCTCTCGGTGCTGAACAGCCACCTGCTGTCCGGAGCGAGCCTGGTCCTCCCCACTGAGGGGCTGGCCCGCCCGTCGTTCTGGGACAGCTTCGAGCGCCACGAGTGCACATCATTCGCGGGCGTCCCGTACTCCTACGCGATCCTCGAGCGCACGGGCTGGCGGCGGCGCGAGCTGCCGAGCCTGCGCACCATGACCCAGGCCGGAGGGCGCCTCGAGCCCGAGGCGAAGCTGTCCCTGGCCGAGGAGCTCGAGCGCCGCGGGGCGCGGCTCGTGGTCATGTACGGCCAGACCGAGGCCACCGCCCGGATCGCCTACGTTCCGCCGGCCCGGGTGCGCGAGAAGCCCACGGCCATCGGAGTGCCGATCCCGGGCGGGAGGCTCACCGTGCTCTCCGATGACGGCGTCGAAGTGTCATCCGGCGTCGAGGGCGAGCTCGTCTACCGCGGCCCCAACGTGATGCTGGGCTACGCCGAGTCGGCCGCCGACCTGGCGCTCGGCGACGTGCTCGGCGGCGAGCTTCACACCGGCGACCTCGGCTACCGCGACGAGGACGGCTTCTTCTACGCCACTCGGCGGCGGGCCCGGTTCGCCAAGGCCTACGGCCACCGGATATCGCTCGACGACGTCGAGGCCCGGCTCGTGCATGGTGGTCCCGTCGCGGCGGTCGCCGGCACCGACGAGCGGATCCTGGTCTTCATCGAGGCCGGCCGCTCTGCCGCGGATGCGCGGAGCGAGCTCGCGAGCGCCTTCGGCCTTCCCTCGCGGACCTTCGAGGTCACCGAGGTGGACATCCTCCCGACCACGGGCTCGGGAAAGATCGACTATGCGGCGCTGAACAGGCTGGCGGCGTGAGCTCGGTGTACGCAGTCCCCCGCGCCGAGAAGGAGGCGCTGCTGCTCGCGCGGCTGTCGGAGCTCACGGAGCACCACCGCGCGGCCTGCCCGGCGTACGGGCGCGTGCTCGATCTGATCTGGGACGGCGCCCATGGTCCGTTCGGCAGCCTCGAGGACGTGCCGTGGCTGCCGGTCCAGCTGTTCAAGACGCATGAGCTGAGCTCGATCGCCTCGGCGGACGTCTTTAAGGTCCTGACCTCGAGCGGCACCACCGGGGCCGCCCGCAGCCGGATCGTGCTCGATCGCGATAGCGCTCTGGCGCAGACGCGCACGCTGGCCGCGATCATGAGCGCGCTGCTGGGCTCCGAGCGCCGGCCGATGCTGATCGTGGATGCGCGCGAGACTTTGCGCGATCGCCGCGCGATGGCGGCCCGGGCGGCAGGCATCCTCGGGTTTCAGACCTTCGGGCGCGACCACCTCTATGCGCTGGACGGCGAGATGGCGCTCCGCCGCGAAGAGCTCGTGCGGTGGCTCGCTTCGCACAGCGGCGAGCCGCTGTTCGTGTTCGGGTTCACGTTCATGGTCTGGCGGCACCTGCTCGATGCGCTATCCCCTGGAGAGATCGACCTCAGCCCGGCGGTGCTCGTCCATGGCGGCGGCTGGAAGCAGCTCCAGGCGGAGGCGGTGGGAGCCGAGCGCTTCCGCGAGCGCCTGCGCGAGGTGACCGGCCTCCAGCGCGTCGCGAGCTTCTACGGCATGGTTGAGCAGATCGGCACCGTCTTCCTCGAATGCGAGCGGGGCTTCCTGCATGCCCCGGCAGCCGCGGATGTGCTGATCCGCGACCCCTCCGATTGGTCGGTGGCCCCCGACGGTTCCTCCGGGGTCGTCCAGGTTCTGAGCGCGCTGCCCACGAGCTATCCCGGTCATTCGCTGCTCACCGAGGACCTGGGAACCGTTCACGGGCGCGACGAATGCGGCTGTGGCTGGCTGGGCGCGGCGATCTCGCTGCACGGCCGCGTGCCCAAGGCCGAGCTGCGTGGCTGCAGCGACACGCACGCGGCCACGCTCCCCCCGTCCGGCGCCCTCCCGGAGGCGGCATGACGACCGTCCGCCGCCTCGCCCCGGCCCCGGGTCCGATCGAACTCGAGGTGGTCCTCGCCGAGCTCGCCGCCGCCCCGGTGCTCGAGCCCTTCGGCGACGCCGCTGTCGACGCTCTCGACGCGGTCGCCCGCGCGCTGTTCCGTGACCCGGTCGCGCGCTCGCAGCCGGACCTCGTCGCGCTCGCGTCCTGGCTCCGCGCGGCGTCACTGCGCAGGTTGGCCTCGGAGGCGCGCGCGCTCGGCCTGCGCGCGCCACGCGGCCTTGCCTTCCACGTGCCTCCGGCCAACGTCGAGGTGATGACGATGTACTCGCTGGCGCTCTCGATGCTGGCCGGGAATCGCAATCTCGTGCGCATCTCCTCCCGGGCCGGCGTCGCCGCCGAGCGCGTCTGCGCCGCGCTGGAGGCCGCCCTGACCGACCACCCCGATGTGCGCGCCGGAACGGCGGTCCTCAGCTGGGGGCACGAGCTCGAGCCCACGGAGCTGTGCTCGGCCGCCTGCGATGTGCGCGTGCTCTGGGGCGGCGATGAGACGGTCGCTCGCCTGCGGGCGGTGCCCACGGCGCCGGGCGCGCGCGACATCGCGTTCGTCGATCGCTTCTCGATGGCGGCGCTCGAGGCAGGTGCCTGGCTCTCGGCCTCGTCACAGGCGCGCGACGGGATCGCGGCCCAGCTCTACAACGATGCCTACTGGTACGACCAGCAGGGCTGCTCGTCCCCGCGGCTGATCGTCTGGTGCGGCGCGGCGCAGAGCGCCCGCCGCGCGGCGGACGGCCTCTACGCGCGTCTCGAGACCGCGATCTCCGAGCGCGGATATGAGCTGCCGCTCGGCGCCGTGACCGGCAAGCTCGCGTGGGTCGCCGGCGCCGCCATCGATCGCCCGCTCGAGCGCGTGCAGAGCTTCGGCAACGCGCTCACCGTGCTCACGCTGTCCACCCTCGACGGTTTCGACCGCGACCATCCCGGCGGCGGCACGTTCCTGCAGGCGTTCGTGCCCTCACTGGGCGAGCTGGCGCCGCACGTCACGCGCCGCGATCAGACGCTGGCCGTATTCGGCTTCGAGCGCTCGGAGCTCGAGCGCTTCGCGGGGCTCGTCGCCGGGCGCGGGATCGATCGGATCGTGCCGCTCGGGCAGGCCCTGCGCTTCGACCACCGGTGGGACGGCATGGATCTGCTGTCCGAGCTCACGCGCGCGGTCGCAATCTCGGTGGAGGCTCGATGAACCCGACTCCCGACGCCCTCGTCATCGCGGTGGCCGGCGGCTTCGGCCGCGAGCTCGCGGCTTACGCCCGCGACTCCGGCTTCGAGGTCGGGGCCTTCCTCCACGACGTCTCGCGCAGCCCGATCGACGGCATCGACCTCGGCGCCGAGGTTCGCGGGCCGGCGGAGGAGTACGAGCCGGTCGGCGAGGAACTGGTGGCGGTCGGGCTCGGCGACCCGGGTCCGCGGCGTGAGCTGGCCGACCATCTGATCGCGCGCGGGGCGCGGCTGGCGACGGTCGTTCACCCCACCGCCTGGGTCGCGCCCACGGCACATCTCGGCCAGGGAGTTGTGATCGCGCCGTTCGCATTCGTGGGTCCGGGAGCCCGCATCGACGACCTCAGCGTGCTGAACACCTATGCATCGGTCGGCCACGACAGCGTCGTCGGGCGCTGCTGCGTGCTCTCGCCCTACGCGGTGATCGGCGGCTGGGCCCGACTCGAGGACGAGGCGTACCTGGCGACCCATGCGGTTGTCACGCCGCGAAAGACGGTGGGAGCCGGATCTTCGGTGTCCGCGGGCAGCGTGGTCTTCCGCGACGTCCCTGCGGCTTCCCTGGCCATGGGTAACCCGGCCAGGTCACGCGCCCTGTACGCCACCCCCACCGGAGCGGGCCGATGAGCTACTCCGACGCCGTGGCCCGGATCGCGCAGATCCAGAGCCAGATCGCCTCGTTGTCGGGCGCCTTCGAGCCGGGGTCCGCAAGCACCGCCGCTCCGGCGTCCGCGACCCCCACATCGGGCAGCTTCGCCTCAGCGCTCGCGACCGCACAGGGCACCTCCGCCATCGGGGCGGCTGGAGATGTCGGCGGCGCCACCGCCCTTCCGACCGCCGCCACGACTCAGCTGACGAGTGCCCAGCAGACGTTCGCCAGCCGGCTGGCCGCGGACACCGGCCTCGACCCCGGCGTCGTCTCAGCCTGGCTGCTGGCCGAGGAGTCGGGCGCCGCCGCCCAGTCCCGCCAGGCTCAGAACAACAACGACTGGCTGAACGTCGGCTACACCGACAGCGGCACCTACGGCGCGACCGACCCGATCTGGAGCGACCCGACGACAGCTGCCGACGCCACAGCCGGCTGGCTGAAGGGCCAGAGCGCGATCCCGGGCTACGGGACGGCAAGCCCCGGCATCCAGGCGATCCTGCAGACCGCGGGGCAGTCCCCTGCGGCCCAGATCGCTGCGTTGCAGGGGTCGGGCTGGGCTTCGAGCGGCTACCCCAACCTGGCGTCCCTGTATGCCCAGGTGACCGCCTAGAAGAGCTGTTCCTGACCTGCCAGCGGGCGATCCCCGCGATCCACCGGCTCCGGTCGTCCGAGCGCGGCGGCCACGTCGATCGCGATCGCCCGCTCCGAGCGCGAGGCGACGAGCGGCTCGTCGATCCCCTCGATGTGCACGAGCGTGCGCCGCCCGTCGCCCCGAGCCCTCCCCTCGAGGGGGACGAGCGCGTAGACGCGGTCGGCTCTGACGAACTTGCCGTAGCCGAGCGGGATCAGCGGGGGGGTGGCGCGAGCCATCTGGTGCGCATCGTATCCCCGCTACGAGCGGTTCCCGCGCGCCAGCGCGAGCGGCACCGCGGGGGCCGGCTCGCTGCGGCCGAGGTAGCGCTCGCACTCCTCGGCCGGGACCGGGCGTCCGACGTGGAAGCCCTGTGCAAAGTCGCAGCCCAGCTGGCAGAGGCTCACACGAATCTCCTCGGTCTCGACGCCCTCGGCGGTCACTCGCAGGCCGAGGTTCCGCCCGAGCTCGATGATCGAGCGCACCAGAACGGCGTCGTTACGGTCGCTCTCCATGCCGGAGACGAACGACCGGTCGATCTTGATCTCGTCGATCGGCAGCTGCTGGAGCTGGGAAAGCGAAGAGAACCCGGTGCCGAAGTCGTCGATCGCGATCATCACGCCCAGCGCGCGGATCTCCTCGAGCATCACCCGCGCCCGGCGCAGGTCGGCGACGATGCGGCTCTCGGTGATCTCCAGCTGCAGCACCGATGCCGGCAGGTCGAAGCGCTGAAGCGTGCCGCGGATCGCCGCCGCCAGGTCGTAGTCGAGCAGGCTGCGCGTGGAGACGTTGACGGACACGGTGATCTCGAGCCCGTGGGAGCGCCAGATCTCGCACTGACGCAGCGCGCGTTCGAGCACGTGCTCGGTCAGCGGCTTGATGATCCCCGTGTGCTCGGCCAGCGGAATGAAGCCGTCCGGGCCGATCCGCCCGAGCTGCGGATGGTTCCAGCGGACGAGCGCCTCCACCGCGGAGGTGACCCCCCCGTGCAGCGGGACCTTCGGCTGATAGTGCACGACCAGCTCGCCGCGCTCCAGGCCCCGGCGCAGCTGCGCGGCCAGCGCGAGGCGGTCGATGCTGTACTCGTCGAGCTCCTCGGCGTAGGACTCGAACGGG
>DATGJM010000005.1:0-2037 GCA_035295205.1 Solirubrobacteraceae bacterium | reverse complement strand
ACAGATGCGCTTGGTGCCGATCGGGTGCGTGGTCGGCAGGAGCGCCTCGGCGGTCGCCGGGTCGGCGACGATCTGGCGGATCTTCGAGCGCACGAACTCGGCGGCCAGGGCGTTGGCCTGCGGGTTGACGTTGATGTCGTTGAACGCCTGGAGAATCCCGGAGATCCCGCCCTCGGCCCATCCGCGCTCGAACGTCTCGTGGCGCTCGTGCTCGGTGACCTCGAGCGCCGATCGGGTGGGGGCGCTGGCCGGATGGGTGCGGGGAACGCCGCTCAGCGACTCCCGGGCCAGGCGCCGGCGCTCGCGATAGCCGGCCTTGACGGCGCGCACGATCTCGTCGTCGAGCGGGGCGTTATGTGCGGGCATGCTGAAGTTCGCAGTCCGCTGGAACACGTAGACGTGCTTGGCCTGCGCCGCGAGCTGGGGGATGATCTGGATCCCCGTCGAGCCCGTACCGATCACGCCGATCCGCTTGCCGCCCAGCGCCACGCCGCCGTGCGGCCAGCGCGCCGTGTGGTACCACTCGCCCTCGAAGTCGTCCAGGCCGGTGAACTCCGGGCGGTTGACCGCCGACAGGCAGCCCGAGGCCATGATGCAGTAGGGAGCCGAATACCGCCTGCCGTCGGCGGTGCCCACGAGCCAGCGCCGTGCGTCCGGCTGATAGTGCGCGCTGCTCACGCGCGTGCCGAGCTCGATATCGCCGCGCAGGTCGAAACGGTCGGCCACGTGGTTCAGGTAGCGGAGGATCTCCGGCTGGGCCGGGTAGCGCTCGCTCCACTTCCACTCCTGCTCGAGCTCCTCCGAGAACGAATAGGAGTAGTCGATCGACTCGATGTCGCATCGCGCTCCCGGATAGCGATTCCAGTACCAGGTGCCGCCGATCCCGTCGCCCTGCTCGAGCACCCGGACTCGCAGCCCCATCTCGCGCAGGCGATGCAGCGCGTAGAGGCCGGCGAACCCGGCGCCCACGACCACGGCGTCGAAGCGCTCGGGCTCGGTCTCGTGCACGTGGGCAGGTTCAGGACGCGACAGCTCGCGGTCGATCGCCGCCGCCACGAACTCGATGCCCGCCTCGCTGCCCGGCAGGACGTTGACGAGCGTGAAGAAGAGGTGCATCTGGCCGGCGAAGCGCCGGTGCACGACGCGCACGCCGTGCCCGGCCAGGCGCGCGGCGTAAGCCTCGCCCTCGTCGCGCAGCACGTCGTGCTCGGCGGTGATCACCACGGCTGGTGGCAACCCGGCGAGGCTATCGGCCCGCAGCGGGGAGGCCTCGGGGTGGACGCGCTCGGACTCCTGCGGCGCGTAGTGATTCCAGAACCAGGCCATCGTGTCGCGCGCGAGCAGCAGCTGATTGCCGGGCTCGAGGTATGAGTCGCGATCGAGATCGCAGTCGGTCACGGGGTAGACGAGCACCTGGAGCGCGATCTCGGGTCCGGCGTCGCGGGCGCGCTGGCACACGACCGCGGCCAGATTTCCGCCGGCGCTGTCGCCGGCGACGATCAGCGGGACCTCACGCCCGGCGATCGCCTCGGCGTTCGCCGCGGCCCATTGCAGAGCCGCCCAGGCATCATCGACGGCGGTGGGAAAGCGGTGCTCGGGAGCCAGGCGATAGTCGACCAGCACGACCGCAGCGCCTGCCCGGTGTGCCAGCTCGCGCGCCAGGGTGTCGTATTGATCAAGGGAACCGAGGACCCAGCCACCCCCGTGGTAGTAGACGATCACCGCACGAGGGGTCCGGCAGGGTACGAGCACGCGGGCCGTGATCGATGCGCCATCGCCGGTGGGCAGGGTGATCTCACGCACGCGGGCCATATCTGGACCCTGGCCGTACAGCTCTGCCATGCACGTCCCAGCGGCCCGGGCGTCATCCGGTGCCAGTTCGTGCAGTGGGGGAAGGCCACTCGTTGCCAGCCGCTTGAGCAGTCCGGCGCTCGCTTGATCAAGCATCGCGTGCTCCTGGAAGGGTCGAGCGACCCGGCCGGCCGGGAGGAGGGAGGGCGGGCCGGCCGGGTCGCGACGTTCTGGGGCCTACTTGCC
>DATGJM010000004.1:0-10269 GCA_035295205.1 Solirubrobacteraceae bacterium | reverse complement strand
TCCTCGCCGTCGATCACACGGAGCAAGTTCGCCGCCAACGGCAGCGACACGCGCGCCGTCCGCTCCTGCCCGACCGTCTGCGCGGTCAGCGCCTGGCCGAGCAGCGCAACCAGCGGCAGCTCTCCGAGGTCGCCGGCGCCGGTCACGATGTGGGTGCAGAAGCCGTCGGTGGGATAGACCTCAGGGGGTGACCACGGGATCCCACTGAGCGGCGCGCCGAGCTGGGTTCGCAGCGCCTCGATCACCTGCTGCCCGAAGCGCTTGCGCCAGCGCTCTTCGACCGTCGCGACGATCTCGGGAAACAGGCGGCGCGCGATGCTCCCGGCCTCCGTCGGGCACACCACAGTGTCCGGCTTGAGGCCGCGGCGGGTGCCGTAGCCGTCACGGCGCGTCCGGCCTGACGTCGCGACGCGGATCCAGCCCCAGCGCTCCAGTCCACCCAGGTTGCACCCGGCTCGTGAGGACTCCCGAAGCTCGCGGATCGTGACGCCCGTCTCCGGGATGCACCGCAGCCCGTTGGCCCACATCGGCAGCGATATCTGGAAGCGGCCGGCCGGGCGCGATGCGCCGGCCGCCTCCACCGCATTGTCGACCTCGATCGTGTGAGCGATCCAGGCCCAGGACAGCAGCGTGATCAGCGGCGCCTCGCTCACCGCCGAGAGCACCTGATCAAAGCGGCGGGGGCACGTAGCCGCCGGCTTGCTCGGCCACGAGCTCGGCGAAGGCGATCGCGGTGCCGTCCTCGTGCAGCGGGCCGATGATCTGCGCCCCGAGCGGCAGGCCGTTCTCCGTCAGGCCGATCGGTGCGGCGACCGCCGGCAGGCCGGGGAGTGTCGCGTGCGCGGTCCAGAACGGCTGGGCATCGTAGGGCCGTTCGCCCTCGGGCGTCGGGACCGTGCGCTGCTCGAACGGGCGGGAGTCGTGCGGGAACGCGACCGTGAAGTTGGCCGGGCTGAGGAACACGTCCACCCCCTCGAAGTAGCGGGACCAGGCGGCGCGGGAGGCCATCCGCTCCCGCTCGCGATCGAGCAGCTCGGGCAGCCGGGAGAGGCTCGCCCCAGGCTGCTGAGAGGCGAGGAACAACTCGACGTGGTAGCCGAAGGTCTCGAAGTGCCGGACGGGGTCGATGCCGTCGGGCCAGCCTTCGACGATCCGGGCGCCTCCCGCCGCGATCCTGTCCACGAGGTCGGACAGCGCCCGTCCGACCTCCCCGGACACTGGCGAGAACTCGTGATCAGGGACGAAGCCGACTCGGTAGTCGCGCAGGCTCGTGTGGCGTGGCGACGCGGGACGCCACGTGTAGGCGTGAGCCTCGGGCATCTCAGGCCCGGCGGTCGCGGACAGGGCGATTCGCAAGTCCGCGGCCGAGCGCGCAATCGGCCCGACGGCCGACATGTAGCGCCCTTCGCTGCGCCCATCCGGCACGTACGGGGGCTGGAACCCGCTGAGCGGGACCGTGTTGACGCTCGGCCTGAGCCCGTACACGCCGCAGAAGGCGGCGGGGATGCGGATCGATCCGACGAGATCCGATCCGAACTCGAGGAAGCTCAGCCCGGCGGCGACGGCGGCGGCTGAGCCGCCACTCGATCCGCCAGGAGTCAGCGCCGGATCCCAGGGGTTGACCGTCGTGCCGTACAGCTCGTTCGCGGTCTGCGCGAAGTCGGCGAGCATGAAGTGGACGTTGGTCTTTCCGACGAGGATCGCGCCGGCCCGCCTGAGCCGCCTGACCACAGCTGCATCGCGGTCGGCCCGGAACCCGGCGAAGGCCGGGTTGCCCCAGGTGGTCTTCATCCCGGCGACGTTGAACGCCTCCTTGATCGTGATCGGCACTCCGAGGAGCGGCCGGGTGGCGCCGCGCGCGAGTTCGCGGTCGGCGGCCGCCGCCTCTGCCAGCGCCTCCTCGGCTCGCAGCTCGACGACTGCGTTCAGTTTCGGATTCAGGGTGTCGATGCGCTCGAGGACCAGTTGCGTGAGCTCCCGAGCCGAGACCTCCCCGCGCTCCAGCAGTTGGGCCGCCTGGGCCGCCGATGAGGAGAGGACGTCGCGGCTCGTGGGTCCCGTCTGCAGCATCTATACCTCCTGGGTCGTTGGCTTCCAGCCAGTCAAGACCGCCGCTGCGACCGGAATTCATCGCGAACGCGATTCCGGCCAGCACCACGAGCACACCCGCGAGCTGAGCCACTCCGGCGCGGTCGCCGAAGCCGAGCCAGCCCACGGCCGCGCCGACGATCGGCTCCAGATTCAGCACGGCTCCGGCGATCTCCGCGCGCACGCGCGCCTGAGCGGCGGCGAAGAGGACGAACGGCAGCACGGTGCCGGCGAGCGCCAGGATCGCGAACGCGGCGGCCGGCGCGACGCTGGGCGGAGGTGGGGGCGGACCGCCGAGCAGCGCGATCGGGAGCGCCACGAGCGCCGCGGCGCCGAACTGCGCCGCGGTCACGGCGGCTGCGTCTCGGCCGGCGAGCACCCGTGGCTGAACCACGACGAACGCCGCTGACAGCGCGCTCGAGGCGAGCACCATGCTGTCCCCGAGCGCGGTTCCGCCCCCGCCGAGATGGGCGACGAGCACCACGCCCGCGAGCGACAGGAGATTCCCGCCCCACGCCCGGGCCGGCACCCGCGGGCCGCCGGTCGTGGCGGCGAGGATCGCGACGAGCACGGGCACGGCCCCGATCACGACGGCGGCGTCGCTAACCGTGGTCCGCTCGATCCCGGCGTTCTGGAGGACGATCACCCCGCCGAATCCGACCGCCCCGGTCGCGAGCACGGCGGGGCTCAGCGCGTGGCGCAGCTCACGCCGCGCGATGAAGCCCAGCACGGGCGCGGCGACCATGAACCGGGCAGCCGTGAGCCACGCTGGGCTGAGCCAGCCCAGCGCGAGCTTGGACAGCGGGACGGTCAGACCCCACAGGACGCCCGCCGCGATCAACGCCACGACTGCGTTTTGCCGGAAACGGTTCATACAGACGAGGATTGCGCACAGCCCTCGAATTTTCGCCTTGGACTCGACATCACGGCAAATGCGCGATTAAATATTTTGTCCCATGGCTCCCAAACTGGATTTAATTGACCTCCAGCTGCTGCAGGAGCTTCAGACGAATGCCGATCGCGCCAACGTGGAGCTCGCACGGACGGTCGGGCTGTCTCCGGCGGCGACGCTCCAGCGCGTCCGACGGCTGAAGCAGTCGGGAATCGTGCGCGGGATCGTCGCCCGGCTCGACTCCGCCGCCGCCGGCTTCCCTCTCCAGGTCTACGTCGCGGTCACGCTGCAGCGCCACGACGACGCCAGCCACCGGCGCTTCGGCCAGGCCGTGCGCGACATGCCCGAGATCATCGCCGCCGACTGGGTCACGGGGGAGACCGACGCGATGCTGCTCGTGGTCGCGCGCGAGGTGGCCGAGCTGCAGCGCGTGCTGGTGCGCCTATCGACGCGCGGCGGCGCCGCGCGGGTGACCACGCTGCTGCGGCTCGAGGAGCTCAAGCCATCCTCGCCGCTACCGCTCGAACCATCCGTGTAGCCCTTGCGGGCTTCCCGTCGCGGGCGTGAGGGATGCAGCGGATCACCGGGGACGGCGCGCTCGGAATGATCCGAGATGACTAATTCCGCTAGTGAAAGGAGTGAGTCATGTCTCGCTCTTCGCCGCCTTCCTGGATCCGTTCCCGGGAGTTGTGGGCCGGTCTCTCGATCATGACCATGTGGCTCGCAGTCCTGTTCGTCGGCGTCTTCGGCGAGAACATCGTCAGCACCAGCGCCAGCGGGAGCGCAACCGTGCCTGTCGTGGTCGTGCTGCTCCCGTTCGTGCTGCCGGCGACGATCGTCGCTGCACGCCGTGGCTTCAGGGAGCGGGTCGATGAGAGCCCGCAACCGGTCGGCGAACGCGCTCAGGGACCGACGTCAACGGCGCCGGCCGAGCCCTCGCAGCTACGGTCGAAGGTCGCATGAGCCCCCAGCGGCGGCTATCGGGGCGAGATCGAACGCCTTGGGCCGCCGCGCCGGGAACCCGTTAGCCCGCCGCGACGACTCCGACCTCGCCACCGGTGCGGGCGAGGAGGTCAGACGGCGAGAGCGGGAACACGCTGCGCGGGGTGCCTGCCGCGGCCCAGATCTCGGCATGGACGAGAAGGTCGCGGTCGATCACGGTGCGCGCGGGCGCAGTCGCCCAGCCCCACGGAGGGACCCCGCCGATCGGATACCCGGTGACCGCGCGCACGAAGTCGGCGTCGGCCTTGACAAGCCCGAGCCGCTGAACGTCCACCGTGTTCGCTCCCGCGCAGAGCACGAGCACCGGTGGGCCGTCCTCGCCGTCGCGAAACACGAGCGACTTGACGATCTGGCTCACGTCGCAGCCGATCGCGGCGGCGGCATCGACAGCCGTGCGCGTTCCGGCCGGGAACTCGACGGCGCCCTCGAACTGGTCGATCACGCCGGGGAGCTTAGGCGGCCACGATCTCCGCCGCAGGACCGGGAAGTACGCGCGTCCCGGCCCGCTGCGCGAGCGCCGCGGCGGCATCAGCCGAAGGCGGGGAGGACCTCCTTCACCGGGATGTCGAGCTCGCTCTGCAGCTGCCAGAGCTCGCGCCGATCCAGCCAGCTTGCGCTGTCGCTCGCGTGCTGGAAGAAGATCACGGCCTGCGGGCCGAAATCCTCGATCTCCTGCGAGATCCCCGCCGGGCTGGGATCCGTGACCCTTCCGGCCGCATCGAAGCCGTGTGCCTTGGCCCAGGAGAGCGAGTCCTCGAGCCGAGCCAGCGCCTCGTCGAGCTCGTCATCGATATCGGACATGACGTAGTGCGAGCGCGAGCACCGGACCGGAGCGAGGATCCGCAGCTCGGCCGCTCCCGCCTCGAGGGTGATCTCGTCGCTGAGCTGCGAGCCGCTGAGCGTTCCGTTGGCGACGACCAGTACATGACTGACCCCCGGCCTGGGTCCATGCTCGTGGGACGCGTGTGAGGCCGCGCGCAGCTCTCGCCGGCGCCGGGGGTCGCGCCGGATCGCGAAGCTGAGAACCGTGAGGAACAGTCCGGTGGCGAAGACCTCCACGCCGGCCATGGGCACAGTCAGCGCGCCGACGACGACCGCCACCAATAGGAGGGCAGCGGTTCCAACCGCAAACCAGAAGGCACTTCGCTCCGAGCCGAACGGTATGTACATGTCAATCTCTCTTTCCAGGGAGGGGTCAGGTGACGGTACGTGCGCCCGGACGGCGCGGCATCCGGGAAAGCGTGCACCCCGGACTTGGGTTTCCCGCGTCAGAGGACCCGCCCGGCCCTGTCTTCCCACGACGGCGGACGCTCGGGGATACGTCCCCAGCATCCGTCGGATCACCCCGCGTAGAGGCGGTCGAACACGTCTGCGTACTTGGCGTAGACGACCGCGCGCTTGACCTTGAGCGTGGGGGTGAGCTCACCGCTCGCCTGGCTGAACTCGTGGTCTAGGATCGCGAAGCGCTTGATCTGCTCGATCCGTGCGAGCTTGGCGTTGACCGCATCGACCTCGTCCTGGATGACCGCGCGGCGCTCGTCGGGGTCGGTCAGCTTGGCGTCCTGGTCGGGCTCGAGGGTCACGACCGCGACGAGGTAGGGCCGGTTATCGCCATAGACGACCGCCTCCGCGATGTAGCGGCTGTCGCGAAGCAGGCTCTCGATGTTGACCGGCGTGACGTTCTTTCCGCTTGAGGTGATGATCAGGTCCTTCTTGCGACCGGTGATGTGCAGGAATCCCTCGGTGTCGAGCCGCCCGAGATCCCCGGTGAGCAGCCAACCGTCGGCGCTCAGCGTCGCCGCCGTGGCCTCGGGATCGCGGTAGTAGCCCTGAAAGACGTGCGGGCCGCGAAGCATCACCTCGCCATCCGGGGCGATCGCCACCTCGGTCCCGGGCAGCGGCTTGCCGACGCTGCCGAGCTTGACCGCGTCGAGCGTGTTGACCGTCGCCGCCGCGCAGCTCTCGGTAAGACCGTAGCCCTCGAGCACCAGCACTCCGCAGGCGTCGAAGAACTCGAGCAGTTCGCGGGCGATCGGGGCGGCGCCGACAATCGCCATCTCGAGGTTCGCGCCGAACAGGGAGCGCACCCGATCCAGCACGAGCCGGTTGGCGAGACGGAACCGGAGGTCATCGAGGACGCCGGGTAGCTCGCCGGCGCGCAGGGCCGGTCGTGTACGCCCTCCGGCCCGCAGCGCCCAGCTGAACAGGGCGCGCTGGGCCGCCGGACTCTCGGCCACGCTGGTCGTGACCGCACCGTGGATCTTCTCGTAGATGCGCGGCACGGCCGGGAAGTGGGTGGGTCCCGTGAGTGCCAGCTCCTCGATGATCTTCGTGCTGTCGCCGGCCCAGTAGATCACTCGGGCTCCGACGGTCAGCGCCACCGCCTCGGCGATCCTGGCCAGCACGTGCGCCAGCGGCAGGAACTGGTACATCGAGTGGCTCTCGCGGAAGTTCAGCTGCTCGGCGTACATCTTCGTCGTGGCCAGGAAGTTCTCGTGGCTGAGCATGCAGCCCTTCGGCGGGCCGGTCGTGCCCGACGTGTAGACCAGCGTGGCGAGGTCACCGGGCTCGAGCGCCGCCAGCCGCTCCTCCACGGCGGCGGGCGGGACCTCCGCCCCCAGTCGGCGCAGGTGGTCGAGCGAGATGCCTTCTTCGCTCGCCGCATCGAGCATCACCACGTGCTCGAGCTCGGGCAGGCCCTCGCGCACGGCCGCCACCTTGGCCGCCTGGTCGGCGTTCTCGCAGAAGATGAGGCGGCTCCCTGAATGCTCGAGAACGTAGGCGCACTCCTCGGGTGAGTTGGTGTGGTAGATCGGTGTCAGGACGGCGCCGGCGCACAACGCTCCCCATTCCGCGAGCGTCCACTGGGCCGAGGTGAGCCCGAGAATCGCGACTCGGTCTCCGCTCTCGATGCCGAGGCTCATGAGGCCACGCGCGATCTCGGAGCTGATCGTCCCGAGCTCGGAGTAGGAGATGTAGGCCGGGCGGCCGTGGCGCTGGAACTGCAGCGCCACGCCCGAGTGGCGGCGGGCCGAGTCCAAGACCATCGCTCCGAGCGTGCTGGGGGCATCCGCCCGGGGCGGCGAGGCTACGTCGATACGGGGTGTCATCGCGAGGCTCCTGGGAGGGGATGGAAGGAGAGGCGGCGCGACGGCCTTGACGGCGGTCCGCCGGCGGCATGCGGGCCATGTGTCGGCCACCAGCCGACACGGCGGAACAGCGTGATCGCGGCCGGCAGCATCACCGGCACGATCACGTACGCCACCAGGGCTACGGCAAGCCCGCCGGCCACGGCGATCCGCCGCAGGGGCTGGAGGTCGCTGGCGGCGAAGGGGACCAGCACACCGATCGTGATCGCCGCCATCCCGCTGGTCGAGGCGATCGTGGCTCGCATCGCCCGGCGCAGGCTCTCGCGAACGCCGCCGTCGGCGACGTAGTACTCCCGCGCGCGAGCGACCAGCAGCGCGACGTACAGCAGCGTCGCTGTGAAGATGGCCACGATGATCTCGATCTCAGAGACCGGGTCAAAGCTGCCGGGGCCACCGAGGACCGGGTCATGGCCGCCGAAGAGCAGCTGCTCGAGGCCGAACGCGCCGAGCGTGGTCAGCCCGGCGGTGAGCGTCGCCAGCACCGGGATCATGATCGAGCGCAGCATGAGCCCGAGCAGGAGTGCCACCGTGAGCGCCACGCCGATCAGCGTGGCCGGGAGCTTGTCGCTGGCGGTGCGGGCTACGTCGAACAGGCTGCCGGCCGTCCCGCCGATGGCGATGTTGAGGTGGCTCGTGCGGGAGAAGGAGGCGGCCAGTGCCCGCAGGCGGTCGCCGAGGCGCTGGCTGCGGGGATCGCTGAGCGGGTAGCGGCCCGTGACGAGGATCTGTCCGGTGTCGCCGCCCCGCAGGAGGTTCAGGGTGAACGTCACAGCGTTTCGGTTATTCGGCTGCGCTCCCTCGAGCGCGGCCAGGACGAAGTAGCCGGAGCTGAAGATTCCAGGCGACTCGCGCATCAGCTTCTCGAGGTCGGCGGTGGACGGGATCTGCCCGCGGGACTTGATCACCGCGGCCTGCATCTGGCCGAGGCCGGCGACCAGCTGGCCTGCGGGCGAGACGCCGCCGGCCAGGCCGGACGCGAGCTGACCGGTACCGTCCGCGAGCTGCCCGAGGCCGGTCTGCAGGGCGGCCGCGCCCGCGGTCAGCTGATCGAGGCCGGTCGTCAGCTGGTGCCCTCCACCGGAGAGCTGCCCGAGACCGCCGGCCAGCTGCGCGTTACCGTCCCGCAACTGCTGGATCCCGGCCTGGAGCTGAGCCGCGCCGTTTCGGAGCTGGTCGAGCCCCGGGGCGAGCTGCGTCTTCAGCTGCGCGTACAGTCCGGAGGCGATGAAGGCGGCCGCGGAGCCGTCCTTGGAAGCCTGAGTGAGCGCGTTCAGCGCGGCCTGGTAATGAGGGTCGCTCGTTCCGGTGCTCATGCTCTGCAGAGCGGACTTCGCGCCGTTCACCGCGTTCAGCACGGCCATGCTGTCGCCGGCCAGCTGAGAGACGGTCGGCAGGCCGGACTTGACCGGTCCGGCCGCCTGCTCGAGCCCGGCCGTCAGCTGCGCGGACCCCGCCAGCGCCTGAGCGGCGCCGGTCTTCAGCGCCTTGGCGCCGGCCAGAGCCTGATCGAGCCCGGCTTGCAGTTGCGCAGATCCGGATCGGGCCTGGACCAGGCCCGTGTGCAGCTGCCCGGCTCCCGTCTGGGCCTGCCCCGAGCCAGAGTGAAGCTGCGTGGCTCCTTGGCTGGCCTGGCGCAGGCCGGCCTGCAGCTGGGCCGAGCCGCTGCCGGCCTGTCCCAGCCCGTTGATGAGTGTGAGCAGGTCGGTCTTGCTCTGCTTGGAGAGCTTGGTGGACTTCGCCAGCTGTGGTCCGAACGTGCTCAGCTGCTGGGCGTTGGCGTTGATGGCGCCGGGGCCGGTGACCGAGGCCACGGCGGGATCCCTGGCGAGGAGTAGCTCGAAGCTGTTGAGCTTGGCGATCATCGCTGGCGTGGTGATCGGGCCGTTCGGGTTCGAGACGACCACGTCGTAGGGAGCGGGATAGCCCGGCCCCATGACCCGCGCGATCTCGTAGTAGGCGACGCGGGCCTGGCTACCGGACGGCAGCAGCCGCGGGTCCTGCGGTCCGGTCTTGACGTTCACGATCGGCACGGCGAGGGCCAGGAGGACCAGGGCGGCCAGCGAGCCGAAGGCGGCGGGGTGGCGAACCACCGCGTCCCCGAAGCCCACGAGCCGGTTCCAGCCGCGGCTCAGCCGTGCCGGCGCGGGCGCCCGCCAGTCGGTGATCACCGGACCGAACAGCACGAGTGCCGCGGGCACGACGACGAGCGCGGCGCCGGTCGCGAAGGCCGTGCAGAGCACGGCGCCGATGCCGAGCGAGGCCAGCACGTCGGTTGGACCGAGCACATCGGCGGCGAGCAGAGCGGCGATGACGAGCGTGCCCGCGAACAGCAGCGCACGCCCGGTGCCGCCGACCGCACTCGCGACGGCTGCGCGCACCGCGTTGGGGTGATCGGCCTCTTCGTGGCGGAACCGATCGAGAATCGCCAGCGCGAAGCTCGCGCCCGAGGTGAGGCCTGCGATGCCGCCCGTGGCCAGCGCGATCGCGTCCACGGTCAGCACCTTGCCGAGCAGTGCCATCAGCCCGAGCGCGCTGAGTGTCGCCCCGCCGGCGGCGAGGGTGACCAGCGCGGCTCCCAGCGGCGCTCGGAGCCCGATCACAAGCAGGAGGAACAGCAGCGGGATCGCCCACAGCGCCGCTTGACGCAGGCTAGAGACCGAGCTGTCCTTCATCGCCTGGTCGATCGTCGCCTGACCGCTCACGTAGGCATGCAGCGGGCTGCCCACGGTCTGGGCGATGAGCGCGCGGATCTGGGGCAGATCGGTCTTGACCGTCTGCGCCTCTGAGCGGTCGACCGCCACGACGATCATCGCCGCCGTGGGCGAGGGCCGCAGCGTAGGCGCCGCACTACCGGCATCCCAGGCTGACAACGCGCGCGTATGCGGTCGCTCGACCAGCGCCCGCACGAGGTTCGGCCCCGCGCGGTCGAGCTGGGCCTTTGGTCCTTCGAGCAGGATCGGGAGCAGCTGCGTGGGCCCGAACTTCTGCTCGGCCAGTTGCGTTGCGCGGTAGGACTCGGTGCCGTGGGTGACGGTCACCTGGGGCGAGATCGAACTCGCTCCGCCCAAGCCGATGATGGACAACACGATGGCGAGCGCGAGCCAGCCCGACAGCGCCCCGCCGTCGAGCGCCGCGAGC
>DATGJM010000003.1:0-4019 GCA_035295205.1 Solirubrobacteraceae bacterium | reverse complement strand
GCTCGCGGCTTACGCAGCTCGCGACTCTCCTCCGCGGCTCTCGATCACCTTCTCCGCGATGTTCGGGGGGACCTCATCGTAGGCATCGAACTGCATCGTGTAGGTCGCCCGACCCTGCGTCGTTGAGCGCAGGTCGGTTGCGTAGCCGAACATCTCCGAGAGCGGCACGCGCGCGTTGACGGTCAGCGCGTTGCCACGGCGCTCCTGTCCCTCGATCCGCCCGCGGCGGCGCGAGAGGTCGCCGATGACGTCGCCGAGGAAGTCCTCGGGCGTGACGACCTCGACCGCGAAGATCGGCTCGAGCAGCACGGGCTTCGCCCGGCGCGCCGCCTCCTTGAACGCCAGCGAACCGGCGACCTTGAACGCGATCTCCGAGGAGTCGGTGTCGTGGTACTTGCCGTCCACCAGCGTGACGCGCACGTCGACCATCGGGTAGCCGGCCCGAGGTCCGTTCTCCATGGCCTCCTCCACGCCCTTCTCGACCGCGGGAATGAACTCGGTCGGGATCGCGCCACCCTTGATCTGGTTGACGAAGTCGAAGCCCTCGCCGGGCGCGGGCTCGACGTTGATGTAGACGATTCCGTACTGGCCCGAGCCACCGGTCTGGCGCACGAAGCGGCCCTCGACCTTCTCGGCCGTGCCCCGGATCGTCTCGCGGTAGGAGACCTGCGGGCGGCCGACGTTGGCCTCGACCTTGAACTCGCGCATCATCCGGTCGACCAGCACCTCGAGATGCAGCTCGCCCATGCCGGAGATCTCGGTCTGGCCGGTCTCCTCGTTGGTGCGCACCTGGAAGGTCGGGTCCTCCTCGGCCAGGCGGCCGAGGGCCGTGGCCATCTTCTCCTGGTCGGCCTTGGTCTTGGGCTCGATCGCCACCTTGATCACGGGCTCGGGGAACTCGATCGACTCGAGCTTGATCGGCCGGTCGGGGGCGGCCAGCGTGTCGCCCGTCTTGACCTGCTTGATCCCGACCGCGGCCGCGATCTCGCCCGCGAAGACCTCCTTGAGCTCCTCGCGCTCGTTGGCGTGCATCATCAGGATGCGCCCGATCCGCTCGGTTCGCCCGGTGCTCACGTTCAGCACCCGCGAGCCCGCCTCGAGCTTGCCCGAGTACACGCGGAAATAGGTGAGCTTGCCCACGTAGGGGTCGGCCATGATCTTGAACGCCAGGGCGGAGAAGGGCTCCTCGTCGGAGGCGTGGCGAACGGCCGGCTGCTCATCGCCGTTCGAGGATCCCTTGGCCGGCTCGGTGCCCTCGACCGGGGGCACGTCGAGCGGGCTCGGGAGGTAGTCGAGCACCGCGTCCAGGAGCGGCTGCACGCCCTTGTTCTTGAAGCTCGAGCCGCACAGCACGGGCGTGAGCCGGATCTCGAGCGTGGCCTTGCGGATCGCGTGCTTCAGCCGCGCGACGGGGATCTCCTGCTCCTCGAGGATCATCTCGAGCAGCTCGTCGTCGTAGTGGGAGACCTCCTCGAGCAGGTGCTCGCGGGCGACCGCCGCCTCGTCGGCCAGCTCGGCCGGGATCTCCACGGTCTCCTGCTCCTTGCCCAGCTCGTCCCTGTAGATGATCGCGTGGTTCTCGACCAGGTCGATGATCCCGGCGAACTCGGACTCGGAGCCGATCGGCAGCTGGAGCGGGACCGGGTGGGCGCCAAGCCGGTCGATCATCGTCTGCACGCCGCGCTCGAAGTCCGCGCCGATGCGGTCCATCTTGTTGATGTAGGCGATGCGCGGGACCCGGTACTTGTCAGCCTGGCGCCACACCGTCTCGGACTGCGGCTCGACGCCGGCAACCGAGTCGAACAGGGCGATCGCGCCGTCGAGCACGCGCAGCGAGCGCTCCACCTCGACGGTGAAGTCGACGTGGCCGGGCGTGTCGATGATGTTGATCCGATGGCCCTTCCACTCGGCCGTGGTGGCCGCGGAGGTGATCGTGATGCCGCGCTCCTGCTCCTGCTCCATCCAGTCCATGACCGCGGCGCCCTCGTGAACCTCCCCCATCTTGTAGGTCCGCCCTGTGTAATAGAGGATGCGCTCGGTCGTCGTCGTCTTACCGGCGTCGATGTGAGCCATGATCCCGATGTTGCGAGTCTTTTCGAGGGAGAAGGTGCGAGGCATCTTGGAAGTTGAGGTCGGGGGCACAAAAAAGGCCCCAGAGGGGCCCGGTCACGACGCAGCTATGCGCTCGGCCGGGGTGTTCAGGAAATCGGCGTCTCCATGGTTGGGATTCGCGCCCGGGAGCACGCATAGATGAACGCCACGCCCGAGGCGAGAAGCCAATATAGCAGAGGGATCCGGGCCTCAGCGGGACGTCTGCTGGCAGCGCGGCCGCTGCTTCTGGCGACCCTGCTGATCGCGCTCGTCGGGGCCGGGCTCGAGGTCGCAGCCGAGTTCTCGCGCCTGTACTCCGTGCAGCTGATCACCTACGGCTCCCCCATCCAGACCGTCTCCGCCGGCGCCCACAACTCCTACGCGCTGATCCCCCTCGCCCTCCTCGTCTGGGCGCTCTGCCTCGGTCCCGCCCGGACCGGCGCTCACGGCGCGGTGCTGGCGGCCTTCGCGGCGCTGACCACCCTCGGGCTGCTCGCGCTCGGGATCGCCCTGATCGGCGACCGGCCCGACGCGCACGCCCACGGGCTCACGAGCCACTACGTGCTCGCCGCCACCAAGCCGGGCCCGGGTCTCTACCTGGAGACGCTCGGAGCGATTCTGGTGCTGGCCGGCGGCGGCCTCGGCGTCCTGCAGACGCTGGCAAATGCGAGGACTGCCCACTACACGGGACCGGGGGCTGCAGCGGGACAGCCCTCGCGCCTTCAAATGTAGCCGTCACACACCGGCAGTCGGTGCGCTTGCCCGACCCATGTCAGCAAACCGACCTCAAGGTGTGCAGAGGCGATGCGCTACCAGCGGTAGTGGGCGAACGCCCGGTTGGCGACCGCCATCCGGTAGACGTCGTCCTTGCGCTTGTAGGCGGCGCCCTGCTGCTGCTGGGCGTCGAGCAGCTCGTGGGCGAGCCGCTGGGCCATCGTCTTCTCGCGGCGCTGGCGGGCGAACTGCACGAGCCAGCGGACGGCGAGGGTGCGAGCGCGACGGGCCGGCACCTCGACGGGCACCTGATAGGTGGCGCCGCCGACGCGGCGGGACTTGACCTCGATCGTCGGGGTCAGGGCCTTGATCCCGGCCTCGAGCTGCTCGACCGGATCCTTGCCCGAGCGCTCGGCGAGGATCGCCATCGCGTCGTAGACGATCTTCTCGGCCACCGACTTCTTGCCGTCCAGCATGACCTTGTTGATCACCTGCTGGACCATGCGGTTGCGATGGACGGGATCCGGGTCGATCTTCCGGATCTGGGCTGCGGCGCGGCGGGGCACTACTTCGCCTTCACGCCGTACTGCGAGCGGGCCTTCTTACGGTCGCCGACGCCGGCGGCGTCAAGCGTGCCGCGGATGACCTTGTAGCGGAAGCCCGGGAGGTCCTTGACGCGGCCGCCGCGCACGAGCACCACCGAGTGCTCCTGGAGGTTGTGGCCTTCGCCGGGAATGTAGGCGCCGACTTCCATCCCGTTGGTGAGGCGCACGCGGGCGACCTTGCGCAGGGCCGAGTTCGGCTTCTTCGGCGTGGTCGTGTACACGCGCGTGCACACGCCGCGGCGCTGAGGCGCGGCGACCTTCTTCTTGCGGCCCTTGCCTGACTTCAGGCCCGGGGTGGCAAGCTTCTTCTTGGGAGGGGTGCGACCCTTGCGGATCAGCTGGCTTGTGGTCGGCATGCGGTGACGCAGCGTAGCAGGGGCGATTTGGGAGCGCCGGGTGCATGCACCCGGCGCCCGACCGGCGCATGCGCCGGTCGGCGGGGCGGCGCATGCGCCGCCCCGGAACATGTCAATCAGGCTGCGGACGGGACGCTGGCCAGAGCCTCGTCGACCGCCACGGCCTCGACGCCGACGGCGTCCGCCACCGGGGCGTAGGTCACCGAGCCCGCGGCCACGTTGACGCCGAGCTTCAGGCCCGGGTTCTCGGTCG
>DATGJM010000002.1:0-4686 GCA_035295205.1 Solirubrobacteraceae bacterium | reverse complement strand
TGCCTGCTGAGACGAATGTCTGCTCGGCCACCGCCATCAGCTCGGCCTCGGTCCGGCCGGGCTCCCACGCCCGCATGACCGCGAACACCCCCGCCTCGTTGATGCGCATCGACTCGCGCACGCACTCGAGCTCGTACTCGGACTTGGCGGCGCGCGCCAGGTCGAACCCCTCGTCCCAGCGGACGACCTTGTCCTCCGGCAGGTGGATGTAATCGCGCACCGGCATGACGAGGTCCAGGCCGTAGACACCGACGCGCTTCCAGTGGCGCTCGCTGATCCGGTCCGCGATCCACTTGCCGGGCGTCTCGGCGAACACCCGGTCGGTGACCCACCCCTCGTCGTGGTCGCCGACCCAGCGCCCCTCGCCGGGGAAGATGTTCGTGGGCGGCTCGTCCAGCGGCAGCAGCACGTAGGCGTAGCGGTGCAGGATGCGAAAGCCCGACAGGTAGAACATCGCGCCCTCGAAGCCGGTGTACTCGGTGGCGCACACGAGCACGGCATCGAGCCCGTCGCGCTCGGCCGCCTCGCGTACGACTCGGTAGCGCCGGTCGATCTCGTCCTGAGGGACCACTCGCGATATCTGATCAAGTTTGGCGCCGGGGCGTCAAGCCGGTGGGCGGCCGGGCGGGCGGCACGTGGGTTGCCGGGCGGGCGTCACGCGGGTGGTGGGGAGCGCTTCGCCCAGCGCTTGGCCCAGGCGTCGACTGGCCCGAGCACGGTCAGCAGTTCGCGCCCGGCGTCCGTGAGCTCGAAGCCCGTCTCGCTCACGATCCCGGCGCCGCGAAGCTCCCGCACGCGTTCGCTCAGCACGCTCGAGGAGACGTTGTCGCAGCGCTGCTGGAGCTCGCGGAAGGTCGGTACGGGGCCGTCCCGGAGCTCCCACAGGATCCGCAGCGCCCAGCGGCGGCCGAGAAGGTCGAGCAGGGCCATGACCGGCCGGCCGGTGGTCGAGCCCCGGACGGGAAGGCCAGGAGCCGGCGTGCGAGTCCCGCCTGCTTCGGAATCAGAAGCTATCATTGGTGCGAAAACCGAAGCAGGAGGTTACAGGCATGTCCAGGATCGCGCCGCTCACCCCCGTACGAGTCGGACGAGATCGAGACGCTCGTGCGCAGCTTCATGCCGGCGGGCGCCGACGGGATCGAGCCCCTGGCGCTGTTCCGGGTGCTGGCCGTGCATCCCGAGCTGTGCTCGCGGATGCGGCCGCTCGGCGCCGGGATCCTCGCCCACGGCCTGATCGAGCCGCGTGAGCGCGAGATCGTCATCCACCGGGCCTGCGCCCTCGCGGGGGCCGGGTACGAGTGGGCTGTGCACGCGGCCTGGTTCGGCCCACGGGTGGGACTGAGCGACGCGCAGCTCGAGGCGACTGCGAGCGGACGCCCCGACGATCCAGCCTGGTCTGAGGGGGAGGCGCTCCTGATCGCGTTCGTGGACCAGCTTCATCGCGCGTGCACCGTCTCGGACGAGCTCTGGGCCGCACTCGCCGCCCGGTACTCGCCCGCCCAGCTCCTCGAGCTCTTGATCACCGCGGGCTGGTACCGGCTGCTGGCTTACGTGATCAACGCGTGTGAGGTGCCGGAGGAGCCGTGGGCGGCGCCGATGCCTGCCGCCGCCGGGCCGGCGGGCCGCCGGGCCGCCGGGCGGGAAAAACGTGCGCATCGTTGAGCGCGCGGGGTTCGTTTGCACGTTTAGTGCCCTCAGGGAACGAAACGTGCACGGCGACGAGGCGGGATGCATCGCTTGCACGTTTTTCCCGCCCCGCCCGCCCCGCGCCCGCCCAGCGCCCGCCCCGCCCGCCCAGCGCCCGCCCCGCCCGCCCCGCGCGGCCCGCGCGCGCCCGAACCGGGACGAACCTCCGCCTCGATTCCGCCATGGCGTCGATTGGGTTCCCAGTCCCGCTCAGCGGGACTTTCATCCCACGCTGCGGTGTCGGACGAACGAGGCGGAGGTTAGTCCCGGTCGAAATGCGGGCGAGAGCGCACGACCGTTGCCCGCCGGCCGGGTGATCAGCCGGTCGTCACGAGCCGCCGAACATCCCCGGCGTGTAGTGCCCAGGCTCGGTCCCGGTGCTGAGCATCAGCCGGTTCCAGCTGTTGATCACCGTGATCCCGAACAGCAGCTGCGCCAGCTCGTCGTCGTCGAAGTGCTCGCGGGCCCGCTCCCAGATCTCGTCCGGGACGCCACCGGAGGCGAGCAGGGTGACCGCCTCGCACAGCTCCAGGGCGGCGCGCTCGGCGTCGCTGTACAGCGGGCTCTCCCGCCAGGCGCTCAGCATGTACAGGCGCTCCTCGCTCTCACCCGCGGCGCGGGCGTCCTTCCAGTGCATGTCGAGGCAGAACGCGCACCCGTTGATCTGGGAGGCGCGGATCTCGATCAGCAGCCGCAGGCCGTGGTCGAGCTGAACGGACTGCGAGAACCGAAGCATGGCCGCGTACTGGCGCGGCGCCTGATCGGGGAGGCTCATGCGGTGGGCGGGGATGGAGGTGCTCATGCCAACCACGATACGCAGCCGGGAGCCTGTGCTATCTCTGACGGCGAAATGGCCACCAGCGGGGAGACGATCGAGCTCCTGCGGCACGTGCCTGTGTTCTCCTCGCTGGGCGAAGGAGAGCTTGCGCGCGTGGCCGACGTAGTCGTACCTCGGAGCTATCGCGCCGGCGAGGTCGTGTTCCGCGAGGGCGACGCGAGCGACACGTGTTACATCGTGCGCACGGGCGACGCGCGGGCCGTCCGCGAGCACTCCGATGGTCGCTCCCTGACGCTGGCCCACTTCGGGCCGGGCGACATCTTCGGCGAGCTCGCGATGTTCGACGACGAGCGACGCTCGGCCACGGTCGAGGCGGTGGCCGACACCGAGGCGCTGGCGATTCTCGGCGGTGACATGCGTCGCCTGCTGCGCCAGCACCCGGAGATCTCGGTCAAGCTCCTGGCCGCGCTCGGGCGGCGGCTGCGCGAAACCAACGAGCGGCTGGCGCGGCAGTCATTCCAGACCGTGCAGAGCCGGGTCGCTGCGGTCCTCGCCCAGCTCGTCTCGGCCGCCCAGGCCGATGGCGCCGGCGAGCGCGACGTGCTCGTCGCCCAGACCCAGGCCGAGCTGGCTCGTCTGGCCGGCTCTTCGCGCGAGTCGGCGAGCCGGTTCCTGGCCGGGCTGGAGCGCGCGGGAGTAATCACGCAGGGCCGCGGAAAGCTAGTGGTGCATGACCCGGGCGCGCTCGAGGGATACGTCTACTGAGTTCTCGGCCGGCGGGGTCGTCGTGCGCGACGGCCGGGTGGCGGTGATCGTCCCGGTCAAGCGCGACGCCCGCGGCCGTCGCGTCCTCGGGCTGCCCAAGGGCCATCCCGACGGCGACGAGACGCCCGAGGCCGCCGCCACGCGGGAGGTGCAGGAGGAGACGGGGCTCAGCGTCGAGCTGATCGATCAGCTCGGCGAGATCACCTACGAGTACGAAAAGCGCGGCCGGCGGGTGACCAAGCGCGTGGCGTTCTTTCTGTTCGAGTTCCGCTCGGGTGACCTCGCCGATCACGATCACGAGATCGAGGACGCTCGCTGGATGGCGCTCCCCGAAGCGGCCGAGGCGCTGACCTACGAGGGCGAGCGCGAAATGGTCCGCCGGGCGCTGTCGCGAATCGCTCCGGAGCGGTAGGCTGCCCGGCGTGCGCGTCCTGAATTTCTACTCATCGGTGTTTGCGGACCAGCTCCGCCGCGGGCGAAAGACCGCAACCATCCGGCTGGGCGACAAGTCTCACAAGTACCGCAAGAACGAGTGCGTGCTGGTCACGATCGGCTATCAGCACTCGCCCCGAGAGAGGATCTTCAACGCGGTGATCGACCAGGTCGAGGTCAAGCGCGTCCGCGATCTCTCGCCGCGGGACATCGAGCACGACAACCCCGAGTTCCGGCGCGTCGACGAGATGGTGCACTTCCTCGAGCAGATCTACGGACGCAAGGTGTCGCTCGACGACACGGTGACCGTCGTGCGCTTCTCGCAGATCATCGAGAACCCACCCGAGCTTCGAGACCGCATTCACGGGCTCGGCGGCGCGCAGAACTAGACCCGCACGCCGCCTGGCCCGGGGGAACTCGTTACCAGCCGCCTCCGCCGCCCGAGCCCGTGGAGCCGGTGGAGCCGGTGGAGCTCGTCGACGCGAAGCTGACCGTCTTGCCCGACGGCGTGCGCACGTGCCAGGTGCCGCCGAAGCTCTGGAGGGCCTCGCCGGTGGCAGTGTTCTTCTTGTCGGAGAAGAACGTGTACAGCGGGTGGCCGGCGATCGTCAGCTGTAGGAAGCCGTTGTGCTTCCAGGTGCCCAGCTTGCCCTTGATGCCCGTGGCGGCGCTCAGGCCCTTCGTGGACTTCACCTTGACGGGGGGCCAGAACTGCCAGCAGCCGCTGGCCTTGGTGCACTTGGGATGCTTGGCACTGTCGCCGCTGAGCGTGTAGACCGGCAGCGACTTCGAGTTCTCAACGACGGTCGCGTGCGTGACGGCGTTGGTGTTCCCGTTCTGCACCTTCGCGTTCTTGGCTTCCTTCAGCGTGAAGGTCTTCGCGAGCGCGACTCCGACGAGCGCCGTCGTCAGCAGCAGAGCTGCGGTCAGTGCGAGCGCCCGGAGCGCCGTGCGGTGGTTCATGCCTCTCTCCCTTTTTGGTGGACTTCGCTACTCAGGACGCCCGGCTTCGGCGGTTCCTTCCC
>DATGJM010000001.1:0-14256 GCA_035295205.1 Solirubrobacteraceae bacterium | reverse complement strand
AGCGGTTGTGAGCTCGACCCTCGATCCGGCCGCCGCACTGGAGACCGCGACGTCTCTGGAGGCGGTGTTCGCGCCGGTTCGCTCCCAGACCGCGTTCGAGGAGACCGTGGAGCGGCTGGGGACGGCGATCACGATCGGCTTGCTTCCACCCGGCACCCGCCTGCCGCCCGAGCGGATGCTGTGCGAGAAGCTCGGGATCGCTCGCTCGACGCTACGCCAGGCGCTGGTGGCGCTGGCTCAGAGCGGGCATCTCCACGCTGTGCGCGGGCGCGGCGGGGGGACGTTCGTGGCCGATCCCCAGCCACCGGCGCCGCCCCCCTCGCCCGAAGTGCTGGCCGACTGGCACGACATCTGCGACCGCCGTAGCGCGCTCGAGATCGGCGTCGCCGTGATCGCCGCCCAGCGAGCCACTCCCGAGGCGGTGGACGTGCTCGACGAGCTCGCGCGCCTGATCGAGGGCACCTACGACGATTTCCCGGCTTACCGGCAACTCGACGTGCGCCTGCACGTAGGGCTCGCCGAGGCCACGGGCAGCACGCGTCTGGTGGCAGCGATGACCGAGGTCCAGGGCGAAATGACCGCCCTGATCAGCTACATAGCCCACCCGCACGAGGTGCTCCTCGCCGCCAACGTCCAGCACCAGCGACTGGTCGAGGCGGTGCGCAAGCACGACGAGTCCCGCGCTGGGCGTGAGATGGCCGAGCACGTCCGGGCGACGGAGCACATCCTCGCCGGCCTGCTGCCCAGGCGGTAGCGGCTCCTACCCCGGCGGTAGCGGGTTTTTCCGCTTGGAGGACTTGACTTGCACAGGGCGAATTCGAATAATCTCATCGTCCTAAGGACGGACCATAAGACCTTTTAGAGGAGGGGTTGATGGCTGACGGTGCGCAGACGCTGTCGCAGGACGAACAGAGACTCGCGGAACTGGGTTACAAGCAAGAGCTGAGGCGCGGTTGGAGCGGGTTCTCGAACTTCGCGATCTCGTTCTCGATCATCTCGATCCTGGCCGGTTGCTTCACGACCTATGGCCAGGCCTGGATCAACGGCGGTCCGGTGGCGATCTCGATCGGCTGGCCCCTGATCAGCATCATGATCCTTCTGGTCGCATTCTCGATGTCGGAGCTTGCCTCAGCGATGCCGACCGCCGGCGGTATCTACTACTGGGCCTCGAAGCTCGGCGGACCCGGCTGGGGATGGTTCACCGGATGGTTCAACCTGATCGGGCTGGTCGCGGTCACTGCCTCGGTTGATTACGCCGCCGCCACCTTCCTCAATTCGACCCTGTCGTTCTACGGCGCGCACATCCTTGGCGTCAACTTCGCCACCACGAGCGTCCAGGCCAATCTTCACCACGTTTTCGTGCTCTTCGCGCTGATCCTGCTCATCCACGGGTTGATCAACGTGTTCTCCTCGCACCTCGTGTCGATGTTCACCAACATCTCGGTCTGGTGGCACGTGGTCGGCGTCATGGTGATCATCGTCTTGCTCGTCGCCGTCCCCAGCCACCACCAGAGCTTCAGCTTCGTGTTCGGCCATCGGCAGAACCTGTCGGGCTTCAGCCACGGCATGTACTGGTTCTACGTGCTGCCGCTCGGCTTCCTGCTGACCATGTACACGATCACGGGCTATGACGCCTCGGCCCACATCTCCGAGGAGACCCGTGACGCTGCCGAGTCCGCGCCGAAGGGCGTGTGGCGGTCGGTCTTCTACTCCGCCATCTTCGGCTGGGCCGTGCTTCTGGCGCTGACCTTCGCGGCCACGAACACCAAGGCGATCAATGCCGCCGGCGGCGCCTCACAGGCCATCATCGAGACGGCGCTGAGCTCGGCCGCGGCCAAGGCCGTCCTGGTCATCTCGACCGTCGGGCAGCTCTTCTGCGGGATGGCGTGTGTCACCAGCGCGAGCCGCATGACCTTCGCCTTCTCGCGCGACGGGGCGATACCGGGTCACAAGCTGTGGCGGCACCTGGGCAAGAACAAGACGCCCACGTGGGCCGTGCTCTTCGTGTGCGCCTTCGCGTTCATCATCACCATCCCGGCCTACAAGGGCAACCACGCCGGCCTTCCGGTGGCCTTCCTCGCCGTGACCTCGATCTCGGTCATCGGCCTCTACATCGCCTACACGATCCCGGTCTTCCTGCGGTGGCGCATGCGCGACAAATTCGTGGCCGGACCATGGACGCTCGGGCAGAAGTACCGGTGGATCAACCCCATCGCCATCGGGTGGGTGGCGATCTGCGTGATCATCTTCTGCCTGCCCTTCACACCGGCCGCGGTGCCCGGTAACAGTGCATTCAGCTGGTCGGCGGTGAACTACGCCCCGCTGGTGACAGTGGGCGTGATGGTGGCGGTGACCATCTGGTACATGGGCTGGGCCCGTCACTACTTCAAGGGACCGATTCGAACAGTTGATCTCGCGGATCCCGAATCCGAGGCCGCGTTCGCCCACGCAGGGGACTGAGTGCCAGACACCCTGACGGTCATCGAGCCCGCCACCGAGGCGGTGCTCGAGGAGATCCCGCGCGCAGGCGCGGACGATGTCGACGCCGCGGTGGCGCGCGCCAAGGCCGCATTCCCGGCCTGGCGCGCGCTGGCGCCGAGCGCTCGAGCGGAGGTGCTGCATCGGTTGGCCAGCCGTCTCGAGGAGGCCCACGAGGAGCTCTCGGTGCTCGAGGCCCGGAACGCGGGTAAGCCGATCGGCGACGCCCGCGGGGAGATGGGGATGGTCATCGCCACCTTCCGCTATTACGCGGCAGCTCCCGAACGCCTGCTCGGGGACACGATCCCGGTGGCGGGCGGCCAGGCGTTCACGGTGCGCGAGCCGCTCGGCGTCGTCGGACTGATCACTCCGTGGAACTTCCCGCTGACGATCGCGGCCTGGAAGCTCGGGCCGGCCCTCGCCGCCGGCAACACGGTTGTGCTGAAGCCCGCGGAGCTCACGCCGCTGACCGCCCTGCGCTTCGAGCAGCTGGCGCTCGAGGCCGGCCTGGCAGAGGGCGTCGTGAACGTCGTCGCCGGGCCCGGGAGCACCTGCGGCCGGCGCCTGGTCGAGCACCCGGACGTGGCGAAGATCGCCTTCACCGGCTCGACCGAGGTCGGGCGGATGATCGCCGCCGGTGCCGCCCAGACGATCAAGCGGGTGACGCTCGAGCTGGGCGGCAAGTCGCCGAACGTCATCTTCGCCGACGCCGACCTCGAGGCCGCCGCCGCTTCCGCACCCGCGGCGGTGTTCGGCAACGCCGGCCAGGACTGCTGCGCCCGCTCGCGGATCTTCGTCCAGCGCCCGGTGGTGGACGAGTTCATGTCGCTGCTGGACACGGCTGTTCGGTCGATTCACGTGGGCGACCCGCTGGATGAGAAGACGGAGATGGGCCCGCTGATCTCAGCGAATCAGCGGGAGACGGTCGGGTCGTTCGTCAATGGCGAGGCGCCGGTGGCCATCCGGGGCCAGGCCCCTGAGGGCCCCGGCTTCTGGTTTGCCCCCACGGTGCTCTGCCCGGTCGACCCGGGGGCCCGCGCGGCCCGCGAGGAGATCTTCGGCCCGGTGGCGTGCGTGATCCCGTTCGAGGACGAGGAGGACGCCGTCCGGCTGGCCAACGACACCATCTACGGGCTGAGCGGGTCGATCTGGACCCGCGACGGCGGCCGTGCGCTGCGAGTCGCCCGCGCGATCGAGGCCGGGGTCCTGTCGATCAACTCGAACACCTCCGTCCGGGTGTCAACGCCGTTCGGCGGCTTCAAGCAGTCGGGCTACGGCCGCGAGCTCGGTCCGCACGCGCTCGACGCCTACACCGAGGTGAAGTCGATCTACTACGCCGTTTAGGGAGGAAGCCGGATGAGACTCGACGGGAAGGTCTGCGTGGTGACGGGTGCGGCCGGCGGGATCGGCGCCGCCACGGCCGAGCTGTTCGAGCGCGAGGGCGCGCGCGTGGTGGGCGTCGACCTCCGCGAGCACTCGGTCGGCGCGCTGTCGCTGCAGGCCGACCTGACCGACGAATCGGCGGTGCAGGGGCTGTATCAGCGGGCTCGGGATGAGCTCGGCCGGATCGACGTGCTGTTCAACAACGCCGGCATCTCCCCCACCGACGACGCCTCGGTTCTCGACACCTCCCTCGAGGCCTGGGAGCGGGTCCAGAACGCCAACCTGCGCAGCGTCTTCCTGTGCTGCAAGCACGGGATCCCGCACCTGCTCGACGGCGGCGGCGGCTCGGTCATCAACACCGCCTCGTTCGTGGCCGTGCTCGGCGCCGCCACCTCGCAGATCTCCTATACGGCGTCCAAGGGCGGCGTGCTGGCCCTGTCCCGCGAGCTCGGGGTGGAGTTCGCGCGCCGCGGGGTGCGCGTGAACGCGCTCTGCCCGGGGCCGGTGGACACCCCGCTGCTGCAGGAGCTCTACGCCAAGGACCCCGAGCAGGCCCAGCGCCGGCTCGTGCACGTGCCGATGGGGCGTTTCGCGCGGGCGGAGGAGATCGCGAGCGCCGTGCTGTTCCTGGCCAGCGACGAGTCGAGCTTCGTGACCGCGTCGACCTTCCTGGTCGATGGGGGCATCAGCGGGGCTTATACGACGCCGCTCTAGCCGCTCGAACAGGGCTCGTGCCCCGGGAGCGCCCGGGTCCGTCCCTGGGCTCGTGGCCTTCGGGCCGGCCGGGCCCGCCCGGTCCGTCCTCGGCGGGCTCGAGCGCCCTGGGGGACCGGCAAATGAGTTTGTGCTCCCCCACGCGGAACAAATTCACTAACCACGTCGCCGGACCAGGGCGCGGCGGGCGAGGCGAGGACGCATGCGGCCGCCCGTCCGCGGGTGGGCTCGCGGCCTCACCCACGGACGGGCAAGCCTGGCGGGATCACGCGCGCGCCGGCTCTGGCGCGGCTTGCGGGGGCAGCGAGGGCCGCACGCGCAGCAACCGGGCCGGCAGCTCCGGAAGCCACCAGTTCCAGCGCCCGAACAGGGACACGATCGCCGGCACGAGCAGCGCCCGGATCACGGTGGCGTCGAGCAGGATCCCAGCCGCCAGCCCAGTGGCGAACACCTTGACGTCGGTGTTCGGGCCGGAGGCCATCGACACGAAGGCCAGGAACAGGATCAACGCCGCGCTCGTGACCAGGCGCCCGGTCCGCCCGATCCCCCGGATGACCGCGGTGTCGGTCGAGCCGGTGCGGTCGTACTCCTCGCGCATCCGGGCCAGGATGAACACCTCGTAGTCCATCGAGAGGCCGAAGAGGAAGGCGAAGATCATCAGCGGGATCCAGGCGGTGATCGAGTGCGTTGCGGGGATGCTCCACAGCTGGCTCGAGCCGTGCCCGTCCTGCCACACGAGCGTGATCACGCCCCAGGCGGCACCGACGCTGATCACGTTCAGGATCACGGCCTTCAGCGGCAGGAGCAGCGAGCGGAAAGCCCGGGCCAGCAGCAGGAAGGTGAGCACCGCGATCAGCGCGATCATCAGCGGGAAGCTCCCGTAGATAGCCGAGACAAAGTCGGCGTTCTGGGCTCCGAGGCCTCCGACGCCCGAACCCGGTGACGCGGCATGAGCGACTGTGCGCACCCGGGTGATCACGTCGCGTGCGGCCGAGGTCGATGAGTCGGCGGGTGCCACCACGTCGACGACCCGGTAGCCACCGCGATTCCATCCGGCGCCCGCCGGAGCGATCGCCCCGTGCACGCCCGGCACGCCGTCCAGACGCGTAGCGAGCGCGGCGGCGTCCTGGCCGGGACGGGTCAGGACCTCGATCGGCGCCAGCGCGCCGGCGCCCAGCCCGGCATGCTCGAGCGCGACGAGCCCCGCCCGCGCCTCACCCTGCTTGGACAGGGCGTCCGCGTTCGGAGCCCCCGGCTGGAGGCTGAGCGCGGTCACGACGAGGCCCGCGAGCACCACCGCCGCGGCCGCGGCGGCGATCCAGCGGCGCCGGACGACGAGCTGCGCCCACCCGGTCCACGCGCGGCTCGCCCGCTCGTCGTTGCGGACATGCGGCCAGTCGAGCCGCGGGCCGAGCTTGGCGAGCACGATCGGCAGCAGCGTGATCGCCACGATCACGCTGATCAGCGGGATCAGCATGCCGGCGTAGCCGATCGAGCGCAGGAAGGGCAGCGGCAGCACGATCATCGCCAGCAGGCCGATGGCGACGGTGGTGCCGCTGAACACGACCGCCCGCCCCGCCGTCTGCATCGCCCGCACGACCGCCTCGTCACCGTCATGGCCGTGCGCGCGCTCCTCGCGCCAGCGAACGACGACCAGCAACGAGTAGTCGATCGCCACGCCCAGCCCGATCAGCGCGACGAGGAACTCGACGATCATCGAGACGTCGCTCACGGCGGTCACGCCCCAGAGGACCAGGAACGTGGCCATGATCGAGACGATCGCCATGGCCAGCGGCACGAAGGCCAGGAGCGAGGCGAAAACGAACGCCAGGACGGCCAGCGCGCCAAGCCCGCCGAGCACGCTCTCGAGCAGCACGCCGGGACCGCCCGAGCCGCCCGTCTGGCTCTGGAGCGCATCGAATCCGGTGACGTAGACCGGCGCTCCGGCGACGGTGACGCCGCGCAGCGCGGCCGTCGCGGCCTTGGCCGCTCGCGTGTTGTTACCGAAGGACTCGTTGTCCGGCGGCGGATAGGCGAGCACGTAGGTGGTGCGCCCGTCCGCCGAGACCAGGGCACGGCTCTGCGTTTCGGCAAGCGACGCCGTCCTGACTCCGGGAATGACCTCGTGAAGGCGCCGCTCGACGCTGCCGAGGGCTTGCGCGACGCCCGGCGAGCTCACGGTCGTGCCCTCGGGCATCGTGACCACGGCCAGCAGGGGCGCGACGTCGCCGCCGGTGTGCAGCAGGCGCTTGATCTGGGCGTTGGTGACGAAGCCCTCGCGGCCGGGGACGTTGAACTTCTTGCTGAACGCGCTCGTCGACTTGCCCACGGTGGCCATCCCGACCAATGTCACGGCGATCCAGAACGCCGCGACCACGCGCTTGTGGGCCAGGACCCACCGAGTGATCCGAATCATGTTTGTCTCCCCATTGGTTCGTGTCGCCAATGATTTGTAGCAACAACTATTCGGAGCGCAAGCTAAAATTCTGTTATGAGCTTCACGCCCCACCCCGCGCTGGCCCGCAACACCGGCTTCCTGCTCAGCCGGATCGGCGATATCACCCGGCGCAGGTTCGCCGAGAACCTCTTGCCGCTCGAGCTCACGCCCCGGATGTTCGGCGTGATGAACATGCTCCAAGCGGAGGGCGCGATCACGCAGCTCGCGCTGTGCCGGGCCGTCGGGATGGACCCGAGCTCGATGGTCGGAGCGATCGATGAGCTCGAGGGACGGGGTCTGGTCGAACGCCGGCGCCACCCCTCAGACCGCCGCGCGCACGCGTTGCACCTGACCGACGCGGGACTCGAGGTCCTCGGCCGTGCTCGACAGGTCGCACGCCGGTCCCAGCAGGAGCTGCTGGCGGCGCTGAGCGACGAGGAGCGGGCCCAGCTACACGAGCTGCTGCTGCGGCTCGCCGGCGGCCTCGGCGGCGAGGCCTGATCGTCGCCGAACCGGGGCCTCGAGCAGCCGCTCGCCGGCGAGCGCGGCGCCTATCCCCAGCAGCGTCCAGGTGACCGGGTCCTCGAGGAAGTCCGCGTAGAGGTTCGAGTGCAGGATCAGGGCTACGAACGCCGCGCCGATCGCAGCGCGCGACGGATCGCCGCGGGCGCCGCGCAGGAGCACGAACGCCGCCGTGAGCACGAGCGCGATATAGGTGAGCTCGCCGATCGCCCCCTGCTCGGCCGCGATCGTGACCGCGATCGTATGCGAGGCGGCGATCGTGTTGGCGGTGCCGGGGTGTTCGAGCCGGTACTGGGTCACGAACGAGCCCGAGCCCCAGCCCCACACAGGGCGCTGCGCGAACATGTGGATGCCGCCGCTGGTCAGGCTGGCACGCCCGCTCGAGGCGCCATTCAGGCCCTGGTTCAGACCGAACGTGGTCCGGAGGCTGAGCAGCACGACGGCGGCGATTGCCACCACGGCCACGCCGATCGCGATCGTCCGCGCCACGCGCCAGCGCAGCGCGGCCAGCGTGCCGAGCCCCGCGAGCAGCGCGCCCAGGCTGGAGCGCGAGAGCGTGAGCACCAGTCCCGCCCAGAGGACCGCCAGCGCCGCGGTCAGCGCCAGCTGACGCGATGGCCTGCGGGTGTACAGGAGAACGGCGGCGAGCGCGACCATCACCAGCGCGAGGAAGCGCCCGAAGATGTTCGGGTCGAAGAACACCGAGTTCACCGTGAAGTACGTGTGAAGGTCGTTCTCCACGACCAGCTTGGAGTTCAGGATGATCGTCTTGGTCGCGTACTCGACGAACCCGATGGCCGCGAACAGCAGCGCTAGCCCGACCAGCAGCTCCAAGCATCCCCGCAGCAGCCGCGGCGTCCACTGAACCTGGCGCAGCAGGCAGAACATCAGCGTGAACGGGACGTAGAAGAACACCATCTGCTGAAGCGCCGTCTCGAAGTCGGGGGAGTAGGGCGACTGCGCCGCGTAGAGGACGACGGACAGGGCCAGAAGCCGCTCGAGCCAGACCACGGCCGCCGGCGGGCGCGGACGCTCGCGGTCAGGCGCCCGGAATGCCTCGAGCACGAAGGCCAGCGCCCCAGCTCCGACGACCACGTAGAGCGGGACGAGCAGGTTCGAGGTCTTGCCGCCGGCCTGGATCGGGATCCGGAACGGCAGCGTCGCCACGACGAGCGGCGCGACGAGCCAGCGCCGCCTGAGCATCGCCCATGCGAGGCCCGCGACGAGCGCGGCGACCATCAGGCCGGCAGCCGCCGCCAGGGCGGGGTGGCGATGCACCATCGAGAGCTGCGGCGAGTGCCAGATCTCGCCGAGCAGCAGGACCGGAGCGAGCACGAGCGCGGCGAGCACGGATGCGGCATGCGCGCGCAGCCCGGGGAGCAGCAGCGCGCCTGCGGCGAGCACCGCGAGCACGAGCACGCCCACCTTGGGCAGCGGTCCATGCAGCACGGCGAGCGGGGTCACAGCGAGATCATCCTCTACCCTCAGACCGCATGTCCGCTACTCGCGCGGTGATGATCGTTGCTCTGACCGCCGTCGCGCTGGCGCTGTCGGCCTGTGGCGCGATCAACGTCAAGCCTCGCAATCCGACCGCAAGCCGCGGGGTGGTCGACGACCAGCGGACGATCCTCGGCGACCACGTCGCCTGCCTGCAGGCGGACAAGATCCCGGTGCAACTGGTCGGTAACACCGACATGTTGATTGCGGGGCAGGTTCGTGTTCACTTCGATCCCTCGCCCGGCGCCGCGATCTACGACCAGATCCAGGACCATGCCCAGGGCGCCGAGGTGATCGGCAGCGCGCTGCTCTATCCCGGTGATGCGCCGGACAGCGAGCTGAACGCGATCGAGGCCTGTATGGCGGTCGGCATCAAGGGCTGAGTCCCCACTAGAATCCCCCTTCCCCCGGTGCGCGGTGCAGCCGTGTGCCCGCCGTGTTCGCGACGCGGCACCCGATTTCCGTTCTCGTGTCTGTCCGTACAGCAGAGCTGGCCACTACCGCTATGCCCGCGCCCATGGTTGCGCGGCGCGAGTCGCTGACCGCCGGTGCCACCAGCGCCCGCTTCTACCTCGGCCTGCTCGGGGCGGCGCTGCTGATCGGCGCGGTCTCGCTCGCCGTCCCCTCGACCCCGAGCTACGACCCATGGTCGTGGATCCTCTGGGGACGGGAGATCATCCACCTGAAGCTCCAGACCACGGGCGGCCCGACGTGGAAGCCGCTGCCGATGCTGTTCACGACGGTGTTCGCGCTGTTCGGCAAGGCCGCGCCGGACCTGTGGCTGATGATCGCGCGGGCCGGTGCTGTGATGGCCTCGGTGATGGTGTTCAAGGTGGCGATGACGCTCGTCCGGGGGTTGGGCACCCGCTACGGCTCCCTCGAAGGATCGGCCGCTCTGCTTCCGGCGCTGCTGGCGGGCGCGCTGGCAGCGATCTCGTTCGTGCTATCCGGAGGCTTCGTCTCCGACAACGCGCTCGGCTACTCCGAGGGCCTGATGACGGCATCCGTCCTGATCGCCGTCGAACGCCACCTCGACGGCCGCCCGCGGCAGGCCTTCGCCGTCGGCTTCGCGGCCGCGCTCGACCGGCCGGAGATCTGGCTGTTCTGGGGGCCGTACGGGCTGTGGCTGTTCTGGCGTGATCCTGGGGCCCGCAAGCTCGTGATCGGGCTGTTCGCGCTGATCCCCGTGCTCTGGTTCCTGCCCGAGTACTGGGGCTCCGGCCACTTCCTGCGCGGCGTCAGCCGGGCACAGAAGCCGCGCTCGAACAGCGCCGCCTTCGCCCACTGCCCGTTCTGCTCTGAGCTCGTCAACCATGCGTGGCCCTGGATGCTCCTGCGCATCAAGATCGCGGCGCTGATCGGAGCCGTGACCTCGGCTGCGCTGCTGTTCCGCGCGCGCGCTGAGCGGGAATCCTGGCGCCTGGCCGGCGCCCGCGAGCACGCCATGGCAGCGGTGCTCGGGGCGGCGCTGCTCGGGTTCGGGTGGTTCGTGCTGATCGCGTTCATGACTCAGGCCGGCTTTTCCGGAAACGACCGCTACCTGGTGCTCGGAGCGAGCCTGATCGACATCGTCGGCGCGGTGGTCTTCGCCTGGGGCGCGGCCGAACTCGCGGCCCAGCTGATCAGGCGCCGGAGACGCGCTCCGCTCATGACCTCGGCCGCGGTGGCCCTGCTGCTCGCGATCTACGCCCTGTTCCCGAACTGGGTAGGCAACAACCTGATCAGCATCCAGCGCACGCACGGGATCCTCGCCTACCAGGCGCGGCTGCGCAGCGGAGCCGAGGCCGCGATCGCCAAGCTCGGCGGCCCGAGCAAGGTGCTGGCCTGCGGCTCGGTGATGACCGAGGGCTTCCAGGTGCCAATGGTGGCGTACGACCTCGGCGTCCCGATCCTGCGCATCGAGGCCTCTCCGAACACCGGACAGGCCGTGCCGCCGGCGCCCAACGTGATCTTCCAAGCCGCGGCGAATCGCGGCTCGCACATGCTGCCGTCGCTGCGGATGTGGCCGGGCACCCGGTACCGGCCGGTGGCGCTCACCAAGACCTTCCGCGTGTTCGCGCAGTGTGGGTCCGGAGCGAGCCTCTGATGGCCACGGTCACGGCACCGCCGGTTCACTCGACGTCGCGATCGGCCGTCCGCCGCCTGTGGGCGCGGGTTCTCGGCCTGCCGGTGTGGATGCAGACGGCGGGGCTGCTGGTGATCCTGATCCTCCCCTCGCTCTACATCCGCACGCTCTACATCCACGGTCAGTTCTGGATGGATGAGGGGCTGACCGTGGGGATCTCGTCCCACTCGCTGAGCGCGATTCCCGGGATCCTGCGCCACGACGGTTCGCCGCCGCTGTACTACCTGATGCTGCACGTGTGGATGTCGGTCTTCGGGGCCGGCGAGTCGGCGACCCACGCGATGTCGCTGCTGTTCTCGATGCTGACTATCCCGGTCGGCATGTGGGCGGGCTGGAGCCTGTTCGGACGCCGCGTCGGCTACTTCGCCGCGACGCTGTTCGCGTTCAACGCCTTCTTCACCCAGTACGCGCAGGAGACGCGCATGTACTCGCTGATGGGGCTGCTGGGTCTGCTGGCGACGGCCGGCTATCTGCACGGCTTCGTCTACCGGCGGCGTAAGTACCTGATCCTGTTCGCGGTCTCCCAGGCCCTGATGCTCTACACGCACGCGTGGGGGATCTTCTTCGGCGCCGGCGCGTTCCTGTCGCTGTACCCGATCTGGCGGGCCAGCGACGACCGACGGGGCATCGTCCGCGATGCGGTGCTGGCCTTCGGTGGCGCCGGGGTGCTGTTCCTGCCCTGGCTTCCGAACTTCCTCTACCAGGCCGCCCACACCGGCGCCCCCTGGGATCACTCACCCCGCTTCGGGGCGGCCGTGCAGGTATCGCGCGACCTGATGGGCGGCGACCGCGTGACCGTTGCGCTGGTCTTCGCGACGATCCTCGGACTGATCTGGTTCATGCAGCGCGGCGGGCGCGGCACTCCGCGCGCGACGATGATGTGGTCGCTGATCGCGCTGCCCGTGGCGACGCTGGCGCTCGCCTGGATCGCCTCACAGATCGCCCCCGCCTGGGTCTCCCGATACATGGCGCCGCTGCTCGGGGCGATGCTGCTGCTGGCCGCCTTCGGCTGCGCCCGGGCCGGAGTGGTCGGCGTGCTCGCCGTGCTGGCTTCGATCCTGTTCATCGTCCACGTCGCCTCCTACACACCGCAGTACAAGAGCGACATGCGCGACGTCGGCGGCGAGATGACGCCGCTGATGCACCCCGGGGACCTGGTGATCTCCGGCCAGCCCGAGCAGCTGCCGCTGTCCTGGTACTACCTACCGTCGGGCCTGCGCTACGCGAACATCCTCGGACCGGTCAAGGACCCGCGCTACATGGACTGGGTGGACGCGCTGTCACGCCTGCAGCACACCGACTGGCAGGCGACCGAAAAGTCGCTGATTGCTAGCCTCAGGCCCGGACAGCAAGTGCTGTTCGTGCGCCCGATCCTCGAGGGCGTGAAGAACTGGGAGGCCCCCTGGACGCTCCTCGTTCGCAGACGCTCGGCCCAGTGGGGCTCGCTCCTGCAGTCTGACCCCAGCCTCAGACCTGTGGCCTGGGCACCGCACAGTTACCGCGGCGCGTGCTGCGTGGCAGACAGCGCCGTCCTCTACAAGAAGGTCTCATGACTGAAACGACGCCCTCGCCTTCGCCTTCGCCTTCGCCTGACATCACTCCCGAGCATCCGGTTGTGGTGCTGGGCGCGGGACCGGCCGGGCTCACGGCCGGCTACCTGATGGCCAAGCACGGCAAGCCGGTGATCGTGCTCGAGTCGACCGACATGGTCGGCGGCATCGCTCGCACCGAGGTGCGCGACGGATACCGCTTCGACCTCGGAGGCCACCGCTTCTTCACGAAGGTCAAGGAGGTCGACGACCTCTGGCACGAGATCATGAAGGAGGAGTTCCTCAAGCGCCCGCGGCAGTCGCGCATCTACTGGAACAAGAAGTTCCTCGAGTACCCGCTTCAGGGCATGGACGTGATTCGCAAGCTGGGCCCGGTCGACCTGACCAAGGCCCTGCTCTCGTACCTGTGGGCGGCGGTGAAGCCGAAGGGGAACGAGGACACCTTCGAGGAATGGGTATCCAACCGCTTCGGCCGCTGGCTGTTCAACCAGTTCTTCAAGTCCTACACCGAGAAGGTGTGGGGCGTGCCCACGACCGAGATCCGCGCCGAGTGGGCGGCCCAGCGGATCAAGGGCCTGTCGTTCTTCTCCGCCGCCAAGTCCGCCTTCTTCGGCAACCGCGGGAACAAGATCAAGTCGCTGATCTCCGAGTTCAACTATCCGCGCTACGGGCCGGGGCAGATGTGGGAGCAGATGACCTCCGACATCCGGGCGCAGGGCGGCGAGGTACGGCTGAACTCTCCCGTCACGCGGCTGGTGCTGGGGCCTGATGGGCGCGTGTCCGAGGTCGTGGCGGGCGGCGAGACCCTGCACCCGTCCTACGTGATCTCGTCGTTGCCATTGCGGACCACCGTCGGGATCGCTTCGCCAGAGGCTCCGGGCGAGATCCGCGACGCGGCGCGCGGGCTGCGCTACCGCGAGTTCCTGACCGTGCTGCTGGTGATCGACGGCGAGGACCTGTTCCCCGATAACTGGATCTACATCCACGAGCCCGGGGTGAAGGTCGGCCGCATCCAGAACTTCAAGTCCTGGAGCCCGTGGATGGTGCCGAACGAGCAGGACGCCTCGATCGGAATGGAGTACTTCTGCTTCGAAGGCGACGAGCTGTGGACGATGGACGACGAGGAGCTGGTGAAGTTCGCCACGCGCGAGATCCAGCAGCTCGGCCTGGCGCGCGCCGAGAAGGTGAAGTTCGGCTTCGTCGCCAGGGTCTTCAAGGCCTATCCGATCTACGACGCCGAGTACTCCGAGCGGGTGGCCACGATCCGGTCGTGGCTCCAGGGCGTGCCCAACCTGATCCAGGTCGGGCGTAACGGCCTTCACCGCTATAACAACTCCGATCACTCGATGCTCACGGCAATGCGAGCGGTGGACAACATCCTGCTGGGCACCAAGCACGACATCTGGGCGGTCAACGCCGAGAGCGTCTACCACGAGGAGCACGTGGAGCCCGAGCAGCCGTACAAGCAGGCGCCGGACACGCCGGCCATGGAGCAGCCGCTCGCATCGGAACGGTGAGGCGAGTCCCGACCCGACACTCCCCAGGTTCGC